>DATIFV010000140.1:0-44549 GCA_035455085.1 Candidatus Methylomirabilota bacterium | reverse complement strand
GGCATGACGGCCGCTGTGGAAGAAGAGCACCGGTACGTCCGCGGCGTAGAAGCGCGCGTGGTCGGACGGGCCGGCGCCGCCCGCGCGCAGATCGAGATCGAGCCCGGCCTCCCGCCCGGCCGCCTCGACGACCGCCCGCAGGCCGCCGCCGGTGGCCACCCCGCCCACGAGCAGGCGCCGGCCCTCCAGCCGGCCGACCATGTCGAAGTTCAGCATCGCCGCGATCCGCGCCACCGGGACCGCGGAGGGCTCGCGCACGTAGTGCGCCGACCCCACCAGCCCGATCTCCTCTCCCGCGAAGAGCGTGAACAGCAGGGTGCGGCCCGGACGGGTCGCGACCAGGGACTGGGCCAGCCCCAGGACCACCGCGGTGCCCGAGGCATTGTCGTCGGCGCCGTGGTAGACCGCGCCGCCCTCGCGCCCGAGGTGGTCGTAGTGGGCGCCGACCACCACCGCCTCGCCGGCGAGCGCGGGGTCGCCGCCCGGCAGGATCCCGATCACGTTCGCGGCGCGGCGCGGCTCCCGCGCGACCTCGACGCTCAGGTCGACCCGCACCCCGGTGGTGGCCGCGGCCGGCGACCCCGCCGCGCGGGTCAGGGCGTCGAGCGACCACCCGGAGCCCGCGAGCAGTGCCTCCGCGCCGGCCCGCGTGAGGCTGCCGGAGAGGAGCGCCACCGGGGTCGCGGTCGTGGCCTCCAGGGGCAGCCGGTCGTCGACGAGGAGCAGGGCCCGGGCGCCCGCCCGGCGCGCCGCGATCAGCTGCTCCAGGCGCGACGCCCCGGACCGAGCGGCCGGCGGGGGGGCGAGGGCCAGCGCGATGCGGTCGCGGACGTCCACGGACCGGTAGTCGTCGTGGCCGACGAAGACCAGCTCGGCCGACACCCGACCGGAGACCGACCCCCCGTGGGGGGTCCACGCCCGGCCGACTGGGAGCTCCGGCGCGCCCGCCCCGGACGCCGAGAGCCGGCTGAGCGCGCCGACCCGGGGCGTCTCGCCCACGACGAACTCCTGGAAGAACGTGCCCGCGTCGCCACCCGGCTGCAGCCCCGCGCGCGCCAGCACGGAGGCGATGTACCGTGCGGCCCGCTCCCCGCCCTCGGTCCCGGAGCCGCGGCCCTCCATCTCCGGCGCGGTCAGGGCCCGCACGTGCGCCTGCAGGTCGACCGACGACGGCGCCGCGGCCGCGGCGGTGAGCAGTAGCGCGAGGAAGGCGGCGGCAAGCCCGGGAGCGCGGTGAAGACGCCTCACGACCCGTACTCTACCGCACGAGACAACGACGCCGCCTTGGCGGTACACTCGGGGCCATGCCGATGCGGATCCGCCTGCTCCTCCTCGCCCTCGCCGGCGTGCTGACCGCGGCGGGCCCGGCCGCCGCGCAGAGCCCCGCGGTCGTCCACGCCGACTCGCTGCGGGCGGAGTGGAGCGTCGAGCCCGCGCGGGCCGGGCGGACCCGGGTGGTGGGCTATCTCCACAACGGCAACATCAAGGACGCGGCCAACGTCTGGATCCGGGTGGACCGCCTCGGCCCGGACGGCGCGGTGGCGGAGAGCTACCGCCGGCGCGTGGTGGGCGACGTCCTCGCGGGCGGGCGCTCGCTCTTCGAGGTGCCGGTGGGCGAGGCCGGGGCGCGCTACCGGGTGACGGTCGAGGCCGCGGACTGGGTGAAGGAGTGCCGGTAGCCCTCTCCCCTGAGGGGGAGAGGGAGAGAAGGCCATGGCCGACCTGCTGGAATCCATCGAGATCGAGACCGCCCCGGCTCCGGAGGCGGCCGTCGTGTGGATGCACGGCCTCGGCGCCGACGGGCACGACTTCGAGCCCATCGTGCCCGAGCTGGGCCTGCCCGCGCGGCCGGGCATCCGCTTCGTGTTCCCGCACGCCCCGCTGCGGCCGGTCACCATCAATCAGGGCGAGGTCATGCGCGCCTGGTACGACGTCCGCGCGCTCGCCGGCGTGCGGCGCGAGGACGAGGCGGGGGTGCGCCAGTCCGCGCGGCAGATCGAGGCGCTCGTCGCGCGGGAGCGGCAGCGCGGGATCGCACCGGGCCGTCTCGTGCTCGCCGGCTTCTCCCAGGGCGGCGCGATGGCCCTGCACGTGGGGCTCCGCCACCCGGAACGGCTCGCGGGCATCCTCGCGCTCTCGTGCTACGTGCCGCTGGCCGGCGCGCTCGCCGCGGAGCGCTCGCCGGTCAACCGCGACGTGCCGATCTTCTGGGCGCACGGCCTGCACGACCCGCTGATCCCGCTGGCCCTGGCCGAGCAGGGCCGCGAGCAGGTCGCGGCGCTCGGCTACCCGATCGAGTGGCACCGCTATCCGATGCCCCACGCGGTCTGCGCGGACGAGATCGCCGACGTGGCCGGGTGGCTCCGCCGGGTGCTCGGCGCATGACGCTCACTCCCAGGAGGTGACCCGATGCAGATCGACCGTCTCAAGATGCCGATCGGCGAGGCGATGTTCACCCAGCGCTCCACCCGCAAGCTGCGGCCGGATCCGATCCCGGTGGCGGATCTCCACCTGCTGATGGAAGCGGCGGTGAAGGCCCCGAACGGCGGCAACCACCAGGTGGCACGCTTCCTCATCGTGAACGACCGGGCGAAGATCCGCGAGTTCGGCGCGCTCTACAAGGAAGCGTGGTGGGCCAAGCGCTGGGACGACCACAAGTGGACCAAGCCCGAGGACATCCCGCTCGAGGACAAGAATTACCGCTCCGCGATGGGGCTGGCCGAGGACATGAAGGACGTGCCCTGCATCGTCTTCGCCTTCACCGCCCCCGGCGGCGGGGCCAACTCGGTGATCCCCGCCTGCCAGAACCTGATGCTCGCGGCCCACGCCCTCGGCATCGGCTCGCTGCCGACCACGCTGCACGCCAAGGTGATGGACCGCTTCCACGCGATGTTCGACATCCCCAGGGAGATGACCTTCCACTTCTGCATCCCGCTCGGCTACCCGGCCGTGAAGTACGGCCCGAGCAAGCGGCGGCCGACCGCGGAGGTCACCTCGCTGAACCGCTGGGGCGGAGCGGTCCCGTGGCGGTGACCGGCAAGCCCGCGGTCAGCCTCGCCGCGGTCCCCGGGCGCCGCAAGGCCACGCTGGAGATGGCGAAGCGCCTCGAGGACGAGGGCTTCAGCGGTCTCTACTGCCCGAGCCTGGGCGACGGGCTGGGCCTGTGCGAGGCCATCGCGCTGGCCACGGAGCGAATCCCCTTCGGCACCACCATCGCCAACATCTACACGCGCCATCCGCTCGACTTCGCCCACACCGCGGCCCTGATCCACGAGCTCGCCGGCGGCCGCTTCCGCTTCGGGATCGGCATCAGCCACGGCCCCGCCCACGAGCGGCTGGGGGTCAGGCCGGGCAGGCCGCTCGAGGACATCCGGCGCTTCGTGCAGGAGCTCAGGGCGGGCGCCCGCCAGTCGGGCGAGCTGCCGCCGATCACCCTGGCGACCCTCCGGAAGAAGATGACCGCCCTGTCCGCCGAGATCGCCCAGGGCGCGGTCTGGGCCAACGCGGCACGCTCGCACATGCCGGAGTCGCTCCGGGCCCTGCCCGACGCCGCGCGCACCGGACCCGACTTCTTCGTGGGCAACATGGTGCCGACCTGCATCGACTCCGACCGCGCCGCGGCGGCCGCGGTAAACCGCCGCACCCTGACCGGGTACGTGAAGCTGCCCAACTACCAGAACTACTGGATCGAGGCCGGCTTCGAGGAGGAGATGCTGGCCATCCGTCGCGCCATCGCGGCGGGCCAGGAGGACAAGCTGCCCTCGCTGATGTCCGACCGCTGGCTCTCCCAGGTCACGCTCTACGGCAGCCCCGCCGAGGTGCGCGAGGGAGTCGAGGCCTGGCACGCCGCGGGCGTGAAGACGCTGATCCTGGTGCCCTCTTCCACCAGGGGCAACCAGATGGTGGCGCTCCAGGAGCTGATCGAGCTCTACCGCTGAGGCGGGAAGAGCTCGGCTCCGCTCGCGTAGGCCTCGATCACCCGCGTCGCCGCGCGGACGTTCCGGTCGAAGACGTCCACCGCCCGCGCGACCGAGCCCGCGGCGGCGGGGTCGGTCTTGAGGATGTGGGTCCAGCCCGCGATCGCGTTCAGCGGCACCCGGACGTCGTGCTCGAGCCGCCGCCGGGCCTCCTGCTCGAGCCCGCTCAGCCGCGTGAGGGCCCCGCGCAGGGCGGCCACGTCGGCGGCGAGCGCCGCGCGCTCCGGCGCCGTGGACAGGCCTGCGATCACCTGCTCGAGCCGGGCGAGCCGGCTCATCGCCTCGCCGGCCGCGTCGGTCCCCGCCGGCCGGTCCGCGGTCTCGATCACAGATCGCTCCGGCGGGGCAGCTTGTGCAGCAGCCCCCAGCGCCGAAGCATGTTGTAGAGCGTCTTGGTGCTGATCTGCATCCGGTCCGCCGCGCGGGTCTTGTTGCCATCCTCGGCGGCGAGGGTCCGGAGCACGAACTGCTTCTCGACCTCGCGCAGGGGGAGGCCGATCGGCAGGGTGAGGGCGTCGAGGTCTCCGGTCGGCGCGGCGCCCGCGGGGACCGGGGAGAGGGCGGGCAGGGCCCGAGGGGTGATCACGTCGCCCTCGCAGGCGATGAACGCCCGCTCCAGCACGTTGCGCAACTCGCGCACGTTGCCCGGCCAGGCGTGCGCCATCAGAATCCCGAGGGCCGCGTCGTCGACGCCGATCATGCGCTTGCCGTAGTTGCCGTTGAACTCCTCGATGAAGCCGCTCACGATCAGCGGGATGTCCTCGATCCGCTCACGCAGCGGCGGCACCGCCAGGCTGAACACGTTGAGCCGGTAGTACAGGTCCTCGCGCAGCGCCCCGTCCTTCACCGCGGCGGCGGGGTCGCGGTTGGTGGCCGCGAGCACGCGGACGTCCACCTTGACCTCGGTCTTGCCGCCCAGCCGGCGGAACGAGCCCTCCTGCAGCACCCGCAGGAACTTGGCCTGGATGTCCGGCTGCATCTCCGCGACCTCGTCGAGGAAGAGGGTGCCGCGGTGGGCCAGCTCGAAGCAGCCCTCGCGCCGCTCGCGCGCGTCGGTGAAGGCCCCGCGCTCGTGGCCGAAGATCTCGCTCTCGAGCAGGGTTTCCGGCATCGCCGCGCAGTTCACCGCGACGAAGGGGCCGCTCGCGCGGGGCGAGAGCTCGTGCAGGGTGCGGGCCACCAGCTCCTTGCCGGTGCCGGTCTCTCCGTGGATCAGCACCGGGGCCGGCGTGGCCGCCGCCTGCTCGATGAGCCGCTGGACCTCCTGCATCGGTGCGCTGCGCCCGATGAGGCGGCCCAGGCCCCAGACCTCCTTGACCCGCCGGCGCAGGATCGTGATCTCGTCGAGCGTGCGCGCCCGGTCCAGCGCCTTCTCGATGAGCAGGCGCACCCGATCCAGGTCCACCGGCTTGGTGAGGTAGTCGTACGCGCCCTGGCGCATCGCGCCCACCGCGGTGTCCACCGAGGCCCGCCCGGTCAGGATGATCACCGGCACGCGCGGCAGCTCCTGCTGAAGGGCATCGAGCAGGCCGAGGCCGTGCATGTCCGGCATCACGAGATCGGTGATGACCAGCGACGGCCGGTTGCTCGTGGCTTTCTGCAGGGCCTCGTGCCCGGCGGAGGCGACATCCGTCGCGTAGCCCCAGGTCCCGAGGACGGTCTGCAGCGCGCTCCGCGAGTCTTCCTCGTCGTCGACGATCAGGATGTAGGGTTTCGTGTTCATGCCCGCGGCTCGAGCAACGATCGTGCCCCGGCCCGATCCGCCCGGGAGCGGGCGGAACCCCGCGCAAAACCACGCGTCTGGCCGCGGGGGGCCCGGGGGAAGGGACCCGGGCCCCGGGGAGACCGGAAACTTCTACCGGGTAAGAATGACAAGCGCTGGGGGGCTCCGACGGCGCTGACGGGGACGCGCCCCTCCCTTGGCCGCTGGCTCAGGCCGTCCCCTTCGGCTACGATACCTTCGCCATGGCGCAACCGACGCCGACCGTCTGACCGGGCGGCCCGAGCATGCCGGCATCCACGCTGCGATACTCCGCATCGCTCGTCGCGCTGACCGCGCTCTACGTGCTCGCCGGGAAGCTGGGGCTGCAGTTCGCCTTCGTCCACGCGAGCGCCACCGCAGTGTGGCCGCCCACCGGCATCGCGATCGCGGCGTTCCTGCTCCTCGGCCCGCGCGTGTGGCCGGCGGTGGCGGTGGGGGCCTTTCTGGTCAACGTCACCACCGCGGGGTCGGTCGCGACATCGCTCGGCATCGCGGCCGGCAACACCTGCGAGGGGCTCCTGGCCGCGTGGCTCGCCGATCGCTTCGCCAACGGCCGGCACGCCTTCGCGCGCGCCCAGGACATCTTCGTCTTCGCGCTGGCGGTCGTGCCCGCGGTGCTCGTCAGCGCGACCGTCGGGGTCACGAGCCTCGGGCTCGGCGGCTACGCCCCGTGGGCCGACTTCGGGCCCATCTGGATCACCTGGGCCCTCGGGGACCTCACCGGGGCGTTCATCGTCGCTCCCCTGCTGCTCCTGTGGGCCGAGCGGCGCGCCTCGCCCCTGCTGGGCCACCCGCTCGAGGCCGTCGGCCTGCTGCTGTCGGTGGTCGTCATCGGCCAGGTGGTGTTCGGGGGCCGGACGCCGAGCGGGCTCGAGCGCTACCCGTTGGCCTTCCTCTGCATCGCTCCCCTCGTCTGGGCCGCCTGCCGCTTCGGCCGGCGGGCCGCGGCGATCGCGCTCGTACTCCTGTCCGGGATCGCCCTGCACGGCACGCTCCGCGGCCTCGGGCCGTTCGCGGTGGTGCCCCCGCCGCACGCGCTACTCATCCTGCAGGCCTTCCTGGCCACCATGGCCCTCGTCACCCTGGTCATCGCCGCGCTGGTCTGGGTCCGCGAGCGGGAGAGCGCGCTGCTGCAGGCGATCATCGACCGCATCCCGGTGATGATCACGGTGTACGAGCCCGCCACCCGGGTCCTGCGGCTCAACCGGGAGTTCGAGCGCCTGACCGGGTGGACCAGCGCGGACGCCCGGCAGGCCGATCTGATGGCCCAGGGCTACCCGGGTCCGGCCTACCAGGCGCGCCTGCGCGCGTACACCGGGGAGCTCCCGGAGGGCTGGCACGAGGTCGACATGGCGACCAAGGACGGCCGGGTGCTGGCGACCTCGTGGACGAACGTCCGGCTGGCCGACGACACGCGCGTCGGCATCGGGCTCGACGTGCGCGAGCAGAAGCAGGCGGAGGCGGAGCGCGAGCGGGCGCGGGTCGAGGCGGAGGCGGCGAACCAGGCCAAGGACGAGTTCTTCGCCATGCTGGGCCACGAGCTGCGCAATCCCCTCAACGCCATCGCGGTCTGGCTCCACCTCGTGGAGAGCACCGGCTCCCTCGACCAGAAGGGACGGGAGATCATCGGCCGGCAGGTCCGTCACCTGGCCCGTCTCGTCGACGACCTGCTCGACGTCACCCGCCTGGCCACCGGGAAGGTCGCCCTGCGCTGGACTCCGGTCAATCTCGCCCTCACCGCGCGACGGGTCGTGACCACGGTGGCGGGCGGCGCGGTCGACCGGCACATCGCCTGCCACGCGCCCGACGACCTGTGGATCCGCGCCGACGAGACGCGCCTCGAGCAGATCCTCATGAACCTGCTGGACAACGCGGTGAAGTTCACCGGCGCCGACGGCCGGATCACGGTGACGGTGACCGCCGACGAGGGCGACGCGGTCCTGCGCGTCGAGGACACCGGCGCCGGTATTCCCTCCGAGCTGCTCCCTCGGATCTTCGACCTCTTCGTGCAGGGGCGCACCGGTCTGCACCGGCGGGGCGCCGGGCTTGGGGTCGGCCTGACCCTGGTCAAGCGGCTCGTGGACCTCCATGCGGGACGCATCGAGGTCACGAGCGCCGGACCGGGACACGGCGCCGTCTTCACCCTGCGGTTCCCCCTGATCGATCCGATCCGGCCCCTCCCGTCCGACGAGGCGAGCCCGGCCCCCGTCCGCGTCTCCCGCCGCATCCTCATCGTCGAGGACGACGAGGACTCCCGTCAGATGCTGCGCCGGCTCCTCGAGCTCTCCGGGCACCAGGTGGCGGAGGCCGAGGACGGCCTGCGCGGGCTCGAGCAGACGCTGGCGCTCCGTCCGGACGTGGTCCTCATCGACGTCGGCCTGCCCGAGCTGGACGGCTACCAGGTGGCGGCCCGGATCCGCGCCGCTGGCCTCACCGACGTGGTGCTCATCGCGGTGACCGGCTACGGGCAGGTCGAGGACCGGCTGCGCGCCGACGCGGCGGGATTCAACGCCCACATCACCAAGCCGGTGAACCCGATCGCCCTCGCCGAGCTGCTGACCCAGCGACCGGCCTGACGCCGCGGGCCGCGCGGCCCCGCCGGCAGGCGGCACTGGCATCGCCGATGCAAGGTGAAGCGCCTACCGATGCCGACCGCCAAGATCGTCGTGGTGGACGATGATGCCGACTTTCGTCAGCTTCTCGTCACGCTCGTGCAGCTCGACCCCCGCCTGTGCGTGTCCGGCCAGGCGAGCGACGGCGAGACCGCGCTCGAGCTCGTGTGGCGGGAGGCTCCGAGCCTCGTGCTGATGGACCTGATGATGCCCCGCCTCGATGGGCTCGAGGCCACGCGGCGTATCAAGCGGGTGGTACCGGAGATCAAGGTGATCATCCTGAGCTCGGTCGCCGACCCGCAGCATCGCCGGCTGGCGTACGACAGCGGCGCGGACGTCTTCATCGACAAGCGCGACATGGTGACGACCCTGCTCGCGACGATCCGGACCCTCGTGCCCCGAACGGAAGAGGCCGGCACCGACTAGGTCGACCGGCCGGGACGCCGAGGCCGGCCACGGGCGCGGCGCGGCCCCCCGGGCGGCCCGGGACGGTGACGTCGGGCTACGCGGCGCGGTGGACCGTTTCGGCCGCGACCACGATCCGATCCTCGATCTTGGCGCTCGGCCACGCGGCAAGCACCTGCTCGAGCACGAGGCGAAGCGCCGTCTCCCGCTGCTCGGGGGTCGGCGCCCGTCCGCTGACCACGACGCGGGCCGCGGCCGGCCGCCAGAACGGCACGTGCACCGTGGCCGCGAGAGGAAGCCGCGCCGTCTCCGGATCGTCCAGGAGGGCGTCGGACACGCGCGCCTGCAGCTGCAGGCCTTGCTCGTCGCGCTTGCGCTTGACGTCGTACAGCTTTACCCCGGCGCCGAGGACGACGAGCAGGGCGCCGAAGATGACCAGCACCGCGATCCCGGAGCCCTGGGCCTCCGACGCCGCCGGGCCCGGAGCCTGAGCGGCCAGCAGGCGCGGGCCGCCCAGGGTCGCACCGATCACGCATGAAGCTACCGAGAGGATCCGCCCTTCCACGTTGGTCACGAGCCTTCTCCTTCCACCTCCGGCCATCTACCTCAGCTGGCTCAGGCTCTCGCTCGAGAGCACCTCGATCCGCGTCGCGACCATCCGGCCCGCGCGGCTCTCGTAGGCGGCCCTCACCTTCGCCCCCTCCTGGATCGCGGCGAGGCTCGAGTCCTTCCCGGCCACCGTGATCTGGGTGTCCGGCCCGACCTCCAGCGTCCGGCTGAACAGGAACCCCAGCCAGCCCGACCCGACGCTCACGGTGCGCGCCACCGGATCCACGTGCCGGACCTTGCCTTCGACGACGTGCGCGGCGGGCGGGGCTGCCGGAGGCGGCGTCTGGACACCGGGGGTGCCCGGGGTCGGCCCCGGCGGCGGAACCTGGGCCCAGGCCGGCGCGGCGGCCGCGGCCAGCAGGGTGACTGACGCGACGAGGGTCTTCGTGTATCTGGACATGTCGACTCCTTTCCGGTGCTCGGAATGCGTCGCCGCTACCGTCTGGCCGCGACGACGAGCAGGACGACTCCGCCGGCCAGAGCCAGGCCGCCGAGGATCGGCGGCAGCGGGATCGTCTTCTCCTTCTCGGCGGTCGCCTTGATGGGGCCGACCTCCACGATCTTCTCGCGCGTGGTGTAGGTGATGCCCTGGTACGCGAGCGACACCACGCCGATCGCGATCAGGACGATCGAGACGAGGAGGACCACGCTCTTCATGCCGGGCCTCCGTCAGTACCGGACGGTGAAGCGGCCGGCCTTGCTGTCCCGGTACCGCTGCTCGACGACTTCCCAGTTGACGCTCTCGAGAAAGGCCGCGATGTACCGCTCGCGGCCTCCCGCGCCGTAGTCCACCATGTAGGCGTGCTCGAAGGCGTCGAGCACGAGGATCGGGTGGAACCCCGCCGGGTGGCCCTGCTCGTGGCTCGAGACCCACCAGTTGAAGAGGCCGCCGGTGGCGGGATCGTGGTACACGATGGCCCAGCCCACCCCGCGGATGCCTGCGGTGCGAACGAGGTCCTCGCGCCAGGCCGGGAGCGACCCCCACGTGCCCCCCAGGTCCACCGCGAGCGGACCGCCCGGGTCGAGCGCCGGGCCGGCGGCCAGATTGCCGAAGTAGTACTCGTGAAGCACCACGCCGTCGATCTCGAAGCCGAGCCGGCGCTTGAGCTCGGCCCAGGCCGGCGAGCCGGCCTCGGCCCGGCTCACCGCGTCGAGGAGGCGGTTGGCGCTCTCGACATAGCCCTCGTAGAGCTTCCAGTGCTGCGCGATCTGCTCCTCCGAGATTCCCGACAGCTTCCTCGGCCTGAGATGCTCGTGGACCTTGACGTTCATGGCTTCGCTCCTAGACCGGCCGCCTGCCCTGGATGATCCGGATCAAGACCACCGCGATCGCGACGAGCAGGAGCAGGTGGATGAAGCCGCCCAGCGTGTACGAGCTCACCAGTCCGACCGCCCACAGCACCAGGAGAACCACGAAGATCGTCCACAGCACGGTGATCGCCTCCTCTCCGTCTTCCGGGGGCGCTCGACGACACCGCTTCGAGCTCCCCTCGCCCCACCAGGAACGCAAGGCGCGTGCCGCCGCGCCGATGCCGCTTTCACCCTCCGGGCGCGCCGATCTCCGGCCCCGGCCGCCCGCATGTTTCCCGACGGCTCCTTCTTACCGGGTAGAAATGGGACGGCGAGGCGTCGCTCAGAGGGCCGCGCCCTGTCGCCGCAGCTCGGCCTGCACGTCGCCCGCCGGCACGTCGCGCACGGCGCGGCCGGAGCGCGCGGCCAGGGCCGCGCAGACGCCGGCCGCCTGGCCGGTGGCCATCGCGATCGGCATCACGCGGTAGGAGGAGTGCGCCTCGTGCGTCCCGGAGATGCACCGGCCGGCCACCGCGAGCCGCTCCACCCGCCGGGGCACGAGGCAGCGCAGCGGGATGTCGTAGGATTCGCCGGCGGGAAGCCGGGTGAGCCGGGTGCCCTTGCCCTGCGGATCGTGGATGTCGAGCGGGTAGGTCCCGCGCGCGATCACGTCGTCCCACTTGCGCGCGCCCAGGATGTCCTCGGACGTGAGCCGGTACTCGCCGGTGATGCGCCGGGTCTCGCGCACGCCGACGGTGACCCCGCTCTGGACCACGTAGGAGTGCTCGAAGCCGGGCACGTACTTGCGGAGGAACGCGGCGATCTGACGCATCTGCCGGCGCGCCCGCCACTCCGCCTCGGTGAGGTCCCACACGCTCGTGCCGAGGACACCGGTGACCCGGGTGCTGTTGACCGCCAGCTCGCGCTCGTGCGGGGTCCCGAAGAGCAGGAGGTCCTCGCGGGGCAGCGCGAGCTCCCCGGCCCGGCTCGCCTCCCGGATCAGGTCCCACAGCCCGTGCACGCCGCGCCACTGGTCCGGGTGGGCCCGGCGATAGGCCGTGAACGCGCTGCGCTCGAACTCCACCAGGCGGAACATCAGGGTCATCGGCTGCACCAGGCCGTCGCCCGCGCGCCCGACCTCGAACGGCGCGCCGGCGAGGGCGGCCACGTCGCCGTCTCCGGTCGCGTCCACCACCGCGCGGGCCATGATCGCGACCGGACCCGACTTGGTCGCGAACACCACCCCGTCCGGGCGGGGAGCGCCGATCACCTCGGTGGCGAGGGCGTGCAGGAGCACGTGCACGCCCGCCTCGTCGAGCAGGTCCAGCGCCACCAGCTTGAAGATCTCCGGATCGAACGGGGTCACGAAGCCGGTGCGCCGGGACGGCAGCAGGCAGCCGCCCGCCGCGTCGAGCCGCTCGAGGAATCGCGTCAGGACCCCGCGCACCACCGGCTCGCCGGGGCCGTGATCGTGGGGCATCAGATCGAGCATCGGCTCCGCGGGCGGCCCCGAGCGCCCGGTGTGGAAGGACATCAGCGGCATGACCAGGGCAGCGGTGGCGTTTCCGCCCAGAAAGGCGTGACGCTCGACCAGGATCACCCGGGCGCCCGCGTCCGCGGCCCCGATGGCGGCCCCCAGGCCGGCGGGGCCGCCGCCCACCACCAGCACCTCGCACTCGGCGGCCACCGTGGCGGTGCGGGGCGGAAGCGCGACGGTGGTCGCGTGCGGGGAGCGGACGAGCGGCGGCACGTCTCAGGCCCCGGTCCCGGGGCCGGGCTCCGCCGGCGCGGGCTCCCGCCGCTCGCGCAGGATCCGCATCGCGATCTCCCCGGTCCGACGGGCCCGCGCCTGGATCTCGGGCACCGCCCGGTCGAGCCGGGCCTGCAGGTTGCGGCGAAGATCCCACCAGCGATCGACGTAGGCGATGAGCTGGCCCGCGTTGACCTGCCGGAGCGGGGGCATCGCGATCTCCAGGTCCTCGAGGAACCCCGCGACCTTGCTCGAGTACGGCAGGGCCACGAACGGCACCCGGTTGAGGGCGGCGAAGATCAGGAAGTGCAGGCGCATGCCGACCGCGAAGTCGAAGTGGCCCATGAGCGCGAGCAGCTGGCCAGCGGTGTACTCGCCCTTCAGCACGGTGGCCCGGTGGGCGTGGGCCATCCGGGAGACCACCGCGTGCGAGTGCTGGGTATCCTTCTGGCGGGGCTCCATCGGCACGAAGACCAGGTCCGCCTCGAGCCGGTCCACCATGTAGTCGGCCGCGTTGGCGAGAAGGGCGTGGTAGTGGTTCTCGTCGATGTCGGGCGCGGCCGAGCCGGGCTCGCGTACCGACAGCCCGATCAGCCGCCGGTTCTCGTTGAGGCCCTCCCGCTGCAGGGCGTCACCGGGAAGGGGCTCGGGCTCGAGCAGGAACGCAGGATCGGCGGTGACCTCGATCCCGCGCACCCCGATCTCCTCGAGCAGCTGTCGGGCCCGGCGCTCGCGCACCGTGACCGCCCGGGCGCGGGTGAGAGCCTCGCACACGAGGGCGCGGGTGGCCGCGTTCTGCAGGGGCCCCGCGCTCACTGCGTAGACCAGCAGCGGAACGTGGTGCTCGTGGGCCAGGGCGGCCTCGCGCAGGTAGATCGCCGCGGCGTCGTCGTAGAGGATGCCCCCGCCGCCCAGGATGAGCAGGTCGAGACGGGCGATCTCGGGCCGCACCTCGTCGCGCGAGAGGTCGCGCACCGGCACGCTCCGCTCCACCTTGTGGCGCGCCGCGGTGTCCTTGGCGTCCCGCGAGAACACGGTGATCTCACAGGGCGCGACGGCCCGCAGCTGGGCGACGATCGCCTGCAGGATCGCCTCGTCGCCCAGGTTGAGGCCACCGTACGAGCCGGAGATGCCGATCCGGAGAGCGCGCTCGGTGGATGCGGCGTCCATGCCCGGTCCCGGTACAACTCCCGTGCCACCGCGCGGGCCGGAAAGTTCTACCGGGCGGCCGAGCCTAGCCCAGCTCGGCCAGGATCTCCTTGCGGTGCTGGTCGAGCGAGGGGGCGACCGCCCGCGGCGTGCCGCTCCGGAGCGGGGGCAGGCCCGGCACGTGGGGCACCGGGAGCCGGCCGAGGCCGGGCTGCTCGATCCAGGCCACCGCGCCGGTGGCGATCACCTGGGGATGCTCCAGGAACTCGAGATAGGTGTGCACGCGCTGGTGCATGAGGCGCGCTGCCCGCAACCGCGCGGCGAGGTCCGCGGTGGTGCGGCGTGCGAACGCGGGCTCGAGCAGCGCGGTGAGAGCGGCGACGTTGGCGAAGCGCAGGTCGTTGGTGGCGAAGCGCGGGTCGGTCCCGGCCCCGGACAGCTCGAGTGCCTCGCACAGGACGGGGAACTCCGCGTCACGCAGGATCGTGATGTTGATCCAGCCGTCGCTCGCCCTGAAGGTGCCCGACGGGGTGAGGCCGGGCTGCGGCTGCCCGTCCTCGAGGTAGTGCTGGATCACGGAGACGGTCTGGAGCGTCGCGCCGCCCCGGAGCAGGCTCGACTCGAGGTAGCGGCCCCGCGGCTCATCGCGCCGCGCGTAGAGCGCCACCGCCATCGCCTGGAAGGAGCAGAGCGCGGTGGCCATGTCCATCACGATCACGGGCACGCGGTGCGGGATGCCGTCGAGCCCGCGGTTGACCGACATGATGCCGGTGAAGGCCTGGAACACCGTGTCGACCGCCGGCCGCTCCGCGTCGGGGCCGGTCTGGCCGAAGCCGGAGACCGACAGATAGACGACGCGCGGGTTGAGCGCGGCCACGTCCGGGTAGCCGATGCCGAGCCGGGCCGCCACCCCGGGCCGGAAGCTCTCCATGAACACGTCCGCGGAGGACGCGAGCTTCCGCACGGTCGCGAGCCCCTCCTCGGTCTTGAGGTCGAGCACGATCGACCGCTTGCCGAGGTTGGCCGCGACCGCGAAAGCGGTCAGGTCGCCGTAGCGCTTGCCGAGGGCGCGCGCCCAGTCCCCCTCGGGCGGCTCCACCTTGACGACATCGGCGCCGTACTGCGCGAGGAGCATGCCCGCGTAGGGCCCGGCGATGCCCTGGCTGAGATCGACGACCCGGAGCCCGGCGAAGGGCGCATCGTAACTCATCGCGTGACGTTCCTCCCGGCTGGGCGATAATAGCGCCCGCAGATCATACCCGAGGGAGGGACGCCATGCTCGAGGTCGAGAAGCCGCAGGACTTGCTCCAGCACGTGGGCAAGGAGCTGGGCCCGTCGGAGTGGATCACGGTGACCCAGGAGATGATCGACAAGTTCGCGGAGGCCACCGGCGATCACCAGTGGATCCACGTGGACGTGGAGCGGGCCAGGAAGGAGATGCCGGGGGGCAAGACCATCGCCCACGGCTACCTCACCCTCTCCCTGCTGCCCCGGCTCGCCCCGACGCTGCTGAGGGTCGAGAAGCGGCGCCGCGGCCTGAACTACGGGTCGAATCGCGTGCGCTTCACCGCCCCGGTGCCCGCGGGGGCGCGCATCCGGCTGCGCCAGAAGCTGGTCAAGGTGGAGCCGGTGGAGGACAACGGCATGCGCATCACCAGCGAGATGACCATGGAGGTCGAGGGCAACCCTCGCCCGGCGATGGTCGCGGAGACGCTCTCGATCGTCTACGCCTAGGGGACTCGGAGGGAAGCTCCGCCCTCCTTCCGAACCTCTCCCCGAACCCAGGCTGCGCCGGCGAAGCCGGCGCTCGAACAGAACCTACACCGCCTGGCGGGCGGCGCCGAGCTTCGCCTGCAGCTCCGCCACCTGCTGGTGGAAGGGCGTGCTGGGCCCCGCGGTCATCGGCGTGCTCTCGGCCAGCCCGGTGACGAGCTGGACGAGGATCGGCCCCTCCTCGGCGAGCAGGCCGGGCAGGCGCTTCTGGAGGTCGTCCAGCTCGCTGATGGTGCAGGCGCTGCGATAACCCACCGCCTTCGCCATCGCGGCGAAATCCACCCCCGGCCCGCCCGGCGTCTCCTGCGCGCCCGAGGTGTGGTAGACCCCGTTCTTGAAGAGGAGGTGGACGAGGTTCCGCGGCGCCGCCCCTGCGATGGTGGCGAGCGAGCCCAGCTGCATCAGCAGCGAGCCGTCCCCGTCGAAGACGATCACCCGCCGGTCGGGAGCGCCCAGGGCCAGTCCAAGGCCGAGGGCGGCAGCGCCGCCCATGAACCCCACGCAGGCCACCGAGAGGTCGAAGGGGGCGATCTTGCGCCAGGCGGGCGCGGTGGTCATGGTGGGCACGCAGATGGCGCTACCCCGCGCGGCCGCGATCAGCTTGAGGACCTCCTCGGGCTTCATCATGTCAGGCGGTCTCCAGACCGACGAGCACCGCGGCCGGGCCCTTGCGCTCGCGGCTCTTGCGGTAGTACTCGGCGATGAGATGCACGTCGTCCGGGCCTTCCATCCGGGCGTGGGGGATGCCGAAGACGTCGAGGAGCGGCTCGGCGAAGCGGACCATGGAGTGCCGCGAGTCCTTCGGGTCCCGGTCCTTCTCGCGGCTCAGGAGCCCGATCATGTAGAAGATCGGCACCTTGCCGTCCATCGAGATGCCGCGGATCGTGTTCACCGAGGCGTAGAGCCCGGCGTGCTGGATCATCACGATGACCGGCTCCCCGGTGATGTAGAGGCCGGCGGCCACCGCGTTGGCGTCGTCCTCGGTCGAGCACGTGAGCACGCGCAGGCTCCGCTCCTTGTCGAGGGCGGCCAGTACCGTCTTCTGGTGGGTGTCCGGCACGCTGATGACCCAGCCCAGCGGATCCTGACGCTTTGACCCGCGCCGCTCCACCTGGAAAATTTCCCGGAATGCGTCGATGATGAGGGAGGATGGAACCGACTCGGGCATTGGCACCTCCTGGGCGCGGCATATGCTACACCAGAACCGGCGGCGCATGACAACCCCCTTGCCCGATCTCCTCCGGGACCAGGACGGCCGGCACCCCGTCTGGCTGCGCATCGTCTTCCTGACCGTGGCGCTGGTCTGCTTCGCGGCCGGCGTGGTCGGCTGGCTCATCCCGGTGGTCACCGGCATCCCCTTCTACGTGGCGGGGCTCGTGTTCCTTGGGCTGGCCAGCGACCGGACCCGTCGCCTGATCAACCGGCTGGAGCGTCGGCTCTCCGAGGACACCCGCCTCAAGATGCGGCGGCTGATCGCCCGGATCCCCGGCCGGTGGATCCGCGGGCTCGTTCACCTTCCCGACGAAGTCGCCTAGAATGAGGCCCATGCTCCTCGGCTGGAGGACGCTGGCGGCGCTGGCGGCCTTGCTCGTCTCGGCCTCCGCCTGGCCCGCGCCCGCCTGGCCGGCCGACGCCCCCGCGGGGGAGGGCCAGGCCCTGGACGTCCGCCGCCTCTCGCCGGAGCAGCGCCGCCGCCTCCTGGCGGGCGAGACCATCGACTACCAGGTGCCCGAGGGCAGCGCGACCGAGCTCGGAGCCGGGGTGGCCATGTACCTGCCGGTGCCGCTCGGCCGGGTGGCCGAGGTGCTCACCGCCGCCCAGCTCGTCCTGCAGGATCCGAGCATCACCGCCGCCGGCGCGCCCCCGGCCACCCTCGCCGACTACCGGCTGGCCGCGGGCGAGGTGGCGGAGGCGCAGGACGTCGCCGATGCGGCCCCGGGCGGTCGGGTCAATCTCTCGTCCGCCGAGATCGAGGCCTTCCAGGCCGCCCTGGCCACGCTGCGCGCCCGCGATCGCGCGGCCCTGGCCGAAGCCGGCGCCGGCCAGTGGCGGACGGTGCTCTTCCAGCGCTGGCAGGCGTTCCAGGCCCGCGGGCTCGAGGGCATCGCCCCCTACGTGCGGCGGAGCGGCGTCAGCGATCCGGCTGCGCTGCTGCGGGCGGCCGCGGGCGACGCGCGGATCGTGGCCCACGCGATGCCGAGGCTCACGGAGGCGCTGCTGCGCTTCCCGGCCGAGCAGAGCGCGACCGCGATCAGCCACTTCTACTGGGTGAAGCGCCAGGTCCAGGGTCGGCCGACCCCGATCCTGATCCACCACCTGGTGGACGTGACCCCCCAGCTCGCCCTCTATGTCGAGCGCCACGTCTACGTGGGCCACACCTACAACGCGAGCCAGATCCTCTCCGGCGCGGTGCCCTACGAGGACGGCGTGCTGGTCTTCTCGAGCAACCGCGTCTCCACCGACCAGGTGGCGGGGCTCGGCGGGGAGATGAAGCGCATGATCGGGCGGCGGCAGCTCCGCGCCGAGATCGCCAAGCGCTTCGATCGCATCCGGGTCGCCCTCGCCCGGCTGGCTCCGGGCCCCCGCGTCGAGAGCCCCTAGCCCCCGTCTTGACAAGCCCCGCGCGGGGAGTCAGTGTCTCGACGGTCCGAGATCGTGCCAGGAGGAGCCGGCCGATGAAGCCCCAGCGCCCGCGGCGGTCCGTTCGCTCCGCGCGCCCCGCCTCGAAGAAGCCCCGGCGCGCCTCCGGGCGCGCGGCCCGCTTCGGGCTGCCCGACACCCACCGTCACGACTGACCCGATCCCGACCGAGAGAGATCCCATGACCTCCGAGCTCGAAGATAGGTTCCAGACCCTGCACGAGATCGTGCGCGCCGCCCGCATGAACCTGGCCCCCGGCCCCTGGGACTACCTCGTGGGCGGGACCGAGACCGAGACCACCCTGCGGCGCAACCGCCTCGGCCTCGACAGCCTGGCCTTCCGGCCGCGGGTGCTGCGCGACGTCTCCCGCATCGATGCGGGGTCAACGTTCTTCGGTCGCAGGATCCGCATCCCGGTGATGCTGGCCCCCATCGGCTCCATCGAGTCCTTCACCCCGGGGGGCGGCGCCACCGCCGCCAAGGCGTCGGCCGCCTTCGGGGTGCCCCAGATGCTCAGCTCGGCGTGCAACCCGGGGCTCGAGGCCACCGCGGCCGCCGCGGACAACTTCCGCATCTTCCAGCTCTACGTGCGCGGCGACGACGCCTTCGTGGACGACCACGTCAAGCGCGCGAGGGACAACGGCTACGCGCTCTTCTGCATGACGGTGGACACCGCGGTGTACAGCCGGCGGGAGCGCGATCTGGCCCGTCGCTTCGTCAAGCCGTGGCGCGTGCGCGCCACCGGCCAGGATTTCCAGGCCGCGCTCTCCTGGGACCAGGTCAAGCGCTTCAAGGACCGCCACGATGTCCCGCTGATCCTGAAGGGCATCGCCACCGGCGAGGACGCGGCCATCGCCTGCGACCTGGGCGTGGACGCGGTCTACGTCTCCAATCACGGTGGCCGGCAGCTCGACCACGCGCGCGGCTCGATCGAGGTGCTCCCGGAGGTCGTGAAGGCGGTGGCGGGCCGCCGCGTGGTCATGGTGGACGGCGGCTTCATGCGCGGCACCGACGTGGTCAAGGCGATCGCGCTGGGCGCGCAGATCGTCGGGCTGGGACGCCTCTCCTGCCTCGGGCTGGCCGCCGCGGGCGAGCCGGGTCTGGTGCGCGCCCTCGAGCTGCTCGAGGACGAGATCCGCATCGCGATGGGGCTGCTCGGCGTGCACAGCCTGGGCCAGCTCGACCCCTCGTACCTGCATCCGGCCGCGCCGGTCACGCCCCCGCACGTCACCAGCGCCTTCCCGCTCCTCGACCTGGACGACCGCCGCTACTAGGGCTCCCGTGCTCGACGTCAAGATCACGGGCGGACAGGTCATCGACGGCACCGGCGCCCCCGCGCGGCGCGCCGACGTGGGGCTCACCGGCGACCGCATCACCAGTGTCGGCGATCTCGCCGCGGAGCCGGCAGGGCGCACCATCGACGCCACCGGCCGCACCGTCACCCCCGGCTTCATCGACATGCACTCGCACTCGGACTGGCGCCTCTGGGGCAACCGGCGCGCGGAGTCGAAGATCCGCCAGGGGGTGACCACCGAGGTCGTCGGCAACTGCGGCTTCTCCCCCGCTCCGGTCTCCGACGAGTTCCGCAGCGAGATGCAGGGCTTCGCGCTCTACGTGCCGCCCGGGATGGACTTCTCGTGGCGCTCGGTGGGCGAGTACCTCGCGCGCTACGAGAGCGAGGGGATCGCGCTGAATGTGGCCCACCTGATCGGCCACGGCACCCTGCGGCTCGCGGCCATGGGCTTCGCGCGCCGCGCCCCCACCGCGCGCGAGCAGGCCGCGATGGAGCGGATGATGGACGAGGCGATGGGCGACGGGGCCTGCGGCCTCTCCACCGGCCTGATCTACGCGCCCGGCTCCTACGCGAATACCGAGGAGATCGTCGGCATCGCGCGGCGGGCGGGCAGCCGCCGCGGCTTCTACGCGAGCCACATCCGCGGCGAGGGGGCGACCCTGCTCGACGCGGTGGCGGAGGCGATCCGGGTCGGCCGGGAGGGCGGGCTGCCCGCCCAGGTGAGCCACGTCAAGGCGGCGGGGCGGCCGAACTGGGGCCGGGTCGCCGACGCGCTCGCGCTGATCGATGCCGCGCGCGCCCAGGGCCAGGACGTCATGGCCGACGTCTATCCCTACACCGCCTCCAGCACCACCCTCCGCACCTTGCTCCCGGACTGGGTGCTCGAGGGCGGCATCGACGCGATGCTCAAGCGCCTCTCCGACCCCGCGGACCGCGAGCGGATCCGCCGGGAGCTGACCGGCGGTGGCGAGGGCCTGCTGCGCGGGCTCGACTGGTCGGACATCATGGTGGCCTACTCGCCGTCGCGGCCGGACGCACAGGGCCGGCGCATCGCGGAGGTCGCGGCCGCTCGCAAGGAGGATCCGCTCGACGCGGCCATCGAGCTGATCGTGGCCGAGCACGGCAAGGGCTACATGATCCTCTTCCAGCTCGACGAGGCCGACCTGCGGCGGGCGCTCGTGCACCCGCACGTCATGATCGGCTCCGACGGCTCCTCCCTCGCCGCGGACGGTCCGCTCTCCGCCGGCAAGCCGCACCCGCGCAGCTACGGCACCTTCCCCCGCGTGCTCGGCCGGTACGCGCGGGACGAGCGCGTGCTGCCGCTGCCGAGCGCGGTGTGGAAGATGACCGGCCTGCCCGCGCGGCGGCTCGGCCTGAGCGACCGCGGGGTGCTCGCGCCGGGCGCGAAGGCTGACGTGGTGGTCTTCGACGCGGCGACGGTGGGCGACCGCGCGACCTACGAGGACCCGCACCGCTACGCGGCCGGCATCGGGCACGTGCTGGTCAACGGGCGCGTGGTGATCGCCGACGGCGAGCACACCGGCGCCCTGCCCGGGCGCGTGCTCCGCCCCGCGTAGCCCGCCCCCGTCACCCCGGACCTCCCCCCATAGGGGAGAGGGAGTCGAGCCGCCCCGCAGGCGGGGGAGCGTGCGGCCAAGCGCCGTGCCGGGTTACACTGACGGCCACGGCCTCGAGCCGGGAGGAGGAGCCATGAGCCAGACGGTCAGCCAGGTCGAGCAGGTGCGCGGGCGCGCGGTGGTGATGCAACCGGACGACGGGCCGTCGTACTGGCAGCCCGTTCCCGCCAACGGCCACGCCGATCCCAAGCTCTACCCGGAGCGCACCGGCTTCCCCGGGCTGTCCATGGGCTTTCAGACCATCGCCCCGGGCAGCCGCGTGCGCGAGCACTCTCACGGCGACCAGGTGGAGCTGCAGATCTGCTTCCGCGGCAAGGGCCGCGTGGTCGTCGACGGCCAGAGCCACCCGCTCGTGCCCGGCACCGCCTGCTTCCTCGGCTACGACGTCAAGCACGAGCTCATCAACGAGAGCGCGGAGGACGACCTGGTGATGCTCTGGGTGATCACCCCGCCCGGCCTCGAGCACTTCTTCGAGGCCATCGGCCGACCGCGCCGGGCCGGCGATCCCGCCCCCGCCCCCTTCGAGCGGCCCACCGACGTGATCGCGATCGAGCGCCGCATGGGGATGAACGACACGAGATAGCCGCCCGCATGCCCCACGTCTCCATCGGCGACGCCGACATCTACTACGAGGAGCAGGGCGCCGGTCCCGCCCTGATGCTGGTGCCCGGCCTCGGCGGGCAGGGCGCCTTCTGGGCTCCCCAGGTCCGGGACCTCGCCCGCGACTTCCGGGTGATCGTGCACGACCACCGCGGCGCCGGCCGCAGCACCCACTCACGGATCCAGTACTCGGTGGACCAGATGGCCGCCGACACCCTCGCCCTCATGGACCGCCTCGGCGTCGAGCGCGCGCACTACGTCGGCCACTCCACCGGCGGCGCCATCGGCCAGACCATCGCCCAGGATCATCCGGACCGACTCCTGAGCCTGGTGCTGAGCGCGACGTGGCCGGGGACGGACGCCTACTTCCGCCGCTGCTTCGAGACCCGCAAGGAGCTCCTGCTCCACCGCGGCTTCGAGAGCTACTGGCGCGCCTCAGTGGTCATGCTGCGACCCCCCGAGTGGATCAGCACCCACGACGCGGCGCTCGACGAGGAGATGAAACGCCTGGCCGGCGCGCCGCCTCCGGTGGAGGTGCTGTCGAGCCGCATCGACGCGATCGTGCGCTTCGACCGCCGCGCGCGCCTGGGCGAGATCCGCTGTCCCACCCTGGTGATCGTGGCCGCCGACGACATGCTGACCCCGCGCTTCTACTCCGAGGAGCTGGCCGCCCGCATCCCGGGCGCCAAGCTCGAGGTGCTGCGGACCGGCGGCCACTTCGCTCCCGCCCTCGTCCCCGACGAGTACAACGCGGCGGTGGGCGCTTTCCTGCGCGCTCAGCCCCGCGCGTGAGGCACCTCTCGTCCTGATCGGTCGGCCTCCCATGCACCGCCGCGCCGTCTTGACCGCAATCGCGATGGGCCTGGTCGCGGCCCCGACACCCCTCGGGGCGCAGCCGCCTCCGCGACCGCCGCGCGTGGGCTACCTGTTCTCCTCCACGGCCTCGGCCGGTAGACATCTGTGGGAGGCCTGCCGCACCGGCCTGCGTGAGCTCGGCTACGTGGACGGGCGCAGCATCCGCCTGGAAGCCCGATGGGCGGACGGGCATCACGAGCGGCTCCGCGAGCTGGCCGCCGAGCTCGTCCGACTGAAGGTGGATGTTCTCGTCGCGGCCGCCACTCCCGCGAGCCTCGCCGCGCAGGCCGCGACCGGCTCGATCCCCATCGTCTTCGTCGCGGTGGCCGATCCGGTGGGCGTGCGCCTGGTCGTCACGCTCGCCCGCCCCGGCGGCAACGTGACGGGCCTCAGCCTTCTGACGCCGGAGCTGAGCGCCAAACGGCTCCAGCTGCTCCGGGACGTCCGGCCCCAGCTCCAGCGCGTGGCGGTCCTCAGTAACCCGGACAATCTGAGCCACGTCGTGTTCCTCAAGCAAACACGCGACGCCGCCCGCACGATCGGGCTGCAGGTCGACCCCGTCCTCGAGGCTCGAAACCCGGACGACATCGAGCGGGCGTTCCGGGCCCTGCCTGAGGGGACGGGGGGGTTGATCGTGTTCGACGATCCCGCGATCTGGAGCCACCGCACCCTGATCGTCGCTCTGGCGGGGCAGCAACGGCTGCCGGTCGTGTACGGCTACCGCGACTTCGTGGACGAAGGGGGCCTGATGTCGTACGGGCCCAACCGGATCGATCTGTACCGACGGACCGCCATCTACGTCGACCGGATCCTCAAGGGCGCGAAGCCGGCCGACCTTCCCGTCGAGCAACCCACGAAGTTCGAGCTGGTGGTCAACGTCAAGGCGGCGAAGGCCCTCGGCCTGACGATCCCACCTGCAGTCCTGCTACAGGCCGACGAGGTGGCGCAGTGACCGCCAACCGGTGCGCGCTCCTGGCCGTCCTGATCCTCCTTGCCGCCCGGCTGCCCGAGCTGGCGAGGGAGCTCGTGCGGCGGAGGGTGGACCTCCTCCTCACCGGGTCGAATCCGGGAGCGCTCGCCGCGAAGAAGGCGACCGACACCATCCCGATCGTGATGGTGACCAGTGGCGATCCGGTCGCGGCCGGGCTCGTCGGGAGCCTCGCCCGGCCGGGCGGCAACGTCACCGGGCTGAGCGCGCTCGACCAGACGCTGAACGCCAAGCGCCTGGGATCGCCAGCTCGAGCTTCGTGGGCTGCTCGACCGGAAGATCGGCCGGCCGGGCGCCCGTCAGGATCCGGTCGACGTAGCCCGCGGCCTCCCGGTACATGTCGGCGAAGCCGGCGCCGTAGGACAGGCCGCCGGCTTCCACGGACTCGCGATCGCCGCACACCGTGGGCACCCGGGGCCGCGCGGCCAGCTCCACGATCCGCCGACGGTGGACGATGAACATGGGTTCGATCTGCACCATGAGCGCGCCGGCGCGCTCGGCCGCCAGCGCCGCGAAGGCCTTCTCGAAGCCTGTGGGCTCACGGGCTTCCACCACCGGAAGCTGCAGGCCGACGGCCCGGGCCGCCCTCGCTTTCTCCCGGAGGAACGGCGGCGTGTACGGGGAGCCGGGGTTCGTGAGCACCGCCACGCGGGTGACGCCCGGCACCGCTTCCTTGATCAGCTCAGGTGGTGCGCGACCTGGCCGGCACGGTGCTCAAGGCGGATAGGGGCCACCACGTCCTACGCGTTCCGGAATGGTCTGATCGCCTCCATGGAGATCCGGCCCGATCGTGATTGACGACTGAACCGGAAAGGAGACCGTAGGTGCCCATCCTCGGCGTCGATCACGTGCAGCTCGCCATGCCGGCCGGCCGCGAGGCGGAGGCGCGCGCCTTCTACTCGGGGCTGCTGGGCGTCCCCGAGGTGGCCAAGCCGCCGGCGCTCGCGGCCCGCGGCGGGGCGTGGTTCGAGCGGGGCCCGGTCAAGATCCATCTGGGCGTGGACCCCGACTTCCGGCCCGCGCGCAAGGCCCACGCGGGCCTGCTGGTCCACGGGCTCGAGGCGCTGATCGACGAGCTCGGCCGCGCCGGGCACCGCGTGACCACCGACGAGCCGCTCGAGGGCTACCTCCGCGTCTACGTCGACGACCCCTTCGGCAACCGGCTGGAGCTGATGGAGCCGCGCTCAGCCGGCTGAGGCGCCGCCCAGGAGCCGCTTCTCGTAGAGCGCGCTCAGGATCTCGTCGATCCCCGCCGACGCCCACACGTCGAAGAACGGGGAGGCCTGCATGGCCGCGAACTCCCGCATCCCGCGCTCCCGCGCCTGCTCCGCGCTCTCGCCGCCGCGCGCGGCCTGCTGGTGGGCCCGGATCGGGTCCTTGTGGTAGATGGCCGGATACTCGATGTAGCGGTGGAGCTCCCGGAGGTCCTTCGTGTAGACCACCACCACCGGCAGCGAGGCCCACTCCCCACCGTCCTTGGCGTTCAGGAACTCGAGCATGATGTCGTGGTTGGCGTCCGGGGCGGCCGCCGGATCGGGACGCCGGGTACCCAGGATTCTCTTGCCGTCGCGATTGAAGATCCGCAGCTCGAGCCCGCCCGCCTCGGCGAGGCGGGCGATCCAGGGCACGTCGCGCCGACAGTCCGAGGACCAGTCCTCCGAGATCACGAGGATCTTGGCGGGGCCGCCCGGCTGGGCGGCGAGCCACTTGATCGCGGCGACCTGCTGGTCGCCCAGGCGCGCCCGGGCGTACCGCTCCCGGAACACCGCGCTGTTGTCCCGGCGCGGGGCAGGCTTCGAGCCGCCGTCCGGGAAGTAGCTGCCGAAGGCCTCGCGGGCGAGGTTCTCGGCGCTGCCGCTATAGGTCACGTACTCCTCGAAGGTCCTGCCCTTCGCGAACCGCTCGGGCGTCACCACGCTCTGGGCCATCCCTGTCCTCCCCGGTGCCGATACCATGCTCGTTGCCGCCTCACGAGAGGAGACACTATACATGCTGGAGCTACGCCCGGGCTGCGAATGCTGCGATCGCGATCTGCCCCCCACCTCGGCCGAGGCCCGCATCTGCTCCTTCGAGTGCACCTTCTGCCGTGCCTGCGCGGAGACCGTGCTCGGCGGGTGCTGCCCGAACTGCGCCGGCGAGCTGGTGCCCCGCCCGCGCCGCCCCGCGGACAAGCTGGCCCGGTTCCCGGCCTCGGCCACGCGCGTCCACAGGCCCGGGGGCTGCCGGAGCGGATGATCGCCCGCGTGCTGCAGCTCGACGCCTTCGCGGAAGGGATGAAGCTCTCGCTCGGCTGAGATCGGGAGCGGAAACCGTCAGGCGGACGCGCGGCGCCGGGTCCGGCGACGGCCTTGCCCGGCCTGGGCGAGGCTTTGCCGGAGGAGCCGGGCGATGTCGAAGCTGGCGTGGGGCATCAGGGCGAAGGCCTGGTGGGACGGACCGTCCACGCCAGCCCGTCATGACCGGCCATGGGCGAGTCGGGCTCGATCCAGCCGCACTCGGTCTCCGGCGACGTCGGCGGCGCGCCGAGGAGGACCACGCGGTCGGGCTGCCGCTCGCCAGTGCTGGCCATGACGGCGCCGGGCTAGGCGTTGACCCTGGACTCGGGAACGCCCGCGGCCGCCGCGCAGTGCGCGCAGCAGAAGTAGCGGCCGTCGGGCGCCTCGACTCCGTGGCCCACGATGCGGCACCCGCAATGCACGCAGATGGGCGCCATCGCGTGCAGCGCGCACTCGAAGGAGTCGAAGGTGCCCGTGCTCGTGGGCGTACTGATCACCATGACCTTCTCGTAGTCGTTGCCGCAGACGTCGCAACGTCCCATCGCTTGTCCTCCTTCAACCCGTTCACGAGCCGCGCGGCCACGACGACCGGGTCCTCGAGTGGTGGCCGGGGGGTCGGGCTCGCGCTCCGCCGCGCCGGGCGCCGTGTCGGCACCGCGCTCACCGCCACCAGGCCGACCAGCGGTGAGAGGAACAGGGCGAGGACGAACCAGGCCGCGGGCTCGCGGCCCCGCTCCCACGCGACCCACGCGGTCACCGAGGCGCCGCCGACCCAGACCGCGGCACCCCACAGCATGAGCAGGAGCCCCAGCCGGACGAGATCGCTCGCGAGCTCGCCCATGGCGCTACCGTGCGACGCCCAGCAGGAACAGGATGAGGATGAGGCTCAGCGGCACGCCGAGGAGCCAGAGCAGAATGAGCACCATTACCAGCCTCCCTCCGCGGCTCGATCCCGCCGCGTCCGGTAGTGTGTGAAGGTCATCGGCTCGCCCGATCCCATCCAGCCGCCGATCACCGCGCCCATCAGGCCGAGCAGCAGGGCGGCGACGGCGGCCAGCGCCGCATTGCGCGCCGCGGTGGCCACCGCGGGATCCTGCGCGGCCGCGAACGCCTGGGCGGCCGCCGCGGGGGGCAGGCCGGCGAGCCCGCCGTACCAGCCGCCCAGGTAACCGGTCGCCCCCATGGAGGCGAGCGCAATCAGGATCGGCACCGCGACCAGCCAGACGATGGCGCCGTGGAGCATCGCCGGCTCGGACCGGCGGATGCCGGCCACCCTGGCCGCGGCCCAGCCCCCGAGGGCGAACGCAAGGAAGGCCCCGACGACGCTGAAGACCAGGGCCAGGAAGCCGACCTCCCGCCAGGTGCCGAGCGGATGCCCGACGCGGTGCACGCCGAGGGCGATCGCTACGAGCCCGAAGACGAAGGCCAGCATTAGCGCCGACAATGCCCCCACCCAGATCGCGCTCCACGATACCGGCCACGGAGCCGCCACCACGCCGCGGCCGTCGGCATAGGCCATGGCGGTGATCTCCTCGATCCTCACTTGCTCTCTGGAGAGGTCCATGTCGTCGGTCTCCTCGTCGGTTGGAAGGAGCAACTTCTGTGCCCGGCGTGAAGCCGTCGCAACACCACCTTTCCGGCGCGCCGGCCCGCGTCACCGCCCGCGGACCGGGAACGGTCTACCCGGTAAGAACGGCGCGGTGCCGACCCCGGCGGTCAGCGAGCCACGCGGACCACGCTCCGCGTAGCGGCGGGCGCGCCCGCGCCGGCCCGGTAGCCCAGAAAATGCGCGTAGAGCTCGACCGGATGGGTGAGCGGCCCGTCGGGCAGCGGCGCGGACGGCGGATGCAGGATGAAGGTGTGCAGCTCCGCCTCGGACGGTCCCCCGTGAGCCCCGAGCTCGTCGATGAAGCTCACGTCCCCGCCGGGGGCCCCGGTGCCGTAGAGCACGATGTCCCCCGCGCTCGGCATCGCCATCAGATCGCGCAGGCCCGCCAGCACCAGCGCGCGGTCCGCGCGCCGCGCGAACGGATCGCGCGCGCCCGGATCCGGCCGTCGGCCGAGGAGCGCGCGCCGGCCGCGATACCAGCAGGCCGGCCCGCTCGGCCCGCGCGCGAGCACGAGGCCGATGCCCGGGTGCCGCGACAGGCCTGCGAGCGCGCGGGGGTGGCGGGACTCGATCTGAGCCGCGGTCAGCGGGTCGGCGTGACCGGTGAAGTACACGAAGGCGTTCGGACCCGCCGCGATGACCGTGACCTCGTCCCCGGCCCCTCCGAGCGCCTCGCGCACCACCTCCTCAAGCGCGCGGCCCCGGGTGACCCGGGAGAAGGGTCGGCTCGGCGTCTGCCCGTGGTCCGACAGGACATAGAGGTCGTAGCCGAGGTCCGGTAGGCGGCGGACGATGCGTGCGAGCTGCCGGATCGAGCGGTCCACGCCTCGCAGCGCGCGGAAGGCCAGGCGGTCTTCCGGGCCGAAAGCGTGGGCGAAGACGTCGTAGTCCAGGAAGTTCACGTAGATCGCGGGCACCCCGCGGTAGAGATCGGCGGAGACGAGCAGCGTGAAGAGCTCCCGGGCCCAGATCGAGATGGCGACGTCGAGCCCGAGCGCCTCCACCCCGCGACCGAGCCGAAATCGTCCCGCGGCCGCCGCGGCCGCCGCGCGCCCGACCGAGCGGGCCAGGGTCACGAGGGTGAGCCCGAGGCACTTGAGGGTCACCCACCCGATCAGCAGCAGCGAGAGGGCGGTGCGACGGAGGCCGGAGCCGGCTCGGGTGAGCTGCCGGAGGCGCGCGAAGGTCCACAAGCTGTCCGGCGCGCCGCCGGTGAAGACACAGCCATAGCAGGCGCCCCCCTCGAGGATCCCCGTGCGTCCGGCCGCGATGCGTCGCTCCACCTGGTCGGCCACCCCGTGCCGAGGAAAGTGCAGCGTGACGCCCTCGCGCTTGTCGTAGAAGTGAAACCCCGGGATGTCCGGCCGCACGCCGTACATGACGGAGGCCTGGAAGGCGGGTGTGGACGTGGGGAGCCCCACCGACAGCTCGCGCCGCTCGAGCTGCCCGGTCGCGAGCAGCCGCCGCGTGTTGCGCATCCCGCCGCCGGCCAGGGCCCGATCGAGGACGCCCCGCGAGAGGCCGTCGATCTGGACGATCAGGAAGCGCCGGCACGGCTCCCCGGGAGCGGGCGTCGAGACGCGCATCCACCGGATCCACCGGTCCAGCCACACCTGGAGACCGAGGAAGAAGGCTTCCACGGGCTCACTCCCGCCTCGGCGCCCACCGGCCGGGTGCGCGCCGGCCGATCCACCGGAGGCGCTCCGGCATGCATGCGGGCGCGGCGGCCGCGCGCGGCGGCGAGGCGGGCAACGAGTCCCCCCTACTCCTGCGGCGCGCCCAGGGCGTCCGCGCCGACCGGGCGGCTCGCCGCCCGGTCGATGGCCGCGGTCCAGACGGAGGCATCCACCTCGCTCATGCTCCCGTGCGGCAGCAGCCGCGCGTCCTCGTAGCCCCTGAGCTGCACGTCCAGGAGGTATTGCGCCCGCGAGAGCAACGGGCCGCGACAGATGCGACGGGCGGGGGCCCGGTGCATCTCGTGCTCCAGGAGCTGCAGGCACCGGTACATCAGCGACTCCGGGATCCGGCGCCGCTCGGAAGGGTAGATGAAGCCGAAAAGGACCAGGTGGCTGAACAGCACCCGCCAGTGCCGTCCGAAGCGGCGGGTCAGCCGGCTCCAGTCGATCCGCTCAGCGCACGCGTGGATGAGGTGCGCGATGTCGGCGCCGTCGTACCGCTCGCGCTCCATGACGAACGCCTTCGACCAGATCGTCTCCTCGACGGGGCAGATCCGCACCTGCCGTCCCATCACGGTCGCGGGCACCGCGTACCGGAACCAGTCGTCGTCCACCGGACAGGCCGAGTTGCCCGAGCTGAAGATGATGTCGACGTGGTCCCGATCGTCGCGCCGGATCTTGGCCAGCCAGTGCGGGAACGTCACCGCGGTGTGGTAGCCGAGGCGCCGGGCCACCACCGCCAGCGCGGTCGGCACGTCGCCCCGACGCATGAAGAGATCCAGGTCGTTGACGGATCGGCCGACGCCGAGGTAGCGCTCGAGGGCGTGCCCGCCGCCCACCAGGAACGGCACGCCCGCCGCATCGAGCGTCTCGAGCACGCGCCGGTGGAACCGGCGGGTGGCGGAGCGCAGCCCGCGCTTCGACCCCGGCGGAAGGGGCGAGGCGGCGGCGGCCATCGCAGCCGCGATCATGGGCGACCCCATGCCGGGGATGCCGCGGAGCGGGGCTCCGGCGGCGCCTCGTCCGCCACCGGCACCTCGACCACCCGGAACGGCTGCTCCGGCCAGCGGCGGCGCAGCAAGGGAAGCGCCACGTTGTAGACCGGCACCCCGGCGGAGGTGACGCCTTCGGGCTGCCCGCGATGGGCGTGGCCGTGAAACACCACGGTCGCCCGGTGGCGATTGATCGGCTCCTCGAGCCGGCTCGAGCCCAGGAACGGATAGATCTCGGCTGGCTCGCCGTCCACGGTGCCGCCGATCGGCGCATAGTGCAAACACGCGACCCGGCCCGGCGTGCGCAGGCGGGCCATCGCCGACTCGAGCTTCAGCGCCTCCTCGACCGCGGCGGCCACGAAGGCCTTGGCCGGCCCCTCGCCCCACGCCTGCAGGGCGTGAGCTCCGAATCCGCCCGCGAAGCCCTTGGCGCCCGCGAAGCCGACGCCCCGGACCTCGACCGCGGTGCCATCGAGCACGACTACCCCGGCGGCGTCGGTGAGGATCCGTGACACCTCGCCGGCGGCGCTCGACTCGAAGTCGTGGTTGCCGAGCACTGCGAGCCTCGGCAGCTTCGTCGCGGTCAGCTCCTTGGCCAGTACCCGGGCCTCATCCGGCGTGCCGTAGTCGGTGAGATCGCCGCAGAGCACGAGCACGTCGGCGCTCTCCGCGATCTTGGCGAGGAGCGGCTGGAACGCGCCCTCGGAGGTCGTGGTGCAGTGCAGATCTCCGACGGCCGCGACGCGAAGGGAGCGAGCCATGCCGGAGGGCCGGGTGCAACCGGCGTGCCCGGTCCCGCCCCGCTGCCGAAACCGGCCCAAGCCCGCGGTCCGGATCGTGCTCAGCAATTGCTCGTACCTTGCTCGGGGAGCCGCATTCGGCCCGAAATCCAGCCGACCGGGGAAGGCGGCCGCCGGGTCCGGTAACTCCTACCCGGTAAGGAGGACACCCTGAGCGACACCGGCTGGCTCATCGTGGCGATCACGGCCGGAGTACTGGCGGTGATCGGCTGGATCGCCCGCGAGCGCTGGGTCGTGCGCCGCTGGCGCCGCCGCCGCTAGGGCCCTTGCGCGGCCGCGCGGCGGTCCGGTAGCCTACCCGGGGCCGCGCGGCGGGGGTGATCGAGGCCGCGGGCGGGAGGCGTCATGGGCGCTCAGAACACGCGGATCGGCATCATCGGGGCCGGGGCCATCGGCTGCGTGGTCGGCGGCCTGCTCGCCAAGGCCGGCCACGACGTGACCCTGGCCGATCCCTGGCCAGAGCACGTGGAGCAGATCAGGACCTCGGGCCTGCGCCTGTCCGGCAGCTGCGGCGAGCACGTCGTCTCGGTACCGGCCCTGCACCTCGGGGAGTTCGGCCAGGTGCGCGAGCCGTTCGACGCGGTGTTCGTGGCGGTGAAGTCCTACGACACCGAGTGGGCCACCCAGCTCGCGGTCGATCACCTGCGGCGCCCCGGCGGGGTGGTGGTCGACTTCCAGAACGGCATCAACGACCACCGGGTGGCGGCGGTGGCGGGGCGCGAGCGCACGCTCGGCTGCGTCATCCTCATCAGCGCCGGCATGTACGAGCCGGCGCACGCCATCCGCACCGACCGGGGCAGCGCCGCCTTCAAGATCGGCGAGCACGACGGCACCGACTCGCCGCGCGCCCGCCGGATCGCGGAGATCATGAGCGCGGTCGCGCCCGCCGAGGTGACCACGAACCTGTGGGGCGAGCGCTGGTCCAAGCTGGCGCTCAACTGCATGCTGAACCCGCTCGCGGGGCTGAGCGGGCTCGGCACCGCCGAGGTGCGCTCGGACCCGATGACGCGGCGGCTGGCCGCCCACCTCGGGGCCGAGGTGGTTCGGGTCGGGAGCGCGATCGGTCACCGCATCGAGCCCATCCTCGGCATCGCCGCCAAGCGGTTCGCGGACGCCTCCGGGGCGGCGGACATCGAGACCCTGGGCCGCGAGATCGCCGCCGACGCCCAGAGCCGGAGCGGCGGCCGGCCCTCGATGCTACAGGACGTGATGAAGGGCCGCCGGACCGAGATCGACTACCTGAACGGCTTCGTCGCGGCCGAGGGCCGTAACGTGGGGATCGCCACGCCCGTCAACGACGCGGTGGTGGCCGCCTTCCACGTCCACCCCGTCGGCCAGCTCAAGCCCGATCCGCGCCATCTCGAGCCGCTGACCCGTCTGCTCGCCTAGCCGGAGGCGGGCGGCATCGTGGGCTTCGGCTCCTCGATCATGCTGATGCCGGCCTGACCCCAACCTCGGGGTCGTGCTCGCCGAGGCGCGGGGGGGCGCGGCGGATCGGGGGGCGCCGGCCGTCGAAGGACAGCGGCAGGGCGACGAGCTCGTAGTCGTCGCCGGGCAGGGGCTGGATGATGCCGATCGCCTCCGCCTGCGGCTGGCGCACCGCCTCGGGCAGGGTGTGGATCGGGCCGCACGGCACGCCGGCGGCCTCGAGCAGGTCGATCCACTCCCCCTTGGTGCGGGTGAGGAAGATCGCCTCGAGCGGTGCCAGCAGCGCGGGCTTGTTGGCCACCCGCGCGGCGTTGGTCGCGAACCGCGGATCCTGCGCCCATTCCGGATGGCCGACCACGCCCGCGAGCTTGGCGAAGAGGCGGTCGTTGCCCGCGGCCACGATGATGGTGCCGGTCTTGGTCTCGAAGCCCTGGAACGGAACCACGCGCTGGCTGCCGGTGCGATGGCGCTCCGGCACCTCACCCGAGGCGCGGTAGCTCGCGAAGTGGCCCTTGAGCCAGGCGAGCCCGGTCTCGTAGAGCGAGGCGTCCACCACGCAGCCCCGCCCGGTGCGCTGGCGCTGCACCAGCCCGGCGAGCGCGCCCATCGCGGTCCACATGCCGGTGCCGTAGTCGAGGATCGAGGTGCCGATGCGGGTCGGGGGCCCGCCCTCGTCGCCGTTCATCATCATGAGACCGGAGAAGGCCTGGACCATCGGCTCGAAGCCGGGCTTCATCTTGAGGGGGCCCGAGCGGCCGAAGGCCCACACCGAGCAGTACACGAGCCGCGGGTGCCGCGCGAGCAGCGTCTCGGCCCCGAGCCCCAGCTCCTCGAGCGAGCCCGGCCGCAGGTTCTGGACCAGCACGTCCGCGGTGCCGAGGAAGTCGAGGAGCCAGGCCACCGCCGCGGGGGCCTTGAGGTCGAGGCTGATCCCGCGCTTGTTGGCGTTGACCGCGAGGAAGCCCGGGGAGACCCCCTTCCAGAAGGGCGGCCCCCACTTGCGCGCGTCGTCGCCCTCGGGGCGCTCCACCTTGATGACGTCGGCGCCCATGTGGGCCAGGATCTCGGCGGCCATCGGGCCGGCCAGGTTCTGCGCAACCTCGACGACGCGGATTCCCTCGAGCGGGAGCATCGGCGCGCCGCTCATGCCGCGGCCGCGATCGCGTCGAGCACGACCGGCTCGAAGCGGTGACCGTCGCCGTCGCGCACGATGCGGCCGGGATGGGGGAAGTGGGCGGGCAGCACCAGGTCGCCCGAGGCGGCGTGCCGCTCCACGAAGGCGCGCCGGGTCGCCGCGGCCTGCTTCCGGTCGTAGCAGAAGATGCTGCTCCACTGCGGCTCCGCCACCTGCACGACCCGGTGCATGAGATCGCCGGAGAAGACCGCGTCGCCCGCGCCGGTGCGCACGCGCACCCCCACGTGGCCCGGGGTGTGGCCCACCCAGGGCTCGTACGACAGCCACTCGTCCACCCGGTAGGTGGCGTCGACCATCAGGGCCTGGCCCGCCTCCACCACCGGCACCACGCTGTCCGCGACGCAGCCGGAGGGCTCGCGCCCGGCCTCGTACTCGTGCTTCCAGAACGCCCACTCCTCGCCCGAGAAGACGTAGCGCGCCTTCGGGAAAGTGGGCACCCAGCGGTCGCCGACCAGCCGCGTGTTCCACCCGACGTGATCGACGTGCAGGTGCGTGCAGAGCACCAGGTCCACCTGCTCGGGCGTGACGCCGGCCGCGCGCAGATCGTCCAGGTAGCCGCCCTTTCGCTTGTTCCAGAGCGGGGTCTCGCCGCGGATCTTGTCGTTGCCGACCCCGGTGTCGATCAGGACGGTGTGCCGGGGCGTGCGGACGATCCAGGTCTGGATGCGCGAGCCCAGATCGCCGACCACCTCGTCGAAGAAGTGCGGCTTGATCCAGCGATGGTGCCGCGCGATCCGGTCCACCGCGGAGTCGGGCAGCATCTGGGTGGTGGGAAAGGCCGAGCGGCCGATCTCGGTGATCCGCGAGATGGCCACGTCGCCGAGGGTGAGCGTGTGCATGTCCGTCTCCTAGCGCGCAGTCATGTGCGGCCAGAGCGCGTCCGCGCCCCGGGCGGCCACCTCGCGGCCGAGCGCCACCGCCCAGTGGCTCTCGGCGCCGAACTCGGCCCGCCACGACCAGAGCCGGCGGGTCACGAAGTGCAGCGAGTGCTCGTAGGTGAACCCGATGGCCCCGTGCGCCTGGTGCGCGATGCCGGCCCCGAGCCCGGCCGCCTCGCCGGTGCGCACCTTGGCCACCGCGATCTCGAAGGTCGGATCGCCGCCCGCCTCGGTGCGCTCGACCGCGTGAAAGGCCTGCTGGGCCGCCATGCCCGCGGCCGCGGTGTGGCCGGCCAGGAGCGCCAGGTTCTGCTGGATGGCCTGGAAGGCGGCGAGCGGCCGGCCGAACTGCTTGCGCTCGGTCACGTACCGCACCGACTGGGCGAGCAGGAACTCGAGCCCCCCCGCGATCTGCGCGGAGCGCACCAGCGCGCCGCCCGCCCACACCGGCCGCGGGCCGAGCCGCCCGCGCAGCGGCGCCGCCGTCACCACCGGCGCGCCGGACCAGCCGAGGGTGTCGCGCGGCTCGCGGGCGAGGCTCACGTCGCCCTCGGCCCCGGCTCCGCCGCCCGCCACCAGCGCGATCATGGGCGTGCCCGCGGCCTCGGCCGCCACCACCACGTGCTCCGCGCGCGCGCCCCAGGGCACGCGGGTCGCGCGGCCGTCGAGCTTCCATCCCGCGCCCGCGCGGGTCAGGGTGAGCGCCTCGTCCGCGTGGACCGGCGCCACCGTCATCGGGCCCATCGGCACGTCGAGCCCGGCCTCGGCCAAGATCGACCCGGCCAGCATGGTCTCGGCCAGGGGCACCGGCGCCGCGAAGCGGCCGGCCGCCATCAGCACCACGAAGGCGTCGTTCCATGAGCCGCCCGCCCCGCCGCGGGCCTCCGGCACCTGGGGGAGCGTGAGGCCGTTCTCCTCCAGCGCCTGCCAGAGCGCGGCGGGCCACTGCCCCTTCTCGGCCGCCTCCAGCACCGCGGTCGTCACGTGATCGGTGAACAGCCGGGTGCATGTCTCGCCGAGGATTGTCTGCAGCTCGTTCATGGCGCGGCTCCTATCTGAGCCCGAGGCCGCGCGCGATGATGCCCCGGAGCACCTCGCGGGTGCCGCCGCGGAGCGAGAAGGACGGCGCGTGCTGGACCAGGTAGCCGAGGGTCTTCTCGAACTCGCTCCCGCTGCCGATCCGGGGCTCGGCCCCGGTCAGCGCGTGCACCGCCTCGGGAATTTCCTGCTCGAAGGTGGTCCCGATGTCCTTCATCACCGCGGCCTCCAGGTTCGGGTTCTGTCCGGCCTGCAGCATGGTGGCGATCGAGAGCGACATCTGCCGCATGGTCACCAGGTGCGCGGTGAAGCGGCCGATCAGGGCGGCGGCCCGCTCGCCCGGCTCCCGGCCCGCCTCCCGGATCAGCTCGATCACCAGCTGCAGCGACGAGAGATACCGCTCGGGGCCGCTACGCTCGAAGCCCAGCTCGGTGGTCACCTGCTTCCAGCCCTCGCCGTCCTTGCCGACCAGCATGTCGTCCGGCACGAGGCAGTCCTGGAAGTGCACCTCGTTGAAATGATGGCCGCCCGCGAGGTCGATGATGGGCCGGATGGAGATGCCCGGGGACTTGAGGTCCACCAGGAATTGCGAGAGCCCCTCGTGCTTCTTGTCCGGCACCACCTTGGTGCGGAAGAGCGCGATCGCGTAGTCGGAGAGGTGCGCGTTGCTGGTCCAGATCTTGGTGCCGTTGACCCGGTAACCGCCCGCGACCTTCTCGGCCCGGGTGCGGACCGAGGCCAGGTCCGAGCCCGAGTCCGGCTCGCTCATCCCGATGGCGAAGGCCAGCTCACCGCGGGCGATCCGGGGCAGGAAGCGCTGGCGCTGCTCCTCGGTGCCGAAGCGCAGCAGCAGCGGGCCGCTCTGCCGGTCGGCCACCCAGTGGGCGCTCACCGGCGCACCGGCGGCCAGCGTCTCCTCGAGCACCACGTAGCGCTCGAGCGCGGTCCGCTCGTGGCCGCCGTACTTCTTCGGCCACGTCATCCCGATCCACCCGCGCTCGCCCATGCGGCGCGAGAAGTCCCGGTTGAAGCCGCCCCAGGAGCGCGCGCGGTCGGCCCCGCGGTACTGCGCCAACTCCTGCCGGAGGAAGGTGCGCACCTCGTCGCGCAGGGCTTCCGCCTCGGGGGGAAGCGTGGATAACTCGAAGTTGAATGTCGCCATTGGTCGCTCCCGGGTGTTACCTGAAGAGTGAACGGGCGATGACCATCCGGTGCACCTCGGAGGGCCCCTCGCCGATGCGGCGCACGCGGGCCTCGCGATACCAGCGCTCCAGCGGAAACTCCTTCGAGACCCCGTAGCCGCCGTGGATCTGGACGGCCGCGTCGATCACGCGGCCCAGCACCTCGCTGGAATAGAGCTTGGCGATCGAGGCCTCGACCCGCGCGTCCTCGCCGCGGTCGGCCTTCCAGGCGCCCTCCCAGATCAGCCAGCGGCACGCCCGCAGCTCCACCTCCGCGTCGGCCAGCATCCACTGGATGGCCTGCCGCTGGCTGAGCGGGACCCCGAACGTCGAGCGCTGCTTGGCGTGGGCGACCGCCATGCGGTGCGCCGCGGTCGCCACCCCGAGGTTGCAGGCCGAGTACGGAAACCGGTTCTTGACCAGGAGATCGAAGGCCAGATCGAGCCCCTGGCCCTCCTGGCCGATCAGGTTCTCGGCGGGGATCTCGCAGTCCTCGAAGCTCACGTCGTTGGGGATCGCCGAGGTCCGGATCACGCGGATCGGCTTGGCGTGAAAGCCGGGGGTGCCGTGCTCCAGGATGAAGCACGAGATTCCCCCGCGCCCCTTGCCCTTGTCGGTGCGGGCGAAGACGATGCCCCAGGGCGCGTCGTGGGCGCGCGAGATGAAGACCTTCCGGCCGTTGAGCACCCACTTGTCCCCGCGCCGCTCCGCGCGGGTCTGGATGGCTCCGGCCGGATCGGAGCCGCCCGAGGGCTCGGTGATCGCGAAGAACGTCTCGTGGCCCTCGCGCAGCACGGGCACCGCGTACTTCTCGATCTGCGCCTTGCTGCCCGCCCAGATCGCGGGCGGCGGGTAGCGGCCGAAGACGCCGCAGCCCGGGTTGTACAGGCCCATGCGATGCTGCGACATCGCCTCGAGCACCACGCACATGCTGAACGTGTCGAGCCCGCCGCCCCCGTAGGCCTCGGGGGCGCCCAGCGCCCACAGGCCGGCCGCCTTCGTCTTCGCGGCGAGTCGCGCGAAGTCCTCGCGCGGGATCTCGGGCGCGTCCGGGTCGATGGTCTGCTCGAGCGGGACGATCTCGTCGGCAACGAACCGGCGGATCTGCTCGCCGAGCAGGCGCAGCTCCTCCGGGAGGGTGAAGCCGGGGAACATAGCCATGGCGGGCGGTAGCATAGGTGACACGCAGTGCGGTTGTCCAGCGATCGCGCCCTGCAATCTTGCATGCGCCCGCGGGCGCCCCAGCCTTGCCTCGCAGCGAAATGGAGGGCGCACATGATACAGATCTGCATGCTCGAGTCGCTTCCTGAGCGGGCGAATTGTCGGAGCTCCTGTGACCCGGGACTTGACAGACCTTTGTAGTGCATGATACCCAGGCTCGCACTGGTTCAAACCCCCCCAAGGAGGCCTCACGATGGGAACAGAGAAGCAGCTTCTCACGGCAGCGATCGCCGCAGCGTGTCTGGCCGCCAGCACCGGTGCCGCTCTCGCCGCGCAGCCGAGCGACATCGAACAGCGCCGCTGCAGCAACAACGGCAAAGGTAACGGTGGTGAGACCAACACGACAATCACAATCGGTGGCGAGGTCACCGAGTGCGAAAAGTTCGTCGACATTCCCGAGGACGAGGACGGGCCGGGCACCGATCCTCTCGATCCGAATCCCAAGTGATCGGTCGCTGAGCGAGAGCATGATGTACCGGGTCGAACGGCGCGAGCAGCGGTCGGTATAACCCGTCCGCCCTGGCCGTTCGGCCGAGGGTCACCGGGAGGCCGGCACCTGATGCGAGGTGCCGGCGTTCCCGCTCGGATCTTTTTCATTACAATGTCCAACAGCCCGCTGCGCACGCTACAAGTAGGCGACATCGCCCCGCCGCTGGTCCATCCAGACTCTCGTGGGTCGAGTTTCGACACGGGCTCCGACCACGTTGCTGGCAAGTTCCTCGCCATCGTCTTCTGCCAAGGCGATCCGAGCGCCGCGTCCACACCGCTCGCGGAGTTCGCCCGTCTTCATGACACATTCCAGGCATCAGGAGCGCACATTGTCGCCGTGTGCACCGCGAAGCCGGAAGGTGAGCTCGACCACCTCTCGCATCTGCCGTTCCCCGTCCTCCTGGACGTCGGTGAGGCGACCCTCGGTGCCTACGGCATCCGGCCCAACGCTGGTCCCAACGTCAATGCGGTGGTGACTGTGCTGTTGCGGCCCAACGGGCATGTCCTGGCCATCCTGTCCGGTGACTCGCAGGCTCCGGCGGTCCTCGCGCGCATCGACCGGTGCCGAGACGCAAGTGCCGGCCCCGGCACCTCTCCACACCCGCCAGTCCTGATTGTCCCCGACGTGCTTAGCCGGACGGACTGCCGGAACCTGATCTCGATCTACCAGAGCAGCGACGCGCCCAGGGTCCACTTCACCGCGATCCGGGACGCACGCACTGACGTCAAGACCCAGGTACCGGACTACGGCCGCCGCGATCGGAGCGATCACATGCTGAATACGGGCGGACCGCGGCTCTCTTCCGCACGAATGCTGAAGCGCCGCCTACTGCCGGAGATCAAGAAGGCTTTTCAGTACGACGTCACCGAATTCGAGGGGCTCCGGATAGCATGCTATGAAGGTGAGCGGCAGGGTCGCGCGCACGGCCACCGGGACAACTCCCAGCCCGAGGCCGCCCACCGGCGGTTCGCGATGTCGCTCAACCTGAACACCGCGGAGTTCTCGGGCGGCGAGCTACGCTTCCCGGAGTATGGGTCGCAGCTTTACAAGCCGGACACCGGTGCCGCAATGGTGTTCTCTTGCTCCATCCTGCACGAGGCCCTCGAGGTGACCCAGGGGAGACGCTTCGTCCTGCTCGCGTTCTTCTCCTGACCTGCGCCTCGCCCGAATCCCGTCGCCGACCCGTCCTGGTACCACCGCGGGGAAAACCGGGTACACTCGGGGACGGCCCGGCGGACCCGCCGGACGACGACCCGAGGAGAGTGCTCGCTCATGAGGAAGCGCTGGTCGCTGTCGGTGCCGCTGGACGGCTTCGCCCTGCCCGAGCTCGGCGAGGTGGCGCGCGAGGCCGAGCGTCTCGGATACACCGATGCGTGGTCGTTCGAGGTGGACGGGGTGGACGCCTTCACCCCGCTGACCGTCATCGGCCTCGCCACCACCATGCGCGTCGGCACCGCCATCGCCAACGTCTACACGCGGGGGCCGGCCACGCTGGCCTCCACCGCGGCCGGGCTCGCCGACGTGGCCCCCGGCCGCTTCGTGCTCGGCATCGGCGCGGGCTCGCAGCCGATCGTGGAGGCCTGGAACGGCGGCCGGTTCAGCCGGCCCGCCACCCGGGTGCGCGAGATGGCGCAGTTCCTCCGGTCCGCCCTCGCCGGTGAGCGCGTGGTGTTCAAGGGGGAGACCTTCACGGTGGACGGGTTCCGCCTGATGAAGGCCCCCGCCCTTCCGGTACCGATCCACATCGCGGCGCTCCGAGAAGGGATGCTGCAGGTCGCGGGCCAGGTCGGCGACGGGGTCATCCTGAACTGGCTCTCGCCCGACGACGTGCCGCGCTCGGTCGCGGTGGTGCGCGAGGCGGCCCGGCGCGCCGGGCGCGATCCCGAGGCCATCGAGGTGACCGCGCGGCTCTTCGTCAATCTCGATCCGCCCGGCCCCGAGTCCGAGCTGGTGGTTCGCCGGCACATCGCCGGCTACCTGAACGTCCCGGTGTACCGCGCCTTCCAGGAGTGGCTGGGGCGGACCGACGCGCTCGCCCCCATGTGGGCCGCGTGGGGCGCGGGCGACCGCAAGGGCGCGGTGGCTGCAATCCCGACGAAGGTGATGGACGACCTGATCCCGCGCGGGAGCCTGCCGGAGCTGCGGGCCCGCATCCAGCTCTATCTGGACCGCGGCATCGACACCGCGTTCCTCTCGCTGATGACCAGCGAGCTGGACCTCGTGAAGAAGCGCGACCTCATCCTGAGCGCGCTGCGCGCCCTCGCGCCGGGCAACTGAACGGGAGGCCCACCCCATGGCGGACGAGATCCTGCTCGCGGTGGACGCGGGCATCGCGACGGTGACCCTCAACCGGCCCGACCAGCGCAACGCCATGAACACCCCCCTGCTCCAGGGCCTGCGCGCGACCTTCGACGAGCTCGACGGCCGGCGCGACGTGCGCGTGGTGGTGGTCAGGGGCGCCGGCCCCGCCTTCTGCGCGGGCATGGACCTCAAGGAGATGGAGCAGCGCCGGGGCGAGGCCGACCCCGAGGGCAACGTGATCGAGGTGCTGCGCCGGGTGGAGCAGTCGAAGCATCCCACCATCGCCGCGCTGCACGGCGACGCCATCGCGGGCGGCTGCGAGCTGGCCCTGCACTGCGACCTGCGGGTGGCCGCGGAGCCGGCGCGGCTCGGCATGCCGCTGGCGCGTATCGGCCTCGTGGTCCCCTTCCCGCTCGGCCAGAAGCTGGTGGAGATCATTGGACCCGCCCACACCCGCCACCTCCTCTTCACCGGGCAGCCCATCGACGCGCGGCGGGCCTACGAGATCGGCATGGTGCACCAGGTGGTGCCTGCCGGCGAGCTGCCGGGCGCGGTGCAGGCCCTGGCCCGGCGCATCGCGGACAACGCGCCGCTGTCGCTGGCCGGCATCAAGGCGAGCATCCAGCGCGCGATCTCGACGCGGGATCGGATCGCTCACGAGGACCTCGACGCGGCGGCCACCCGGGCGCGGACCAGCGCGGATGCGCGGGAGGGCCGCCGGGCCATGCTGGAGAAGCGGAAGCCGGTCTTCCGGGGGGAGTAGCGGTCAGCGCGGCGGCGCGCCGGCCATCAGGGCGGCCACCGCCCGGGCCACCGGATCGTCCGACGCGGCCAGCGCCTCGCGGGTGCGCGCCTGGTCCACCGCGTCGCGGTTCTGGCTGAGCTTGGCCTTGCCCTCGAGCCGCTCGATCGGGATCTCGAAGGCCACGATGCCCCGCTGCATGCCCGCCACGTAGTCCTCCGGCAGCCCCTCGAGGGACCACGCGGTCGCCCCGCCGCCCTCGTAGGTCCGCACCAGGTCGGCGAGCAGTGCCGTGACCCGCGCGGGATCCTCGACCAGCGCCCCGGTGCCGGTGGCGTGCACCGCCACGTAATTCCAGGTGGGCACGCTCGGATGCGTGGCGTACCAGGCGGGCGAGACGTAGGTGTGGGCGCCCGAGAACACGGTGAGCGTCGGCCGTCCCGCGGCCAGGTACCGCCAGTGCGGGTTGGCGCGGGCCACGTGGCCGCGCAGGGTTCCGAGGGGGCCGCGCGCGGCGTCCACCAGGATCGGCAGGTGGGTGGCGAACGGTACCCCGGTGTCGTCGCCGGTGATCATGACCGCGAAGCTCTGCGCCCGCATCAGGGCGTGACACCACGCCGGGTCACTCACCTGGAAGTGCCTCGGGACGTACATGCCTCAGGGCACCCGCAGCCGGCCCTCGATCACAGGGACCACGCTGCCCCCGACCAGGATCTCGCTGATGCGCCCCGCGCGCATGCCGATGCGGATGCGGATGAAGCTCGGCCGCCCCATGCGGGTGCCCTGCTCGCTCAGGATGTTCACGGTGTCGGCGGGCGCCACGAGGCCGCGCTCCACCAAGTACGCGCCGAGCGGCCCGCTCGCCGACCCGGTCGCCGGGTCCTCGGGAATGCCCGAGGTGTGCGGGGCGAACATGCGTGAGTAGACTCTGCATCCGCTCGGCTCGCCTGTCGTATCCGCTCGGCTCGCCTTCGGCTCACCTCGCCCGGCCACGCCTGCACCTCGCCCTGCGCCCGCCCGCGGGTCCGGGTCGGGGGCGAAGACGAAGACACCCACGTTCGGCCCCTCCCCCTGCGCGGCGAGCAGGGCGGGCACGTCGAGCCGTGCCCGGTCCACGACCTCGCGGTCCCGCAGCGGGATATAGAGGAAGGTGCTGCCGGTGGAGCCGGTGCACACCGGCGCACCCGCGAGCAGGTCCGACTCGGGCAGGCCGAGGGCCCGCGCGAAGCCGGCGCGCTTCGTCAGCTCCGGCCCGAAGCGCGCCTCCCCGTGGCGCATCCACAGCAGGGCCGGGCGGACCGGATCTCCCTCGAGCGTCACCTCGACCGGTCCGATCCCTTCTTCAAGATTGAAGCGGCGGCTGTCTCGCGGGAGCCGCTTCTCGGTGGCGAGCACCCACGCGGTGCCGATGGTCGGATGCCCCGCGAACGGTAGCTCGCGCGCGGGCGTGAAGATCCGCACCCGGGCCGCACAGTCCGGCCGGGTCGGCGGCAGCAGGAAGGTGGTCTCCGAGCAGTTCATCTCGCGGGCGACCGCCTGCATCTCGGCGTCCGAAAGGCCGGCTGCGGCTGCGTCGAAGACCACCGCGAGGGGATTGCCGCCGAAGACGTGCTCGGTGAACACGTCCACCTGCACGAACCGGAACTCGCGGGTCACGCGCTCCTCCTCATTCGCACACCACGGCTAGAAGCTGCGCCGGCGGTTCTTGCGCACGACGTAGCTCAGGTGCTCGCGCTGCAGCTCGAGCTCCTTGATGCGCAGCAGCCATTCTTCCCGCACGGTGACCATGCCGTCGCCGCCCAGCCGGTTGACCTCCTTCAGGGTCTCCCGGAAGGTGACCAGGGTCTGTTCGAGGGCCTTCAGCTCGTCTTCCGCGCTCATGCCCCCCTCCGGGCCGCCCGCGCGATGGCCGCGATCTTGTCGGCGAAGTTCACCTGGCTGTCGTCCTCCGGCGCGTAACCGATCTTCGTCCGCGCGTTCGCGATGGACCAGAAGCGATGGGTGTTGCCGCTGATGCCGTACACGATCAGGAACGGCACCCCGTGCTCGTCGCGGATGTCCTCGGTCTCCACCATGCGCACCGCCTGCTGCACCTGGTCGCGCCGGGAGAGGTAGGCGCCGAGCGCGCGGTGCATGACCTTGACGTCGCCCAGTGCGACGTGGTCGATGTCGTCGTCGCGCGGGCCGCCGATGCGCCACTGCACGATCTCGAGCGGACGGCCGTCCACCTTGCCGGTGGCGAACACGAAGCCGAGCAGCTCGTAGGCCGCCTTGGCCCAGCCGTACCAGTTGTCCGAGCGCGGCGGCATCTCGGGGGTCACCATGTCGAGACGCCCGTCCCACACGAGCCGCTCGTAGTAGTCGGCGGCGTGGTTGGAGCTACACACCACCACCCGCCGCACGCCCTCCTCGAGCGCGACCCGGCAGACGTTGTAGGAGAGCGCCACGTTGGTGTGCTCGGCCCAGAACTTGGCGTCGCTGGTGTCCTGCCAAGTGGTCGCGTCCAGCCCGGGGGCGCTCACGAAGCCGCAGTGGATCACCGCGTCCGCGCCCCGGAAGTGCCGCCGGTACCCGTCGCGGTCGGGCTTCGTCAGATCGGCCACGATCAGCCCGGGCACCGTCCGGCCGTCGCGGGTGGTGGGGCGCACGTCGATCGGCACGAGGTCCCACCGCTGCTCCAGCTCCGGCCACATCCGCTGGGCGACGTAGCCCGCCGCTCCCGTCACTACCACCCGGCGCTTCGCCATGGATCCTCCTCAGTAGCCCGGCGGGGGTCGGAAGCCCTGGAACTCCCGCTCGAGCAGCCGGGCGAGCTCGATGCAGGTGCGGTCCCCGTACTGCGGCCCCACGATCTGCACCCCGATCGGCAGGCCGGCGCGCGAGAAGCCGGCGGGGGCCAACGTGGAGGGCAGGTAGGCCACGCCGGAGTAGCCGGCCCAGAACAGCTGATCGGTGGTGGGCACCCGGCGGCGGTTGACCTCGATGGTCCGCTCGTGACGCTCGCCCTCGTGGTCGTGCGGGAAGGCGGCGCTCGCGGCGGCCGGACAGAGCAGCACGTCCCACTCCCGGAAGAACTCGGCCCACCGCCAGCGCATCTTGTGGCGCGCCTCGTTGGCGGCCAGCCAGTCGCGATGCGGGGCCACGTTCGCCCGCGTCATGCGCGCGTAGTAGCTCTCGTCGTCCGGGCGCAGGCCCCGCGCGATCTCCGTGTTCTGCCGGAACTGCTCGGGAGTCTGCCGGCCTGCGGTGGCCGCGCGCAGCAGGAAGATGTACACGCGCTGCGCCTCCGCGGTGTCGATGTCGGGTCGCGCGGTGTCGCTGACTCGGGCCTTCTTGCCCGCGAGGAAATCGGCGACCGCCTGCACGCGCGCCTGCACCTCCAC
>DATIFV010000139.1:0-9506 GCA_035455085.1 Candidatus Methylomirabilota bacterium | reverse complement strand
GATCCGCGTGGGCGCGCGGGTCGAGCGGGTCGCCCTCGACGCGGTCCACCTGGCGGGGGGCGAGCGGCGGCCCGCCGACCTGGTGGTGTGGGTCGCGGGCGCGGCCGCCCTGCCGATCTTCGCCGGCTCCGGGATCGAGACCGACGAGCACGGCTTCGCGCGCATCCGCCCGACCCTGCAGTGCGTCGGTCAGGACGACGTCTTCGCGGTCGGCGACTGCGCGGCGTGGACCGCCGGACCCGACCTGCCCAAGGCCGGCGTGTACGCGGTCCGCCAGGGCCCGGTGCTCGCCCACAACCTGATGGCGCGCCTGCGCGGCGGGCGGCTGCGCGCGTACCGTCCGCAGCGCGACTTCCTCTCGCTCCTGAACCTGGGCGACGGCCACGCCATCGGCGCCAAGTGGGGCCTCGCCGCGGAGGGGCGCCGGCTCTTCACCCTCAAGGACTGGATCGACCGGCGCTTCGTGCGGCGCTTCCAGGTGCTGGGCGCGGACGGCGCGGTCACCCCCGACTTCGCGGCGGGCCCGATGCCGGGCACCGACATGGTCTGCGGCGGGTGCGCGGCCAAGGTCGGCGAGTCCTCGCTCACCCGCGCGCTCGAGCGGCTGGGCGTCCCCGGCCATCCCGCGGTGGTGCTGGGGCTGGCCGAGCCGGACGACGCCGCCGCGGTGGAGACCGAGCGCGGCGAGATCGTGGCCGCCACCGTCGACGGCTTCCGCGCCTTCGCGGATGACCCCTATCTGGTCGGGCGCGTCGCGGCGGTGAACGCGGTCAGCGATCTCTGGGCCAAGGGCGTCGCGCCGCGGTTCGCCCTCGCGCAGGTCACGGTGCCCGAGACCGACCCCGCCGGCGCGGAGGAGACGCTCTACCAGGTCATGGCGGGGGCGCGCGCCGCCCTGGACGCCGACGGGGTCACCCTCGTGGGCGGCCACACCACCACCGGACCCGAGCTGGTGGCGGGCTTCGCGGTCTGGGGCTTCGCGCCCTCCGCGCGGGCATTGATCCGCCTCGGCGGCCTGGTCCCGGAGGACCACCTGATCCTCACCAAGCCGCTCGGCACCGGGGTGATCCTCCAGGCCGACATGCGCGCGCTGGCGCGCGGGGAGTGGGTGGACACGGCGGTGGCGTCGATGCTGCGCTCGAACGGGCCCGCCGCGCGGGCCATGCTGGCGCACGGGCCCTCGGCGGCCACCGACGTCACCGGCTTCGGGCTGGCCGGCCACCTCGGCGAGATGCTGCGCGCCGCCAAGTGCTCGGCGGTGCTCGATCTCGCCGCGCTCCCCGCCCTGCCCGGAGCGGTGACGCTGCTGGGGCGCGGCATCCGCAGCACCGCGCATCCCGAGAACGCCCGCGCCCGCCGCGCGATGCTCGTGGAGCCGGCGGCGGGGCGCCATCCGGCGCTCGATCTGCTCTTCGACCCGCAGACCTCCGGGGGGCTGCTGCTCGGCGTGGCGCCCGATCGCGCGCCCGCGCTGCTCGCGGCGCTGCGCGAGGCGGGCGACGCACGCGCCGCCATCGTCGGCGAGGTCGCGCCGCCCCGGCCGGACGGGGCGCTGATCCGGGTCGTCGTGACGGGCCAGGCCCCACCCTCACCCCGCCCCTCTCCCTCGCCGAGGGGGGAGAGGGAGTATGGCGGCCGCTCAGAGTGATCCCTCTCCCCCTCACGGGGGAGAGGGGGCGGCCTCCGCGCTAGCGGCGGAGCGGGACGATCTCGATCACGAGGCCCGCACCCCAGCCGTACTTGGCCTCCGAGAGCCGCCGGATCGTCGCGGCCAGCTCCCGCTCGGCGCGGGCGTCCACCACGCGGGCGCGCCCGCGGAAGCTCCGGCTCCCGACGCGCACCCGGACCGCGGGATCGGCGAGGATGTTCTGCACCCACCGGGCCTTCGGGCCGTGCTCGGCGACCAGGTAGTAGCAGCCGCGGTGGCGAGTGAACCAGATCTCGATCCGCCGCGGGAGCCCGCTGCGCCGACCGGTGGTGGTCAGGTAGAGGTACTTGCCCTCGGGGCTCACGCGCCGAAGGCGCGCTCGAACTGCCGCCGGGCGGCCTCGTCGAGCCCGCTGCGGAACTTGCGGTAGCGGTCGAGGAACCGCCTGCCCGCGCGGGTCAGCCGCATGCCGCTCGAGGGGCCGCCGCCCGGCGCGCGCTCCACGAACTTGAAGCCGGCGGCCTGCTCCAGCTCCCGCAGGTAGCCCCAGGCGTTGCGGTAGGACATCTCGAGCTCCTGCGCGGCCTTCCGCAGCGAGCCGCGCTGCTCGATCAGCTCGAGCAGCCGCGCGCGGCCGTCCCCGAACTTCAGCTGCTCGCCGAACATCACCCACACGCGCAGCTTGGGCTTCATCAGGGCGCATCTTACTCAAGCGCGTCGACCTCGGCCAGACCCCGGGCGCGCCGGCATGGACGCGCTCCGGTGCCCGCGGACCCCCGCCGGGCGGCGCCCGGCGCAGGAGCCCAGGGGGCAGGTCCCCGTCACACCTCCCGGCCGGCTGTGGTACCCTAGCCGCCGCTCGCCGAGTCGCGCGAGCAGCGGCCACGCTCGAACTACCCTCGAGGAGGAGGAGACTTCATGTCGATCAAGGTTGGTGACCGCCTGCCGGACGGCACGCTCACGGAGTTCATCGAGCAGGAGACCCCGGGCTGCACCGTCGGCCCGAACGCGTTCCAAGTGTCGGACCTGACGAAGGGCAAGAAGATCGTCATCTTCGGCCTGCCCGGCGCCTTCACGCCCACCTGCTCGGCCAAGCACGTGCCGAGCTACGTGGCCAACATCGACAAGCTCAAGAGCAAGGGCGTGAACGAGGTCTGGTGCGTCTCGGTCAACGACGCCTTCGTGATGGGCGCGTGGGCGAAGGACCAGAAGAGCACCGGCAAGGTGCGCATGATGGCCGACGGCAGCGCCGCGCTGACCAAGGCGATGGGCCTCGAGCTGGACCTCACCGCCCGCGGCATGGGCGTGCGCTCCCAGCGCTACTCCATGCTGGTGGACAACGGCGTGGTCAAGTCGCTGAACGTCGAGCAGCCCGGCAAGTTCGAGGTCAGCGACGCCGAGACGATGCTGAAGCAGATCGGCTAGGCCGCGGTCGGCATGGCGGACGTCCTCGACGTCCTGATCGTGGGCGGCGGAGCCGCCGGCTACACCGCCGGCATCTTCGCCGCCCGCGATCGCTGCCGCGCCCTGCTGCTCGAGAAGTTCGCGGCCGGGGGCCAGGTGCTCAACTGCGAGCACATCACGAACTTCCCGGGCTTCCCGCAGGGGATCGCCGGCTACGCCCTGGGGCCGCTGCTCCAGGAGCAGGCGACGGCGGCCGGCCTCCAGATGGCGATGAACGAGGTCACCGCGGTCCGGCGCGACGGCGACCTCCTCCTGGTGCAGACCGACGGCGGCGCCCACACCACCCGCGCCCTGATCGTCGCGAGCGGCTCGCGCTTCACCACGCTCGGCGTCCCGGGCGAGGAGGAGTTCGCGGGCCGCGGCATCTCCCACTGCGCCTCCTGCGACGGCTCGTTCTTCATGCAGAAGCCGGTGATCGTGGTCGGCGGCGGCGACGCGGCGGTGGACGAGGCGCTGCACCTCAGTCAGTACGCGGCCTCCGTCACCGTGCTGCACCGCCGGGACACCCTCCGGGCGTGCACGAGCCTGCAGGAGCGCGCGCGCAGCGAGCGCAAGGTGGCGTTCCAGTGGAACACGGTGGTGCGCGCCATCGAGGGCGCCGGCGGGGTCGAGCGGGTTCAGGTCGAGGACGTGACGAGCGGCAAGGCCGCGACCCTCGAGGCGAGCGGCGTGTTCATCTACGCGGGGCTCACCCCCAACACCGAGTTCCTGGGCGGCCTCGTGCCGGTCGACGCGCGCGGGCAGATCGTGACCGACCTGCGCATGCGCACGCGCGTGCCCGGGGTCCTCGCCGCCGGGGACGTGCGCGCCGAGTCCGCGCGCCAGCTCGTGACTTCGGCCGGCGACGGGGCCACCGCCGCCCTGGCCGCGGTCCAGTACCTGCGCGATGGCCGCTGGCCCTAGCCGGCCGCTGAAAAAGGCCCATCTGCTTCGTTGGCGCCCTCGGTCGGGGCGCTCAACGTAGAGAGACTACGTCTCGCGCCCGCCCGTCGGGCGCCGCCTCGCATCTGGACCTTTTTGAGCGGCCGGCGGAGCGGCTCAGGCGGGGGTGAGCACGCGGCCGGCCGGCACCGCGTGGTAGCGCGCCCCGTCGACCACCACCTGGCCGTTGACGATCACGTAGGGGATGCCGATCGGGTGCCGGTGCGGATCCGGGAAGGACGCCTCGTCCCGCACCGTGGCCGGATCGAACAGGGTGAGGTCCGCCGCGCGGCCGCGCTCCAGCCGCCCGCGGTCCGTGAGGCCCAGCTTGGCCGCGGCCATGCCGGTCATCTTGTGCACCGCGGTCTCCCAGGAGAAGAGCCGCTTCTCGCGGCAGTACACCCCGAGCACGCGCGGGAAGGTCCCGTAGCTGCGCGGGTGGGGCTTGCCGGGGTGCGGGCCGGCCCCGGCGTGCAGCGACAGCGAGTCGGAGCCCACCATGTTGTGGGCATAGGCCAGCGCGGTGCCCACGTTGTCCTCGCTCTGGGAGAACACCACCATCGAGACCCCCGCCCGCTCGGACAGGACCAGGTCCATCATCGCCTGGGCCGGCTCCTTGCCGGTACGACGGGCCAGCTCCGCGAGGTGGAGGCCCGCCAGCTCGGGCTTCGAGCACGTGGCGATCATGATCTCGTCCCACCCCATGCCCCCCGAGCCGGTGCGCCACCGCTCGCCGTCCACCAGGCAGTCGGCGATCGCGCGCTGCCGCGCCTTCGGGTCGCTCAGCCGCTCGAGCAGCTTCGAGATGCCGCCGTCGTGCATCCACGCCGGCAGCAGGTTGTCCATCTTGGTGCTCCCGGCCGGGTACGGGTAGACGTCGCCGGTGACGTCCACGCCGCGGGCGCGGGCCGCGTCGATCATGCGAAGGACGCGGTCCATCTTGCCCCAGTTCTCCCGCCCGGAGGCTTTCACGTGGGCGATCTGCACCGGCACCCCGCCCCGCTCGCCGATCGTGATCGCTTCCTCGGCGGCCTGCTCGAGGGTGGCCGCCTCGCCGCGGATGTGGGAGAAGTAGAGCCCGCGCCGCCGGGCCATGCTGCGGGCCAGCCCGACCAGCTCGTCGGTGTCGCCGTAGACGCTGGGCGGGTAGACCAGGCCGGTGGAGAAGCCGAAGGCGCCCGCGTCGAGGGCCTCGGCGAGCAGCCGCTCCATCGCCTTCTGCTCGTCGGGGGTGACCGGCCGCGCGTCGGCGCCCACCGCGGCCAGGCGCAGGGCGCCGTGGCCCACGAACTGGGCGATGTTGACGCTCGGCCCCAGCGCGCGCAGGTGATCCAGGTACTCCCCGAAGGTGCGCCAGGTGATCGGCAGCTTGCCGCCGATGCCCCCGGCCCACTCCTGCACCAGGTCCGCGCGGCCCGGGGCGACCGGCGCCGGCGAGAAGCTGCACATGCCGACCACCTCGGTGGTGACGCCCTGCCGCACCTTGGACTCGGCCGAGGGGCACTTGTCGTAGACCAGGTCCGAGTGCGAGTGGGCGTCGATGAAGCCGGGGGTCACCATCAGGCCCCGGGCGTCGATCAGCCGCGCCGCCTCGCCGTCGAGACCCGGGCCGACCGCGGCGATGCGGTCGCCCTCCACCGCGACGTCGGCGGGCCGCGCGGGCGCGCCGGTGCCGTCCACCACCGTGCCGTTGCGGATCAGCAGCGACCAGGCCACGGCGCTACTGGGCCGCCTCGATGATCTTCACCGACCTCATCTTGTCGCCCACCCGGATCTTGTCCACCACCTCCATGCCGGAGGTCACCCGGCCGAAGACGGTGTACTGGCCGTCCAGGAAGTGCGCAGGGGCCAGGGTGATGTAGAACTGGCTGCCCGCGGAGTTCGGGGCCTGGGTGCGCGCCATCGCCACCGCCCCGCGGACGTGCTTCTGCTTGTTGAACTCGTCCTTGATGGTGTAGCCCGGGCCGCCGGTGCCGTTGCCCTTGGGATCGCCGCCCTGCACCACGAAGCCCGGCTCCACCCGGTGGAAGGTGACGCCGTCGTAGAAGCCCTTCCTGGCCAGGGTCACGAAGTTCTCCACCGTCTTGGGCGCGTCCTCGGGGAAGAACTCGATGGCGATCTCGCCACCCTTCTCCATGGTGATCACGGCGGTCTGTTTCACCTTCTTGCCTCCTTTGGGGGCGTCTTTCGGCGCGGATGGGGTGGGCTGCTGGGCCGCCGCCGGCGGGACCGGGCCGGACCCGGGCAGCACGAGCGCGGCGAGCAGCGCGACGACGAGCGCGATGGGGGCGATGCGAGCCTTCACGAGTGTGCCTCCTTCGGTGAAATGCCGGGGTGGACGCGTCATTATGCCCCACCGGCCGGCCGGTCCGCCACTCATCCGTGGTAGAGTGAGAATCATGCAGCAGCGCCCCGACATCCGGAACGTCGCGATCATCGCCCACGTGGACCACGGCAAGACCACCCTCGTCGACGCCATGCTCTGGCAGTCCGGCATCTTCCGCGCCAACGAGCACGTGGCCGAGCGGGTCATGGACTCGATCGACCTCGAGCGGGAGAAGGGCATCACGATCATGGCCAAGAACACGGCCATCCACTACCAGGGCGTGAAGATCAACATCGTGGACACGCCCGGCCACGCCGACTTCGGGGGCGAGGTCGAGCGGACCCTGACCATGGTGGACGGCGTGCTGCTGCTGGTGGACGCGGCGGAGGGCCCCCTGCCCCAGACCCGGTTCGTGCTCAAGAAGGCGCTCGAGGCCAGCCTGACCCCGGTGGTGGTGATCAACAAGATCGACCGGCAGGACGCCCGCCCCGCCGAGGTGCTCGACGAGGTCTACGATCTCTTCATCGACCTGGACGCGGCCGAGGACCAGCTCGACTTCCCGGTCCTCTACACCGACGCCCGCAAGGGCATCGCCAAGCGCGCGCTCACCGACGACGGCAAGACCCTGGCCCCGCTCTTCGACACCCTGATCGAGACCATCCCCGCGCCCCGATTCGAGGAGGGCCACGGGCTCCAGCTCCGCGCCACCTCGCTCGACTGGGACGACTACGTGGGCCGGCTCATCATCGGCCGCATCGTCAACGGTCGGGTGCGCCAGTACGATCGGGTGGCGGTGGTCCACCGGGACGGCACGATCGAGAACGCCAAGATCACCGTGCTCTACGGCTACGAGGGTCTCAAGCGCGTGGAGGTGGCGGAAGCCGCCGCGGGCGACATCGTGGCGGTGGCGGGCATCGAGGCGGTGGAGATCGGCGAGACCATCGCGGACGCCGACAAGCCGGTGGCGCTGCCGGTGATGCGCATCGACGAGCCCACCGTGGCCATGCTCTTCTCGTCCAACATCTCGCCGTTCGCGGGCAAGGAGGGCAGGTTCGTCACCTCCACCCAGCTCCGGGAACGCCTGTGGCGGGAGAAGCGGAGCAACGTGGCGCTCCGGGTGGAGGAGACGGACTCCCCGGACACCTTCAAGGTCTCGGGGCGCGGCGAGCTGCAGCTCGCGATCCTCATCGAGATGATGCGGCGCGAGGGCTACGAGATGGAGGTCTCCAAGCCCCAGATCATCACGCACGAGGAAGCCGGCAAGACGCTCGAGCCGATGGAGCACCTGGTGGTGGATGTGCCCGAGGAGTTCATCGGCGCGGTCACCCAGAAGCTCGGCCCGCGCAAGGGGCAGATGGTGAAGATGGTCAACCACGGCACCGGCCGGGTGCGCCTCGAGTACCGGATCCCGTCGCGGGGGCTGATCGGCTACCGCTCCGAGTTCCTGACCGACACGCGCGGCACCGGCCTGCTCAACCACCTCTTCGACGGCTGGGCGGAGTGGCAGGGCGACATCCCCCACCGGGCCAACGGCGCGATGGTGGCCGACCGGGCGGGCAAGACGACCTCCTACGCGATCGACCACCTGCAGCCGCGCGGGGTGCTGTTCCTGGGCCCCGGGGAGCCGGTCTACGAGGGCCAGGTGGTGGGCGAGAACGCCCGCGACAACGACCTCGACGTCAACATCACGAAGGAGAAGAAGCTCACCAACGTGCGCTCGTCCACCTCGGACGAGGCGGTGCGCCTCACTCCGCCCCGTATCATGAACCTCGAGCAGTCGCTGGAGTGGATCCGCGAGGACGAGCTGCTCGAGATCACCCCCAAGTCCATCCGCCTCCGCAAGAAGACCCTCGGCGGCCGCCGCCGCTTCTAACCCGGGGTCAGGTCTTGAATTACGACGTTCCCGCCGCGGCCGCACGTCTGTCCACACGCGCCAGGACGCGACTAACCGTCGCGTAGTGCCGGCCGAGGAATTCCGCAACCTCTCGGATCGTGTACCCGTAGTCACGGACCGCGACGACCGCACAGGCATTCCGCTCGGCCCGCGAGTTCACGCCCCCGAAGAGCTGGGCCAGCGCCGGTCTACCGGCGAAGCGCTGGACGCGAGGGATCTCTGCGGAGGGGGCCGCCAGGCGGCTCTGCTCGCCTAACCGCGTCATGAAGGCCTCGTCGCCCATCCCGGCCTCCGATCGGAAGGCGTCCAGCGGGCTCTCGGTCTTTCCGATGCCGGCCTCGATGAAGGCCGTGTATCGGGCTGATGCTTTGGTCGACGTCTTCTCGCCGGCGAGAGACCTAATCCAGTCCACGGTCAAGAACCCGGGTGGCGACATCTCGCCAGCCGTTGCGCGAAAGCTGCTCCACCGCCAGTGGCGCGGGTGCGCGACGAGCCCCGCCCGCACCGGGTTCAGCACGATGTACCGGCAGACTTCCCTGAGGTAGGCATCGCCGTCCACGAGCTGGGCGCCAAAACGGCCCTGCAGCAGATGGCCGCAGCGCTCACGTCGCCGATTGAATCCCTGCGTGTAGACCCCGTTCAGTTGTCGCATGGCAAGGGAGAGGTTCGCCTCGGGAGTTTCGAGTAGCAGGTGATAGTGATTCTCCATCAGGCAGTATGCATGGCACCGCACGTGATAGCGCGCCACCACTGATGCCAGGACAATCAAGAACTGCGCGCAATCATCGTCGCCCTCGAAGATCGGGCGCCGGTCGTTTCCGCGCGCGGTGATGTGGTATATCGCGCCAGGAAACTGGAGGCGGAGCGGCCGGGCCATGCGGCCACGCTACCGCTCCGGCCTCCGATACCTCAAGTGTGTCCGATAGGGCACGCTACCACGAGAGAAATGTCGTAATTCAAGACCTGACCCCTATTTCAGGGCGGCCATGCGGCGGTGGAGCTCGGCCCGGCTGACGTCCTCCTTGTGCGTGTGGAGGTGCCAGGTGTGGCCGAAGGGATCCCTGAGCGTGCCCGCGCGGTCGCCGTAGAACTGATCGGTCACCGGCCGCACCTCGGTGCCCCCGGCGCCGAGCGCCTGCTTGAACTGCTTGTCTACGTCCGCCACGTAGAGCAGCAAGCTCACCGGCGAGCCGCCGTAGTGACGGGGGCCGCGCGCGTTCATCTCGGGATGCTCGTCGGCCAGCATGATCACG
>DATIFV010000138.1:0-3473 GCA_035455085.1 Candidatus Methylomirabilota bacterium | reverse complement strand
GGCCGCCGCCGGGTCGGCCGTCGCCGCGGCGGGGGTGTCGCGGCGGGCCGCCGCCCTGCCGCCGGTCGTGCGGCTGATGTTCGCGCTGGGCGTGGTGATGGCGCTCGGCTGGTCCGCGGTGAGCCAGTTCGTGATTCCTCTGCGCGGCACCCGGGAGTTCGGCCTGGATCGCGCCGGCATCTCGGGCCTGCTCTCGCTCGCCCAGCTCGTGGACCTGATCGTGCTGTTGCCGGTGGGCTGGCTCGCCGACCGCGTGGGGCGCCCGCCGGTTCTCACAGTGGTGGCGATCACTCTCGGTCTCGGTCTCTTCGCGGTGGGGCTCGGCCCGCTGCCGCTCCTCGTGGTCGGCTGTGCCCTGTTCGGCCTCGGGATGGCGGGCTGGATGCTCCCGCTCGGGGTGATCCGCGAGCACACCGACGTGGCGCGCCTCGGCTGGCGGACCGGGGCCTACCGCGTCGGCGTCGACGGGGCGATCTTCCTCGGGCCGCTGATCTGCGGTGTCCTCGGCCCCGTCCACACGCCGCTGTTCATCGCGGTGGTGGGGCTCGCCGCGTTCGCGATCGCGGTGAGGCTCGGGCGAGGGTAGCCCCACGGCCCGGGATCCCTCACCCTGACCGGCCCTCACCCTGCCCTCTCCCCGGCGGGGAGAGGGAGATGAGGTGGGACGACGTCAGGCCTTGAACGAGATCTTCTTGTGGGTGCCGTCGCAGTAGGGCTTGTTGGCCGAGCTGCCACAGCGGCAGAGGAAGATGGTGTCGCCGCCCTTGGCGGGCATGGCGTTGCCCTGGTTGTCCTGCATCTCGCACTCACCCTTCACCATCAGGGGGCCGTCGGTAATGACCTTCACGGTCACGGGCATCGACGCTCTCCTTTCGCTGACTTCGTCATGATCCGGCTACCGCGGGCCGAGTATACTCCAGATCGACATGGCCCCTGAGCCCGCCGGCATGGCCGATCGCCTGCTCGCCGCCTGGGAGCCGCTGCTCCGGGCCCACGTCCGGTGAGCCACGAGCCGCCCCTGCCGCCGCCGTTCGGCGAGCGGCTCGCCGCCCTCGCCGAGGTGAAGTTCAGCGGGCCGCGCTCGAGCTTCCACAACTGCTTCGGCTGCGGCCCGGAGCACGCCATCGGCCTCCGGGTCCGGACCTTCCGCGGCGACGACGGGGGCGTGCTGTGCCCGATCCTGATCCCACGCCGCTTCGAGGGACCGGTGGGGATGGCCCACGGCGGTATCGTGGCCGCCTATCTCGACGAGGTGCTGGGCGGCGCCGCGGTGAACCACACCGGCCGCCTCTACGTGACCGGCGAGCTGACCGTGCGTTACGTGAAGGCGGCCCCCCTGGAGCGCCCGCTGCTCGGGCGCGGCCGCGCGGTGCTCGACTCCGGCAAGTACCTCGACCTCGAGGGCACGATGGAGGACCTGGAGACCGGCGAGGTGGTCGCAAAGGCCCGCGGCCGCTTCTTCCCCCTCGCAGGGCGCCGATAAAGGCCCATCTACTTCGTTGGCGCCCTCGGTCGGGGCGCGCAACGTACGGGGAGTACGCCTCGCGCCCGACCTTCGGGCGCCGCCTCGTAGCCGGCCCTTTCTCGCCGCCCTGCTAATCCAGACGCTGGAACTTCTGGAAGGAGCGCATCTCCCGGGGCGGCTTGAGGAACTGACCGTAGCCGGTGTAGGAGACTTCCCCGACATAGACGTCGCCGCGGGAGTCCACCACGAGGCCGTGGGGGGCGATGAACTCCCCGGGCTTCTCGCTCGGGAACTGGCCGCCGAAGCGCGCCACCCGCTGACCCTTGGCGTCGAGCACGCTGACCCGCGGGCCCAGGTTCGGCGTCTTCTCGTTGACCGGCATGCCGGAGCCGAGCTCGCCCACGAAGAAGAGTCCGCTCCCGGCCCGGTCCGCGAAGAGCCCGCAGGGGCGGTGCAGATTGTTCCACTGGCCCTGGTACCGGCCTTCGCCGTCGAAGATCTGCACGCGGTGGTTCTCGCGATCGGCCACGTAGACGAGCCCGTCGCGGTCGGTGACGAGGTTGTGGGGCAGGTTGAACTGGCCGGGATCGGTGCCCGGCTCGCCCCACGACATGACGTAGGTGCCGTCGGGCGCGTACTTGTGCACCCGCGAGTTGCCGTAGCCGTCGGAGATGAAGAGGTAGCCGCTCCTCGGGCAGATCGCGACGTGGGTGGGCCGGTTGAAAGGCTTGCCCCCCTGCAGCTCCGCGGGCTGGTCGGGATCGCCGATGGTGAGCAGCAGCTTGCCCTCCGGCGTGAACTTGCGGACGGTGTGGTGGAGATCGTCGGTGAGCCACACCATGTCGTCGGCGTCGATGGTGATGCCGTGGGCGCGACGGACCACGCCCTCGCCCCAGGAGCGGAGGAAGTTGCCGTCCCGGTCGAAGACGACCACTGGGTGCTCGCTCCGGGTGAAGCAGAAGACCCGGTCCTGCTTGTCCACCGCCGCGCCCGCGACCTCCTGGTACCGCCAGCCGCTCGGCAGCTTGCCCCAGCCCTCGACCACCGAGAACCTCATCGCGACTCCTCGATGGCCTGGGCCATCCGCTCGAAGCGCCGCCTGAGCGGCACGAGCCCCTCCTCGTGGGTGATGACGTAGAGGCGGTTGGCGTAGATCGCGCGCAGCACCCGCTCGGCCACGTGCTCGGGGGACAGGTACCGGCCGATCAGCTCCACCGCGCCGCTCGCGGGCTCGCCGGCCGCGTTGCGCAGCTCCGGGGGGCGGTTCCGCTCGCTGCGCCGGATGTTGGTGTGCACGCCCATCGGGCAGAGCACGGAGACGCCGATGTCGTAGCCGCGCAGATCCTTCTGGAGGGTCTCGGAGAGGCCCACCACCGCGTACTTGGTGGTGTTGTAGATGCCGAGCCCCTGCGAGGCGATCAGGCCGGCCATCGAGGCGGTGTTCACCACGTGCGCGGGCTGCTTGCCCGCCACCATGCGCGGCACGAAGGCCTCGACCCCGTGGATGACGCCCCAGAGGTTAACGCCCATCGCCCACTCCCAGTCCTTGTGGGTGGCCGACTCGAGCCCGCCCCAGAGCGCGACACCCGCGTTGTTGCAGAGCACGTGGACCGCCCCGAACTCGCCGAAGGCACGCTCGGCGAGCGCGTGCACGTCGGTCAGGCGGCTCACGTCGGCCCGCACCGCCAGCCCCCGTCGGCCGGCCCGGCCCACGCCGGCGACCGTCTCGGCCATGCCGGCCTGGTCCACGTCGGCGACCACCACGTCGGCGCCCTCGCGGGCGAAGAGCAGGCACAGCGCGCGTCCGATGCCGCTGCCGCCGCCGGTGACCACCGCGACACGATCCTTGAGGCTGGTGAGAGGCACGGCGCCGAGTGTCGCGCCACGCGTCGCGCGCTGTCAACCCCCGATCGGGCGCCGGGCGGGCGGGGCGGGGGCCCTCCCGGGAACACGCCGACTCGCGGACGCTCGGGGCCACTCGAGCGAGCCACGAGACGGGTGCGCCCCG
>DATIFV010000137.1:0-3720 GCA_035455085.1 Candidatus Methylomirabilota bacterium | reverse complement strand
CATGGCCCTTCTCGCCAGAATGGTCGAGGCGGGGACGCGCGCCGTGGCGATGGAGGTCAGCTCCCACTCTCTCTCTCAGCATCGGGTTGCTGGCATCGAGTTCGACGCCGGGGTCTTCACCAACCTCACCCAGGACCACCTCGACTTCCACAAGACGCTCGAGGCCTACCGCGATGCGAAGGCCCGCCTGTTCGATCTCCTCGCGACGGGGCACAAGCCGCGCCGCGCCGCGGTGGTGAACGTGGACGACCCGGCGGGCGCCGCGATGGTCCGCGCCGCCTCCGCCGATTCCGGGGTGCGCATCCTGACCTTCGGCCTGCGGGCCCCCGCCCGGCTGCGGCCGCGGCGCTGGGAGTCGGGGATGGACGGGATCCGGCTCGAGGTCGCTTCGCCGGAGGGCGCGATCGAGATCACCTCCGCGCTGGTCGGCGAGCACAACGTGATGAATGTCCTCGGGGCCGCCGGCGTCGGACTGGCGCTCGAGATGGAGCCGCGGCAGATCGGCCGGGTCCTCTCCGGTGTCTCCACCGTTCCGGGACGCTTCGAGCGGGTCGAGGCCGGCCAGCCGTTCCTGGTCGTGGTGGACTACGCGCACACCCCGGACGCGCTCGAGAACGTGCTGACCACCGCCCGCAAGCTGCTCAAGCCCGGCGCGCGGCTCGGCGTGGTGTTCGGCTGCGGCGGCGACCGCGACCGGGGCAAGCGCCCGATCATGGGCGGCATCGCCGCGCGCCTCGCCGACCGGGCCTGGGTGACCTCCGACAACCCACGCAGCGAGCGGCCGGAGGTCATCTTGGGCGAGATCGAGACCGGGATCCCCGCCTCCGCGGCGGGCCGCCACGAGTCCATCGCGGACCGGCGGCGGGCCATCCAGGGCGCGATCGGCTGGGCGCGGGAGGGGGACGTGGTGGTCATCGCGGGCAAGGGTCACGAGACCTACCAGATCGTCGGTTCGGAGGTGCTGCCGTTCGACGACCGCGAGGTGGCCCGGACCGCGCTGGCCGAGCGCGGGGGAGCGGGAGGGCGCGGATGGCGGGCCTGAGCGTCGAGGACGTGGTCCGGGGTACCCAGGGCGCGCTCGTGGCGGGCGACCTCGGGGTGCCGGTGACCGGCGTCAGCATCGACAGCCGCCACCTGGCAATCGGTGAGGCCTTCTTCGCGATCCAGGGGCCCAATCGCGACGGCCACGCCTTCCTGCGCGACGCCGCCGCGCGCGGGGCCTCGTGCCTCGTGGTCCACAACCTCCCCGACGACCTGCCGCCGTCGGTGCCGACGGTCCTGGTCGAGGACACCACCCGCGCCCTCGGGCGGCTTGGCGCCTATCACCGGGCGCGCTTCACCGTCCCGGTCGCCGCGGTCACCGGCTCCAACGGCAAGACCACCACCAAGGAGATGATGGCCTCGGTGCTGGAGGCGCTCGGGCCGGTGCTCAAGCCGGAGGGCAGCTTCAACAACCAGTGGGGGCTGCCGCTGACCCTGCTCCGCCTGGGTCCCGAGCACCGGGCGCTCGCGCTCGAGCTGGGCGCCAACACCCCGGGCGAGATCGAGTCGCTCGCCGCGATCTGCCGGCCCACGGTGGGGGTGGTCACGGTGGTGCAGGGGGCGCACACCGAGGCCTTCGGCTCGCTCGACGGCGTGGCCACCGAGAAGAGCGCGCTGGTCCGCGCGATCCCGCCCGACGGCACGGTGGTGCTCAACGCGGACGATCCGCGGGTGCTGGCGATGCGGGACCAGAGTCGCGCGCGGATCCTCTACTACGGCACGCGCCCGGGGACCGACGTCTCTGCGGTGGGCCCGGCTTCCGATCCGGGCGACGGGCTCCGCTTCACGCTCGCGATCGGCACCGCGCAGCGACCGGTGCGCCTGCAGTTCGCGGGGCGGCACAACGTCACCAACGCGCTCGCCGCCGCCGGCGTCGGCCTGGCCCTCGGGCTCTCGCTCGAGCAGATCGCGCGGGGCCTGGAGGCGGCGCGGCCGGCCAAGGGCCGCTGCGTCTGGCGCCCCGCGGGCCGGCTGCGCATCCTGGACGACACCTACAACGCCAATCCCGGCTCGGTGGCCGCCGCGCTCGAGACCCTCGCCGCCCCGGCGGACGTGCGGCGGCGCGTGGTGGTGCTGGGCGACATGCTCGAGCTGGGGGAGATCAGCGAGGCGGCCCACCGCGACATGGGACGGGCGGTGGCCGCCTCCGGCGCGGCGGAGTTCCTCGGGATGGGCCGCTGGGCGCGGGTGGCGGTGGAGGCCGCCCGCCAGGCCGGGCTCGCCGAGAGCCATCACGTGACCACGTTCGAGGATGCGGTGGCGCTGCTGCTCAAGCGGCTGGCGCCCGGCGACGCGGTGCTCGTCAAGGGCTCCCGGGGCATGCGCATGGAGCGCGTGGTGGACGCGCTCGTGGCGCGCTTCGGAGGAGAAGATGCCTGATGCTCTACGAGCTGCTGGTGCCGCTCGCCAAGTACCACACCGCCTTCAACGTGTTCCGGTACATCACGTTCCGGACCGCGATGGCGACGGTCACCGCGCTCGTGATCTCGTTCATCCTGGGGCCGTGGCTGATCACCCGGCTGCGCGAGATGCAGCACGGGGGCACGTCGGTCCGCGAGGACACGCCGGAGCGGCACCAGAAGACCAAGAGCGGGACGCCGACCATGGGGGGCATCGGTATCCTGGTGGCGATCCTGGTCTCCACGCTGCTCTGGGCGAACCTGTGCACCCGCTACGTGTGGGTGCTGGTGCTCGCGACCGGCGGGCTCGGGCTGATCGGCCTCAAGGACGACTGGAAGAAGCTCAAGACCCGCAAGGGGATCTCGGCGCGGGAGAAGTTCGGGGCCCAGATCCTGCTGGTCGGGGCGCTCATGGCGTGGCTCTACTTCTGGCCGCCCGACGGCTTCACCACCAGCGTCGTGATCCCGTTCTTCAAGGGCTGGCTGCTCACCTTAGGCTGGCTCTGGATCCCCTTCGCGATCCTGGTGATCGTGGGCGCGTCGAACGCGGTGAACCTGACCGACGGGCTGGACGGGCTCGCCATCGGGCCGATCGTGACCGCGGGCGGGGCCTTCGCGGTGATCGCGTACCTCACCGGCAACTTCCGGGCCGCCGAGTACCTGCGCATCCTGAACGTCAAGGGCACCGGCGAGCTGACGATCTTCTGCGGGGCGCTGGTGGGCGCGGCGCTCGGCTTTCTCTGGTTCAACAGCTACCCGGCCCAGATCTTCATGGGCGACGTGGGCTCGCTGTCGCTGGGCGGCTCGCTCGGCACGCTCGCGGTGGTCACCAAGTCGGAGCTCCTGCTGCCGCTGATCGGCGGCATCTACGTGGTGGAGGCGGCCTCGGTCATCATCCAGGTCGCCTCCTTCAAGCTGACCGGCCGACGGGTGTTCCGGATGGCGCCCCTGCACCACCACTACGAGATCAAGGGCTGGGCGGAGCCCAAGATCATCGTGCGGTTCTGGATCGTGTCGATCATGCTCGCGCTCCTGGCCCTCACCACACTCAAGCTCCGCTAGGGTGACTCATCATGGCGACATTGGTGACACTGCGGCGCGACGCCGCGTACCAGGTAGGGATCTTCGTGAGCGGTGACGGGACGCGCGGCGTGCCGTACCGCGACTCGCTCGCGGGCAAGACGGTGGCGGTGGTGGGTCTCGCCAAGAGCGGGGTCGCGGCGGCCCGCCTGCTGCGCCGGCTCGGGGCCCGCGTGCTCGCCTCCGACTCGGGCGCGCT
>DATIFV010000136.1:0-26409 GCA_035455085.1 Candidatus Methylomirabilota bacterium | reverse complement strand
ATCCGCCCAATCAGTGAACCGGTCATGAGGGACCATCAATCACCCCGAAGGCGGGACGAAACCGCCGTTCTCATGGATCGATCACCTGGTCCGCGCGCAGCAGCAGCGAGGGCGGGACGGTCAGGCCCAGGGCCTTGGCGGTCCTGAGGTTCACGACCAGCTCGTACTTGGTGGGCTGCTCGATGGGCAGGTCGCCGGGCCGCGCCCCCTTCAGGATGCGGTCGACGTACACCGGCACGCGCTGCCCCCACAGCTCGACGATGTTCGGGCCGTAGGCCATGAGCCCGCCCGCCTCCGCGATCTCGCGGAACGGGGCGACCAGCGGGAGCCGGTGCTCGATCGCGAGGTCGGCGATGCGCTGCCGCTCGGCGAAGAAGGACGAGCTGGAGAGCACGAGGAGCGCGCCCGCCCCGGCCCGCTGCACCGCCCGGAGGGCGGCCTCGTAGCCGGACGCCTCCCGCACCTCGACCACGTGGGGCTGCAGGCCCAGGGCGCGGGCCGCGGTCTCGGCGGCCCGGACCTGGCTCGAGCCGCCCGGCCGGGGCCACGCGAGCACCCCCACCCGGCTCAGCGCGGGCAGGACGACCTTCAGCAGCTCGAGCCGCTTTGCGGTCAGCTCGGGAGCGTACAAGGTCACGCCGGTCAGGTTGCCGCCAGGGCGGGCCAGGCTGGCCACCCAGCCCTCCTCCACCGGATCGTCGACCGCGAAGGTCATCACGGTGGGGATCGTCCGGGTCGCCGCGCGGGCGGCCGGGATCGCGACGCTGCTCGCCAGGATCACCTCGACCTTCAGGCCGACCAGCTCCGCGGCGAGAGCGGGCAGGCGGGCCAGCTCGCCACGTGCATAGCGCTGCTCGATGACCAGGTTCTGCCCCGATACCCAGCCCAGCCCCCGCATCGCGGACGCGAAGGCGGCGAGGCCCGTGCTCGGGCTGCCCGGGGAGAGGACCCCGATGCGGCGGACCCGGCCGGCCTCCTGCGCCGCCCCGGAAGCCGGTCGGGTGAGGACGCTGCCGACCACCGCGCCGATGAAGGCCCGTCGGTCCATGTGGGCGCGGTCGCGCAACCGCCCGCGGGCGGCTACCGGATCACGCGGTCGGCCCGGCTCAGCACCGCGGCCGGGATCGTCATCTTGAGCGCGGCGGCGGTCCGCAGGTTGACCGCCAGCTCGAGCCGGGTGGGCCGCTCGACCGGCAGGTCGGCGGGACGTGCACCCTTGAGGATCCGGTCGACGTAGCCGGCCAGGCGCACGGTCACCTCGGCGAGGCTCGGGCCATAGGCGAGGAGCCCGCCCTGCTCCACGATCTCACGCCACTCGTATATGGCGGGCAACCGGTGGCGGGCCGCGAGCTGCATGATCCGGTCGCGGTGGCTCGACAGGACGGGGTCGGTGGTGACGACCACCGCGCCGGCCCCGCCCCGGACGATGGCCCCGAAGGCGTCGGGGTACTGCTCGGGCAGCCGCGCGTCCGCCACCTGGCTCTCCAGGCCCATCCGGCGCGCCGCCCCCTCCGTCTCCCGCGCCACGGCGGCGCTGCTCGGGTTCCGGAGGTTGGCGAGCACCGCCACCCGGCGCAACCCCGGGAGGCACTCGCGGAGCACCTCCAGCCGCTTGCCGGCCAGCTCGGGGAGAAAGGTGGTGAGCCCGGTCACGTTGCCCCCGGGACGGGCGAGGCTCGCCACGAACAGGCCCGCCACCGGATCGGTGCCGCTGACCATGACGATCGGGATCGTGGTGGTCGCGTTCTCGGCCGCCCGGATCGCCGGCGAGGACAGGGCGATGATGAGATCCACCCCGCTCCGCACCAGGTCGGCCGCGAGGTCGGGGAGCCGCTCGTAGTCCTCGTTGGCCGCGCGGATCTCGAAGCGGATGTCACGCCCGTCCACGTAACCCAGCTCGCGCAGACGCTGGCGCAGCTCGGCCAGACGCGAGCCGCCCGCCAGCGAGGAGGGCGTGAGATAGCCGATACGCGCCGCCCGGGAGGGCGCCTGGGCGGCGGCCGCGCGCGGGACGAGCAGCGCCCCTCCGCCCAGCGTGGCCACGAACGTCCGCCGGCCCATCGCACGGCCCGCGCCCGGGATCATTGGTCTGGTCCCTCCCCCGTCGTAGAATAGCGCGAGCCGCCGCGCCGTCAACCGCGACCGGAGGGGGCATCATGGGACGGGCCCGTATCCTGGTGATCGACGACGAGCGCCCCGTCCGCGAGCTGATCTCGGACGCGCTCAAGATCGACGGCCACGACGTCTACACCGCGGAGAACGGCAAGGAAGGCCTCGATCTCGTCAGCGGCAACCGCTTCGACCTCGTGTTCTGCGACCTGCGCATGCCCGAGATGGACGGGCAGGCCTTCTACGAGGAGATCCAGCGGGATCACCCCCAGATCCTCAAGCGGCTCGTGTTCGTGACCGGCCAGGCGAACTCGGCCGACTACGGCCCCTTCCTCCGCGCCACCGGCATCCCGGTCATCGAGAAGCCCTTCACCCTGAGCCAGCTCCGGCAGGCGGTGAGCAAGGTGACGGGCATGACCCGCTAGCCCATCGGAGGGGGCCCGGGAGGGCGAAGCATCTAGGTCTGGCCCAGCCCCCTCAGGAAGTCGGCGTTGGTGGCGGTCAGCTTGAGCCGGCCGAGGAGGGCCTCCATCGCCTCCTGCGGCTTGGTGCCGGACAGGGCCCGCCGCAGCAGGTGGATCTTCTTCATCTGCTCCTCGGAGAAGAGCAGCTCCTCGCGCCGCGTCCCCGAGCGCATGAGGTCGAACGCGGGGAAGATACGCCGGTCGGCCAGCTCGCGCGAGAGGTACAGCTCCATGTTGCCGGTGCCCTTGAACTCCTCGAAGATGATCTGATCCATCCGGGACCCGGTGTCCACCAGCACGGTGCCGATGATGGTGAGCGAGCCGCCCTCCTCGATCTTGCGCGCGGCGCCGAAGAAGGCGCGCGGCATCTGGAAGGCGCGGCTGTCGATGCCGCCCGACATGGTGCGCCCGCGGGCCGACAGCTCGTTGTTGTAGGCGCGGGTCATGCGGGTCAGCGAGTCGAAGAGGATCAGCACATCCCGCTTCTCCTCGACCATGCGCTTCGCCCGGTCCAGCACCTGCTCGGTGACCTCGATGTGCCGGCGGTAGGGATTGTCGTTGCTCGAGGCGACGATCTCGGCCTGCTTGCCGATCTGCATCCGGAAGTCGGTGACCTCCTCGGGGCGCTCGTCCACCAGCAGCACGACCACCGCCACGTCCGGATGGTTGGCCAGGACCGCCTTCGCGATCTTCTGGAGCAGGATGGTCTTGCCCGTCCGCGGCGGGGCCACGATGAGCCCCCGCTGGCCCTTGCCCACCGGGGTGATCATGTCCATCGCGCGCATGGAGAGCTCGTCCGGAGTCGTCTCGAGCTTGAGCTTCTCGTAGGGCTGGACCGCGGTGAGGCTTTCGAACAGCGACGGCGGGGAGGGCCGGGAGACGGGGCGGGGAGGCATCGGCCCCCGCTGGGGCTGCCCTTGACCCTGCCCTTGCCCCTGCGGCGGTCGATTGCCCGAGTGGCGCCGGTGGCGCGATCGCCTACTCAAGTTGGACGCTCATTGGCGCAGAGCCCCTTCTGTCAGAAACGTTAGAGGAGAACCGCCACGCCGGTCAACCGGCGCCGCGGTGCGGGGGCACTCGCGGGGGCCTCGCTCCTGGCGGGCCCGTGGGCTTCGTCCAAGTGTACCGGAACCCGACCGCAGCCACCAGAGAATCGGCGACCCTGGGAGCTGGGGCGCTCTTACCGGGTCACTCGTTCCGGGTTCCCGGGCCGGCGCGGCCGTACCGTCCGCCAATCCGCGGCCGCCGCGCCCACGCTGCCGGCGGCACACCACTTGCTCCTTCCTCGCCACATGGCCGTGCGGTGGTCGTCGGTGTGCATCGTGGTTACCCCGGGATCGGGCGAGGGCCGCGCCCGCGCGGTCGCCCGACGGCTCGCCCGGCTGCTGCGGCGGCGCGGCTCCGACGTCACCATGCAGACCTTCCACGACCTGCCGTCGCTGATCGACTGGGCCGGGACGTGTGGCCCCGAGTTCGCGGCGATCTGCTGCGTCGGGGGCGATGCCACCCAGAGCGCAGCGGCGCTCCTCGCCCGGCGGCATCGCATCCCGTTCGTACCGATCCCCAACGGCTTCGGCAACCTCTTCGCCCGCGTGTTCGGCCACCCTTCCTCGGCGGGTCGGGCCGCCCGGCTGCTCGATGACGGGGAGGTCCGGATGGTGGACGTGGGCATGGCGGGCGAGGAGTTGTTCCTCTCTCACAAGAGCTACGGCTTTCTGAGCCAGGTGCAGGAGGCGGTGGAGGCCGGCCGGCGCCAGCCTCGGGGTTGTGCCCGGCGCCTCCTCGCCTACTACTGCGCCGCCCTGCAAGCGATCTGGAAGACCCCGCTCGCCCCGCTGGCCGTCGAGGTCGACGGCACGCTCATGGCCGACCAGGCGGTGCTGGTCACGGTGGCCAACGTGGAGACCTACCGCGACTTCCTGAGCCTCACCCCCGCCGCCTCGCCGATCGACGGACGCCTGGACGTCTTCATCATGCCGCGGACCTCGAAGCTCGGCCTCGCCTGGCGCTTGCTCCGTCTCAAGCTCGGCCTGGCCGGCCGATGGAAGGGCGTGGCACTCTGTCGCGGGCGCGAGATCGTGGTGGTGAGCGCCGCGGGGCGCGAACGGCTTCGGGCGGTGCGCCGGGTGCTCCCTCTGCTGCTGCCTCCCGGTGCAATCGCGAAGCTCAAGCAGCGTCAGGTCGAGCTCGAGGAGGAGGTCCCGCTCGAGACCGTGGCCTGAGCCGCGGTTCTGCGTGCCCCCCAGCCCATCGCGGCCAGCACGAGCAGACCGACCGCGGTCCAGACGAGCTGGCGCGCGCGTCGCACGAAGCTGAACGCGAGCCCTGCGCCGGCGCCCAGGCCCATGGCATCGAAAACGGCGGCGTTGGCGCCCTCGAACGCGCCGAGGCCCGCCGGCACCAGGAACGCGGCGAAGCGTACCCCCGCCCCGAGTGCCTCGATCACGGTCGCGGTCACGAGGGTCGCCGGGACGTCGAGGCACCACAGGATCACATAGGCCTCCAGCGCCCCGAGCAGCCAGCCGACGAGGTGGAAGCCGGTGGACCAGGCCAGCCGCCATGGGTCGCGGTGGTAGTAGTCGCGCAGGGTGACATCGAGCCGATCCGCGTAGTCGGAGCGCCGCACCACGCCGAGACGCTCGAGCAGGTGGCCTACGCGGCCCACGATCCCGGCCGCCTGGACACCCACGAAGCCGGCGACCGCGGCCACCTCGACCAGGAGCAGCCAGGCCATCGCGCCGATCACTCGCGAGTCGGTGTCGAGCAGGATATACGCGAGCGCCACCCCGACCATCAGGAAGAGCGCCTGTGCGACGGTGATGGTGGTCTTGGCGATCACCACCGAGGGCACGCTATCCTCGGGGGCGACATCGCGGCGGATGAGCCAGGCCTTCGCCGCCTCGCCGCCCACCGAGCCGACCGCGGTCACCAGGTTCAGGGCCTCACCGGCCAGCCGCGCGCCGTAGAGACGGTGGAACGGGGCGGCGGCGCGCGGGAACGCGAAGCGCCAGCCCAGGGTGTCGACGACCGCGATCGCCGCATAGGGTAGGCAGACGAGGAGGAGCTGCCACCATGTGAGGCGCGCGAGGGCCTCGAGGATCGGGCTCGGACCGATCCGATGGACGGCGAGCGCGATGGCCGCCATGCCGAGCACGAGCAGGAGCGCCTTCACGCGCCGCATGCCGTCGAAACAGTACAACTTCCGTGCCACCGAGCGCCGTCCCGGAGCCTGTGGCATGCTGGTAGGCATGGAGCAGGGCGCACGCCGTCGCCTGATGCCGGGGGCTCTCGGCCTGCTGACCGCGTATGTCGTCCTGGCCGGTTCCGCGGTGCAGCAGCATCTCCTGCCGCTGGATCAGGGCCTGCGGGCGTGGGTACAGCCCCTGCGGACTGGCTGGCTCGACGTCACGATGGAGGCCGTCTCGATCGTGGGCGAGCCCGCGGGCCTCATCCCGTTGATCCTGATCGCCTCCGCGGTGCTCTGGCGGACGAGCCGACGCTGGGCGCTGCTGTTACCGGTCGTGATGGCCGGCAGCGGGGTCCTTCAGCTTGCAGGCAAATGGGCCGCCGATCGGCCGCGGCCCAACGCTGGCCCGTGGGGCTTCCCGAGCGGCCACGTGTTGAGCCTTGCCGTCTTCTTCGGCGTGATCGCCTTTCTGTTCGTGACATTGTCCGACGGGCGGGGCCGCCCCCGGATCCTCGCTTGTCTCGCCGGCGGGACGTCGGTCGCGCTGGTCGCAGCGAGCCGCGTCTACCTTGACGTGCACTGGCTCTCCGACGTGCTCGGCGGCTTTGCGCTGGGGACTGCCTATCTCTTGGCCGCGCTCTGGGCGACACAGTCCCTCTCGGCCCGGTTCGCGCGGCGGCCGGCAGCCGGCGCGTACGTGGCGGACAGCGAGGAGACGCCGGCGGCGTAGGGGCCGCGAGCCGCTCAGCGCGCGCCGGCGACGGGCTGGGCGATGCCCCCGCGCACCGCGCCGGCCTTGATGCTGCCCCAGAGCACCTCGAAGCCCTCGGGGAGCGGCCGGCTGTTCGGCGGGGCCAGCCAGAGGCGCAGGAGCAGCCGGTCGCGGCCGGGCTCGGGGGCGTCCTGATAGGCGGTGCGGCCGTGGTAGATGACGTGGTTGTTCAGGAGCTGGATGTCGCCGGCATCGAGCGTCATCTCGTAGCCCAGCTCGTCGCACACCGCGGCCAGCAGGTCCAGCGCCTCGTCCTGCTCGGGGCGCAGGCGCGGGACCGAGGCGATCTTCTGGGCGGCCTCCACGAAGGTGCGCGAGTACTGCGTGGTGAACTTGCCCTCGCGCATCGCGAAGATCGGCAGCGCGTAGACCGCGGCCTCGCCGTCGACCTCTTCGCCCTGCCGGCTCCGGTGATAGTCGGAGCAGAGCAGCGCGTGCAGGTCCGGCCGGCGCGCGAGGATGGCGTTGCTCACCGCGGGGACGCTGACCACCCGGCTCGTGCCTCCGAGGCGAGCCGCGCGCACGCAGAGGAGTCCGACCACGTCGCAGCGGTCGGTGTGCCAGCGCAGGGGTCCGCTCGACCGGGCCTTGGCCCGGGAGGTGACGCCCTCGGCCTTGGGCACCGCCGGCTGCACCACCTCGCCGTAGAGCCGGATCTCGTCGCGCACCTCGCCGATCAGCTCGCCGTGGGCGTTCTGGGGCACCGCGGTCCCGAGGTGACATCCGAGGCCCCACCAGATCGCGCGCAGCTCGTCCTCCGAGTAGCGCTCCACCGGCAGGCCCCGCAGCAGGACGAGCCCGCGTCCCCACTCCAGATCGCGGTTGACCTGGGCCAGCTCGGCGGAGAAGCCGGGCAGCGGGAAGTCCTTCTTGCGGATGTCCCGCCAGGCGAGGCCGCGCGCCTGCGTCGAGCGCAGCGCCGCGTCGATCTCGTCGAGCGCGGCCGGAGAGAGGCGCCGGATCCAGTCGGTCGAGCGGGCGAGCTCCCGACCCTCCCACACCATGGGTCCGGTGATCGGCCGGTCGAGCGGCGGGCGCGCCATCGGGACCAAGGCTAGCCGAGGCCGCCTCGCGTCCGCAAGCCCGGGTGGCTTAGAATCGACGCGACATGAGGCTCGGGCTGGACCGCGCGCTCCTCCTCGCCTGGCTGGCCGCGACGCTCGCCGGATGCGCCGGCCCGGTCTCCGACGGCACCATCGCCACCACGGCACCGAACGGCGCCGTGGAGCGGATCCCGACCGCGACCGCCCGGCCCGAGGGGCCGGGCCCCTTCCCGGCGGTGGTCATCCTGCACGACTGCAGCGGCCTGGGCCCCCGGTCGAGTGGCGCCCCCGAGCGGTGGAGCCGCGAGCTGGTCGCCCGGGGCTACGTCACGGTGATCCCGGACAGCTTCGGGACCCGAGGGTTCCCCGACGGGGTCTGCACCGACGCCTCGCCCGGGCGCGCCGACGTGGCCCCGAGCCGACGCGTGCACGATGCCTACGCGGCGCTCGCCCATGCGCGGGCGCTGCCCTACGTCGATGGCCGGCGGGTGGGGCTCATGGGCGGCTCGCACGGCGGCTCGACCACCCTCGCGGCCCTGGCCGCCTCCCCGGGCCGGGACGGCCGCGCGGGCTTCGCGGCCGCGGTGGCGCTCTATCCGGGGTGCGGGGCCTCCTACGGCGGCTGGCGGGGCAACGGGGTCGGGACGTACCGGCCGGCGGCCCCGCTGCTGATCCTGATCGGAGAGAAGGACGACTGGACCCCCGCGCCGATCTGCGTCAGGCTCGCCGCCTCCACCCGGGGCACGGAGCACCCGGTGGCGATCACGGTGTATCCCGGCGCGCACCACTCCTTCGACAGCGACCGCCCGGTGCGCTTCGTGGCCGCCCGGGTGAACAGCCACGCACGCGGCGGGCGGGGCGCCACCACCGGGGGCGACGCGGCGGCCTGGGCGGACAGCATCCGCCGCGTCGTCGAGTTCTTCGACCGCCACCTGCGGTCGTAGGAACCTGTCCCTTGACCAGCGGGGGCCGGGCCGCTAGGCTCTGTTGACCATGCGCTCGCTCAGCCCCGACGTGACCATCCCGGAGGTGCCCCTCCCCGAGTACGTGCTGCGCCATGCGGCCCGGCTCGGTGACAAGCCGGCCCTGATCGACGGGCCCACCGGCCGCACCCTCACCTACCGCCAGGTCGCCGAGGGCGCCCGCCGGGTGGCGGCGGGACTGACCGCGCGCGGCTTCGGCAAGGGGGACGTGCTCGCCATCTACAGCCCCAACGTGCCCGAGTACGCGATCGTCTTCCTCGGGGTCGCGATGGTGGGGGGCGTCAGCACCACCGTCAACCCGCTCTACACCGCCGACGAGCTGGCGAACCAGCTCCGGGACTCGGGGGCGCGCCTGCTCGTCACGGTACCGCCCTTCCTCGACAAGGCGCGGGAGGCGGCGGCCAAGGCGGGCGGGCCGGACATCTTCGTGCTGGGCTCGGCGGAAGGGGCGCGACCCCTCACCGATCTGCTCGGGGCCGGGGACCGGCCGCCCGTGGTGCGGATCGACCCGGTCGAGGACCTGGTGGCCCTGCCGTACTCGAGCGGGACCACCGGCCTGCCCAAGGGCGTGATGCTGACCCATCGCAACCTGGTGGCGAACCTCTGCCAGGCCGAGGGTATGCGCAACTTCGAGGCGTTCAGCGAGCGCGACGTCGTGCTGGCGGTGCTGCCCTTCTTCCACATCTACGGGCTGGTCGTGATCATGATGCTCGGCCTGGCCGGCGGCGCCACCATCCTGGTCATGCCCCGCTTCGACATGATGGAGTTCCTCGGCTACGTGCAGAAGCACCGGGTGACGGTGCTGCCCCTGGTGCCGCCCATCGTGCTGGGCCTGGTGAAGCACCCCGCGGTCGCCCAGTTCGATCTCTCGAGCGTGCGCCTGATCTTCTCGGGGGCGGCGCCGCTGGGAGAGGAGATCGCCCGTGCGCTCTCCCAGAAGCTCGGCTGCCCGGTGGTGCAGGGCTACGGCATGACCGAGGCGAGCCCGGTCACCCACCTGAGCCCCACGCACGGCGAGCCCTTCAAGCCGGGCTCGGCGGGCAAGATCGTGCCGAACACCGAGGTGAGGATCGTGGAGGTGGGCTCGGGCTCGGACGCGGAGCTGCCGGTGGGCAAGGAGGGCGAGCTCTGGATCCGCGGGCCACAGATCATGAAGGGCTACCTCAATCGTCCCGAGGAGACCGCGGGCTGCCTCGACCGCGACGGCTGGTACCACACGGGCGACGTCGGGTACGTGGACGAGCAGGGCTACTTCTTCATCGTCGACCGCACGAAGGAGCTGATCAAGTACAAGGGCATGCAGGTCGCCCCCGCCGAGCTCGAGGCGCTGCTGCTGACGCACCCGGCGATCCTGGACGCGGCGGTGGTGCGCCGGGCGGACGAGGAGGCGGGCGAGGTGCCGAAGGCCTACGTGGTGCTCAAGCCCGACGAGGCCTCGAAGGCTACGGCCGCCGAGGCGATCATGGCGTGGGTCGCCCAGCGGGTCGCGCCCCACAAGCGGATCCGGCATCTCGAGTTCATCGACCAGGTCCCGAAGTCGGCCTCCGGCAAGATCCTGCGCCGGGTGCTGATGGACCGGGACAAGCCGCGGTAGGCTGCCCCGACCCGTGAACAAGATCGAGCGCGTGCGGGCCGCCCTGGCGGGCCGCCCGGTCGACCGGGCTCCCTTCACGGTCTGGTACCATTTCGGCACCCAGCACGCCCCCGCCGAGCGGACCGCCCAGGTCCACCTGGAGTTCTTCGAGCACTACGACCTGGACCTGCTCAAGCTGATGAACGACTACGACTACCCCATGCCCCGCGGCCTGGAGGTGGTGGCGACCGCCGCGGACCTGGCCCGGCTCGAGCCCTTCGACCCGCTGTCCACGCCCATGGGCACCCAGCTCGCGGTGGTGGACCGGGTGGCGGGCGCCCTGCGGGAGCGCGCGCTCTTCCTCGACACGGTCTTCAACGCCTGGAATACGCTCAAGCGCAACCTGGTGCGCGAGGCGATGCCCGTCCTGATGGAGGAGCAGCCCAAGGCGCTCGAGGCCGCGCTGGCGGTCGTCAACGACAACCTGATCCGCTACGCGCAGGCGAGCCTGGCCCGGGGCGCCGCCGGCATCTTCTTCTCGGTGCCCGCGACCGCCGAGAGCCTCACCCCGGCGCAGTACGAGCGCTTCATGCGGCCCTTCGACCTGGCCTTCCTGGAGGCGATCCGCGGCCGGGGCGAGTGCCACGTGCTGCACGCCCACGGCGAGCGCCTCTACTTCGACCGGCTCGTCGACTATCCGACCCAGGCGCTGTCGTGGGCCGATCAGAACGGGGGGCCGTCCATCGCCGAGGCGCGCCGCCGCACCCGGTTCACGCTCATGGCCGGGCTCGACCACGTGCGGTTCGTCGAGAGCTCGGCCCGGCTCGTGCGGGGCCAGGTCGCGCGCGCCCTGGAGGCGGGCGGGCCCACCGGGTTCGTCCTGGCGCCGGGGTGCTCGCTCCCCACGTACGCCTACCCGCCCCTGATCCGCGCCGCCCGCGACGAGTCCTCGAAGGCCGGCCGGTAGGCCGGCGCGGCGGGAGCGGCCGCTTCCGGCTTCGGAGAAATCCGTGCCGACAAGGGGAAAATCCCTGCCCCCGGCAGTCCTTGCGCAGACACAAAGCGCCTGAAAACAAGGCGCTTTCTCCTGGAATGCCGCTTGCTCTCCTTGCCCGTCAGGAGGAGCGGATGACCCCGAAGCGCATGGCCCTGGCAGCCGTCGTCGTCCTCACCGTGGTCTTCCTGAGCCCGATCGTGTACATGGCGGGGCAGTGCGCGGGGGTCTGGCTCACCACGCCCGCCGCGGAGCGAACCGGCCCGTGGCCGAGCCTGGACGAGGCCGAGCGCGAGCAGGCCCCGACCGATCGCTACAACCCGCCGGTGCGCTCGGGCTTCGGCAACATCTGAGCGGTCACAGCGTCACCAGGAGGCCATCCCGGGCGCACTCCTCCGGGATCTCCGCGGCGCGCTCCAGCATCTCGCGGCTCATGTGAGTGAGGATGAGCCGCCGGGCCCCCACGCCTCGGGCGTGGGCCACGATGTCCGGGTAGTTCAGGTGCCACTTCACCGGCTTGTCGTAGAAGTAGGATTCCGCGATCAGCAGATCGGTATCACGCGCGGCGCGCGCGATGTCGTCGGTCCACTCGGTGTCGCCGGTGTAGCACATCACCTTGTCGCCCACCTCGATCCGCAGCGCGGTGGGATTGGTCTGCGCGGTGTGGCGGGCGCGCTCCGGCGTGACGAGGAGATCGAGCACCCGGTGCGGCCGCCCCGGCTGCATCTCGATCCAGTCGACGGGAAAGTGCGGGGTCATCACGTGGGAGCCCGGGAAGAGCGCCTCGCGGATGCCGTCCATGCGGGCGCGCAGCTCCGGCGGGCCGGCGATGGTGAGGGGGCGCGTGCGGCGGGCCCCCAGCATGGCGTCCAGGAGCAGGAACGGAACCCCGGCCGCGTGATCGCCGTGCAGGTGGGTGAGCAGCACCGCGTCGATCGAGTTGTGCTCGATCCCCTGCTGGGCCAGGGCGATGAGCGACGAGGCCCCGAAGTCCACCGCGAAGCGGCACCCCGGCCCGTCAACCAGGATGCAGGTCTGGAATCGCCCGCCGCTGCCGAAGGAATCGCCTGAGCCCACGAAGCGCACGGTGACCGTCACGGGCATGCTCCTCGGGCCGAGATCTTACGCGAAAAAAGCCTCCCGGGCCGCGCCGCCGCCTGAGAGCATAGCCCCGTGCGGCTCTTCGACCGGAGGTTCGGCGCCCGGTTCCTGGAGGAGGTGCCCGCCGTGCCGGGCGTCTACCGCTTCCACGATGCGGCGGGCCTGCTCCTCTACGTGGGGCGCGCCGCGAACCTGCGCCGGCGCCTCGGGCAGTACCGGCTCACCGGGCGACGGAAGAAGGAGCGCAAGCGCCGGGCCCTGGTGAAGGCGGCCGCCCGGATCAGCTGGGAGACCTGCGAATCGCCGCTGGCCGCCGCGCTCGCCGAGATCCGGCTGATCCAGAGCCTCCGGCCGCCGCAGAACGTGGCGGGCGCCTTCCCCTTCCTCTACCCGTACATCGGTATCGCGGTCGAGGGAGGCGAGACCTACTTCTGCCTCACCACCGCGCCCCAGGCCTTCTCGGCCTTCGCCTTCCACGGCGCCTTCCGCTCCCGGGAGGTGACCCGCGAGGCGTTCTTCGGGCTCATGGGGCTGCTGCGCTACATCGGCCATCCGGTGCCGCCCCATCGCTGCCGGCGCCTCGGCGTGGCGCGGCATTCCCACGTGCGCGGCTTCCGCCGCCTGCCCGCGGGCACCGCGGAGGCCTGGGACGGCCTGCTCCGCGGGACCTCGCGCGAGGCGCTGGAAGCGCTCGCCCTGCGCCTGCTGGAGCATGCGGACGCCCGGGCCAAGCGCGAGGAGACTCATCGGGCTCTCCGCGCGGTCGGGCGCTTCTTCCGGCGTGAGGCGCAGGCGCTGGCGCGGGTGCGGCGGGCCACCGGCTATGCGCCCTATCCGGTGCCGCAGGAGGAGCGGGATCTGCTCTTCGCCCGCTACCGGCTCGAGGCGGAGGCCTGACGGGGCTTGTCAGGGGGCTGGGCGCGTTTGGTAACTGTCGGCGCACCCGACACGTGCAAGGGCTTGTCCTTACAGGCTCTCCGGCTGGCACCCCTGCTGCAAGACCTTCGGGCATGCCGACCGAGCCTGCCCCCAGGCGGATCCTCGTCGTGGACGACGACGACGGGATCCGGGAGGTGCTGACCGCCGCCCTGGCCGCGGACGGGCACGCCGTCGACGGAGCCCGGGACGGCGACGAGGCCCTGGCGCTGCTCGAGCTGTGCCCGTACGACCTGGTCCTGAGCGACCTGCAGATGCCCCGGGTGGACGGCCCGTCGCTCTACGAGACCCTCCGGCTGCGCCACCGCTTTCCGGTGCGCTTCGCCACGAAGCTGCCCCGCGTGATCTTCATGACCGGCGACGCCGCAGCCCACGCCGACTTCCTTCGCGGCACCACCGACCCGATCATCGAGAAGCCGTTCACGATGCGGGTCCTCCGCAAGATGGTGCGCGTGCTCCTCGCCGCCGCACCCTAGGAGTGCCCGATGCGGCTGGCCGGCAAGATCTTCGTCGTCTCGGCCCTCGTCGTACTCGTGCTCTGTGCCACCGTGGTGTGGAGCCTGCTCACCGTCAAGCGGCTGGTCACCGTGAACCAGGACATCACCACGCGCGCGGTCCCCGCCCTGCGCGTGCAGGGCGCGCTGCGCGAGGCCGTGCACGGCCTCGTGCGGCTCGAGGCCCGGGCGCTGCTGCTGCAGGACCAGGACTACGCGAGCCTCTGGACCGACCGCGCGGCCCGGGCCGCCCGCGACCTCGAGGAGCTCGGCGGCTACCTGGAGGGTGCCGCGGCGCAGGCGGCCTACACCCGGGCCCGGGCCGCGTTCGAGGCCTATCGAGGTCACGTCGAGGAAGAGCGGCGCCTGCTCGAGCTCGGGCGGGCCGCGGAGGCGCTGCAGATCGCGGAGGGCATCGCGCGCGAGGCGGCCGAGGGCATCGACACCGCGCTCGTCGAGACCACCGCCGCCACCGAGGCGGGTCTCGCCGCGGCTCAGGCCCGGGCCCGCGCGCTCGAGGCCTGGACCTGGCGGGCGGTGACCATCGCCCTGCTGGGCGCCCTCGCGCTGGCCCTGGCGGCCAGCGCGCTGGTCGCCTTCCGCATGGCGCGCTCCCTCGGGCGGCTGTCCGCGGCGAGCGCGGCGCTCGCGAGCGGGACCTGGACCGGCCCGCTCGCGATCACCGGCCGGGACGAGATCAGCGAGGTCGGGCGCGCCTTCAACCGGATGGCCGAGCGGCTGCACGAGGTGGACCGGCTCAAGGAGGAGTTCTTCTCGCACATCTCGCACGACCTGCGCAACCCGCTCGCCTCCATCCGCCTGGCCGCCGAGGCCCTGCAGGAGCGGGCCCGGGCCGCCGGCGACGCCAAGGAGGCCCGCTTCGCGTACCTCATCGACGCCAGCGCCGCGCGCATGCTCACCCTGGTCAACCAGATCCTCGACTTCACGCGCCTGCGGTCCCGCGCGGTACCGCTCGACCGCCGGCCGACCGACGCGCTCAAGGTGGTGGCCCGGGCGCTGGACGAGATGCGCCCGCTCTCCGAGGAGAAGCGGATCCGGACAGATCTGGCGGCGCACGGGAGCGACTTCACCGTCCTGGGGGAGGAAGGCAGCCTGGTGCGCGTGGTCGTGAACCTGCTCGGCAACGCCCTGCACTTCACCACGATGGGCGGGGCCGTCCAGGTGCGCCTCACCGAGCACGCGGACCGTCTCGAGCTCGAGATCGAGGACACCGGCCCCGGCATCCCCGCCGACGCGCTGCCGTGGATCTTCGAGCCCTACCGCCAGGCCCACGGGGCCGGCCACGGCACGGGCCTCGGGCTCGCGGTGGTGAAGGGCCTGGTCGAGGCGCACGACGGCACGGTCGGGGTGCAATCGCAGCTCGGGAAGGGCAGCTGCTTCACCGTGACGATCCCGAAGCTCGCGCTGGGGGTGGCCGCGTGACCCTCGGAGCCGCGCGCCGCCTCTGGATCGCACCCCTGCTGCTCGTCGCGGTGGCCGCGTGCAGCACCGCCCGGCCCGCCACGTCGGGGGGCGCGGGCTCGCCGGGGGCCGACCCGTCGGCCGAGGCGAGGCGCCTGGTCGCCCACGCCGACGGCCTCGCCGAGCGCGGCGAGGCGCGGGCCGCCCGTACCGCCTACGAGCACCTGCTGCGCCGCTACCCGGGCGAACCCGCCGCCGCCGCCGCGCTCTACGGCATCGGCCGCCTGCAGGTCGATCCGTCCAGCGGCGTGCGCAACTACCGTGCCGCGCAGCGGACGTTCTCCCGGCTCCTGGCCGACTACCCCGGCAGCCCCTGGGAAGCCGAAGCGCGGGCCTGGCGGACCACGATCGTCGATCTCCTCGCGCGCGAGGAGGAAGCGACCCGGCTGAAGAACCAGCTCGAGCAGCTGCGTCGCACCGATCTGGATCTCGAGCGCCGCCGCTAGCCTTCCGCGAGGGCGGCGGCGCGTCCGCGCCTCAGGATCCCGGGCGGCCCTTCCACGGCAGCGGGGTGGCCTCGGTCCAGCCGTCCGGGCGGATGCCGAAGGCCTCGATGAAGCGCTGCCAGCCCGAGGCCACCGTCAGAGCTGCGCCCAGCTCGAGGATCTGGCCCTCGTCGAAGTGACGACGGAGCTCCGCGAAGAGCGCGTCGTCCACGAGCGGGCGCTCGGCGCTCAAGCAGTCGGCCAGCCGCAGGGCGGCCACCGTCCGCGCGGGGAGCGCGGCCCCGTCGAGATCGCCCAGGGCGGCCTGCACCTCCGCCTCGCTCAGCCCCCGGCGCATCAACGATGCGCTGCGCGCGAGGCTTCAGTGCACGCAGTGGTTCCGGGACGCGAGCCGGATGCGGCAGAGCTCGAGCAGGGCCGGCTCGAGGCTCGAGGCGTCGGTGTAGACGAAGGCCACCCAGTCCAGGAACAGGTCGAGCACCGCGGGTCGGCGCGCCAGGGTGAGGAAGAGATTGTCGTCCCGGTAGGCCTTGGCGAACCAGACCTCGAGGCGCCGCCGCAGCTCGGGATCGAGGCGGTCCGGATCGGCCTTGGGCAGGTGGCCGTGCGGGTTCGCCACGGTCGCGGATCTCCTCAGGCCTTGCGGAAGCGGTGGAGGCCCTCGGCGTCGACGAGGCGCGCGACCTGGCCCCGCGCCTCCAGGAAGTGCAGGTGCGCGACGGTCTCGCCGATGGCGAAGCCGAGCTGGTGGGTGTCCAGCTGCCGGCGGAAGAGCACCGGCACCAGGTCGTGGGCGGTGCGCGGCTCGGCGAGAGCGTCGACGGTCTCGCTGAGGCGGTCGTCGTGGTGCTGCCGCAGGTCGTCGAGCCGCCGGTGGAGGTTGCGGAACGGCAGGCCGTGGGAGGGGAGCACGAGCGTCTCCTCGGGCAGCGGGCGGAAGCGCGCGAGCGAGTCCAGGTAGAGCTTCAGCGGGTTGCCGTTGGGCTGATCCGGCCACACGCTCACGTTGGTGGTGATCTTGGGGAGCACCTGGTCACCCGAGATCAGCACCCCGGCCTCCGGGCAGAAGAGACAGGCGTGCTCCGGCGCGTGCCCGCTGACCGTGAAGGCGTGCCACCGGCGACCCCCGATCGTGACAACGTCGCCCTCGCGAACCGCGCGGAAGCTCGGCACGACCGTCGGCACGAGCTTGCGGTAGTTGTTACCGAGGCTGCGGAAGGCCTCGGCCTGCGGCGCGGGGACGCCGTGCCGGCGGTAGTGGTTCAGGCGCTTCTCCGAGTCGTTGCCCCCCATGCCCTGCCAGGCCAGCTGGGCCATGAGCCATTCGGCCTGCGGGCACCAGAGCTCCACCCCGAAGCGCCGGGCCAGCCAGTCGGCATTGCCCATGTGGTCGGGGTGGAAGTGGGTCACCAGCACCCGCACGACGGACCGCCCGGCCAACTCGCCCGCGAAGAGCCGCTCCCAGAGCTCCCGGGTCGGCGCCAGGCCGATGCCGGTGTCCACCACCGTGAGCCCGGCCTCGTCGTCGAGCAGCCACAGGTTGATGTGGTTGAGCTGGAAGGGCAGCGGCATCCGGATCCAGCGGATGCCGGGCGCGACCGGGATGCTCGTGCCGCCGGCGGGCGGCTCCGGCCAGGGATGAACGAGGCCGGGGGTGGCCGCGGCCAGCGGGTGCTCGGGCTCGGGATTCATGCCCTCACTGTACCGCGTCCAGGACGGGAGCAGGCAAATCAGTCGACCGGCGCGGGCAGCGGGCGCACCCGCCCCTCGTCACCGGCCTCCTCGCGGGGCCCGGCCGGGGCGGCGTGCACGCGCCGCATGAGGGGCAGGAACAGCGGCACGATCGAGAACAGGATCGCGAGGAGCCAGAAGTCGTCCGCGTAGGCGAGCACGTGGGCCTGGCTCACCACGTCGTGGTAGAGCATCGCCACCGCGCGCCGCTCGGCGGTGAACGCGTCCGCCCCCTGGGCCATGAAGTGACTCGTCCACTGGGCGATCCGCGTCCGGGTCTCCGGGTCCCACACCGTGACGTGGCTCACGAGGTTGTGCTGATGGTACTGGCTGCGCTGGGCGAGGTAGGTGGTGGCCAGCGCGATGCCCACGCTGCCCCCGAGATTGCGCAGCACGTTATAGGCGGAGGTGGCGTTGACCAGCCGGTCCCTCCGGATGGTGGCCAGGGTCAGGGTGGAGAGGGGAACGAAGATGAAGCCGAGCGCGAAGCCCTGGATGACGCGGGGGAGGGTCAGGCTCCAGTAGTCCATCCCCAGCGTGAGGTTCGACATCATGTAGAGGCTGATCGCGTTGACCAGGCAGCCGAAGGTCAGGAGCAGGCGCTGGTCCACCCGCGTCACCAGCCGGCCGCAGAGGATGAGCGAGATCATGTTGCCGAGGCCGCCGGGAGCCAGCACGAGCCCCGAAGTCAGCGCGTCGTAGTTCAAGAGCTTCTGCGCGTAGAGCGCCAGCAGCACCATGCTCGAGAACATGCCGAGCCCGATCAGGGCGATGAAGCTGGCCCCGAAGGCGAAATTGCGGTCCGCGAAGACCCGCAGGTCCAGGACCGGATCCTTCGCGGTCAGCTCGCGGACGAGGAAGCCGACGAGGGCGACGCCGGCCACCGCGGCCAGGGTGACGATCAGCGAGGAGTCGAACCAGTCCTCTCGCTCCCCCCGGTCCAGCATGAGCTGCAGGCAGCCGAAGCCCAGCACCATGAGGGCGAGGCCGGGCCAGTCCACCCGCGCCGGCTTCCGCAGGTACGGCGGATCGAAGAGGAAGGCGCTGGCCATGAAGAAGCCGAGCAGCCCGACCGGCAGGTTGATGTAGAAGATCCACCGCCACGACCAGTTGTCCGCGATGTAGCCGCCCAGGGTGGGACCGATGATCGGGCCCATCATGAACCCGATGCCCCACACCGCCATGGCGAGGCCGCGCTGTCCGAGCGGGAAGATCTCCCACAGGATGGCCTGCGAGAGCGGGATGATCGGGCCCCCCCCGAGACCCTGCGCGACACGGGCCAGGATCAGGAACGTGAGGTTCGGGGCCATGCCCGACAGCACCGAGCTCACCGTGAACAACACGCTGCACACCAGGAAGAAGCGCTTGCGGCCCATGACCCCCGCGAGCCAGCCGGTGGCGGGAATCACGATGGCGTTGGCCGCGAGATAGGAGGTGATGACCCACGACACCTCCTCCAGGCCCGCCGACAGCGACCCCTGCAGGTGGGGCAGCACCACGTTGGTGACGCTGGTGTCGAGCACCTGCATGAAGGCCACCACCATCACGGACAGGGTGATGGCCCACTTGCGGGGCGCGGAGATCGATGTGCCTTCCGCGGACGACCCGGCCATGGGCGGGCCCGCGCTACTTCACGCGGATGACGACGTAGGCGGACATGCCGGCCCGCAGCGTGTGGGGGTTGCCGAGGTCCTTGGCGTCGAGCCGGATCTTCACCGGGATGCGCTGGACGACCTTCACCCAGTTGCCGGTGGCGTTCTCGGGCGGCAGCAGGGAGAAGCGAGCGCCGGTGCCCGCGGCGAGCGAGTCCACCGCGCCGTGGAACTCCTTCCCCGGGAAGGTGTCGATGTGCACCGTGGCCGGCATGCCCGCCCGGAGGCGGGCCAGCTGCGTCTCCTTGAAGTTGGCGAGGACCCAGACCTCGTGCAGCGGCACGATGGCCAGGAGGGGCTGGCCCATCTGCACCACCTGCCCCGGCTCCACGCTCTTCTTCGAGATCACCCCGTCGCTCGGGGCGCGAACCTCCGTGTGCGCGAGCTGCAGCTCCGCGAAGGCCAGGTCGGCCTGGGCCTGGGTCAGGGCGGCCGCGGCGCGCGCGATCTCCGCCTCCTTGACCGTGACCTGGCGGCGCTGGCTCTCCACCCGCCCGAGGGCGGCGCGCGCCTCGTTGACCCGCTGCCGGGCCTGCCCCACCCCGAGCACGCGGCTGGCCAGGGCCGCCTCGGCCTGCTGCACCTCCTTCTCGGCCTGGTTGAGCCGGCGCTGCGTCGCCTCGAAGGTGGCGGCGGCGGTGGCCGCGCTCATCTCGGCCTGGTCGAAGTCGCGCTGGGCCACGAAGCCCCCGTTGAGCAGCGTGCGCATCCGCTCCATCTCTCGCGTGTTCTGGCGCAGCGTGCTCTGCGCGCCGGCCACCTCCGCGGTCATCGCCGCGGTGGCGGCGCGCTTGGCTTCCACGGTGGCCCGCGCCTCCACCACCGCCGACTGCGCGCCCTGCTCTGCGACGCGCGCGGACTCCAGGGTGGCGCGCGCCTCCTCGGCCTGGGCGCTCGTGGTCTCGCGGGTCAGCTCGGTCTCGGAGCGGACAGCCTGGTGGGTGGCGAGCGCGACCGCGACCGCGGCCTTGGCCTGGTCGCGCCGGGCTTGGTAGTCGCGCGGATCGATGCGCAGGAGGAGGTCCCCGGCCTTGACCGCCTGGTTGTCGTCCATGTGGACCTCGGCGACGTGGCCGGCGACCTTGGCGCTGATCACGACGATGCTGCCTTCCACGTAGGCGTCGTCGGTGGAGACGTACCGGAGGCTGTTCCACCAGGCGTATCCACCCCAGGCGAGGGCGGCCAGGGCCACCACCACGGCCAGGCCGATCAGACGCCGGTGTCTCATGCCGCGAGTATGCTACCACCGCGGGGGCCGCCTGGGGGGGCCTGTCCGGGCGGGCGGGGGCGCGCCCTACGCAAGCATACGTAGCCCGGCGCGGGGGGAGGCGAAGCCCGCCGGGGCGCTCCGGCGTCCCGATTCCATCGGCCTCCGGGCCGTCCCCCGCCCCGGCGGCGGCCCGCCGAGACGGCGAATCGCCCCTTCTGCTAGACTGGCGCGGCCACGGGCCGGCCGCCGTCACCCTCGAGGAGAAGCCGATGAGCGAAGAAGCCCTGCGCAAGATCGCGCTGCAGGTGCGCAACTGGGGCCGCTGGGGGCCGGACGACGAGCTGGGCACGCTCAACCACATCACCCCCGCTCGGACCGCGGCGGCGTGCCGGCTGGTGACCGCCGGCAAAGTCTTCGCGCTCGGGATCCCGCTCGAGCGCAACGGCCCCCAGAGCGGCACGCGCCAGCGCTTCAACCCGATCCACGCCATGTTCCGTGACGGCGGCGACGCGCCGAAGACCCCCGCCGAGGTGGCCGCGATGGAAGGCTACGGCGGCTCCGACGACTGGATCGTGATGCCGCTGCAGTGCGCGACGCAGTGGGACAGCCTGGCCCACATCTTCTACGAGGGCAAGATGTACAACGGCTACGACGCCGCGCTCGTGACCAGCAGCGGCGCCGCCCGCAACAGCATCGACAAGACCAGGAGCAGGCTGGCCGGGCGCGGCGTGCTCCTCGACGTCGCCCGCCACCGCGGGGTGCGCGCGCTCGAGCCCGGCTACGCCATCACCGTCGCCGATCTCGAGGCGACCGCGGCCGCGGAGGGGGTCGAGGTCGGGCCCGGCGACATCCTCCTGGTGCGCACCGGGCACATGTCGCGCTATCTGGACCGGAAGGACTGGCGGCACTTCGACCTCGATCCCTTCCCCGGCGTCTCGGTGCACACCGCCCCCTGGCTGCATGCCCGACAGGTCGCGGCCATCGCGAGCGACAACTACGCGGTGGAGGTCCGACCCTCGGAGATCCCCGGCTTCCGCAACCCGTTCCACGTGGTCGCGATCCCCAACATGGGCCTCACCCTGGGGGAGATCTTCTTCCTGGAGGAGCTGGCGGAGGACTGCGCGGCGGACGGCCGCTACGCCTTCCTGCTCGTCGCGCCGCCCCTGCCGGTCACCCGGGCGGTGGGAACGCCGATCAACCCGTACGCGCTGAAGTAGGCGAGGAGGCCGCGATGCCCGATCGGGAGGAGGCCGGCCAGAAGGCGCTGGAGTTCGCGGAGAAGCTCTGGCAGCAGGGCGATTTCTGGGGGCTCGAGACCTCGGACTACGAGCGCACCCGCTGCGCCCGCCTGATCCAGGTTCTCCAGGACCTGCGCTACGCCCGCGGCCTCGACCTCGGCTGCGGGGCCGGATACTTCACCCGGCTCCTGGCACCGCTGGTCGATCACCTGGTGGCCTACGACGTCTCCCCGTCGGCGATCGCTCGCGCCCGCGCCGCTGCGGGCGCGGGCGGCGCCGCAATCGACTTCCGCGCCGGCAACGCCATGGACTACGCGTGGCGGGCGGACGGGCCGTGGGACCTGGTGGTCATGAACGACACCATCTACTACCTGGGGTGGCTCTACTCGTTCTTCGACATCGCGTGGCTCGCGTCCGAGATCCACCAGGCGGTCCGGCCGGGAGGCCGGTTCCTGATGGCCAACACGCTGGACCGGCAGGGCTACGACAAGCTGCTGCTCCCCCATATCACCCGGACCTACCGGGACCTCTTCGTCAACGTGGGCTTCGCGCTGGACCGGGAGGAGACGTTCCGGGGCACGAAGAACGGCGTGCAGTACGAGATACTGATCTCGCTCTTCGCGCGGCGCTGAAGCCCCGTCCGGCCGCTCGAGCCGTACTTCTTGACATGGCCTCGGCGACACGTAGATTGCTCTCATAGGCGCTCGGACTGAGGAGTGTATGCATGCTACTGCCCGACCAGCTGAAAGCCCTCTGGCAACGTGTGGAGCAGCAGGAGCTCAGCCGGGATGAGTTCCAGCGCGAGCAGGATCGCCTGCTCGCCACCTACCGGGACATCTGGCAGGGCGCGCTCTGTCAGGAGACACGCCTGGATCTGCCCGAGAGCCTCCTGGCCGAACTCGGAGCATACCTGCACGAAGACGCGGCAGAGATCCGGCGCCGCTGTCTGCGCTCGCTGGCCAGTCTGAAAGACGACTGGGAGAGAGAGGTGGTCCCCGGAGACAAACGGTCCGTCGAGCAGTACTACGATGCCAGTCAGACGCTGCTCTATGAGCTGACGTGGTGGCACACGCTGTCGGAGGATTCCTCCCCGCTGGCCTACGTGACGGCCCTGCAGTTTGCCCAGCAGCATGCCTGCCGGACCTACTTGGACTTTGGGGCTGGCGTCGGCTCTGGAGGACTCCTCTTTGCACGCCATGGATTCGAGGTGACGCTGGCCGATATCAGCTCACCCCTGCTGCGCTTCAGCCGGTGGCGTCTCGAGCAACGTGCACTGCCGGCGCGCTATGTCGATCTGAAGGACGGGGGGCAGCTCCCGGACAACACCTTCGACATCGTCACCGCCCTGGACGTCTTCGAGCACCTGGTCGATCCGGTGGCCACTCTCGAACAGCTCTGGGAGAGCTTGAGACCGGGAGGATTCCTGTTCGCCCGCCTTGCCGTCGAGATCGACGCGGACCGTCCACAGCACATCGTGCGGGACTTCGAGCCCACGTTCGCCCGCTTGCGGACGCTTGGCTTCACGCAGGTCTGGCAAGACGACTGGCTCTGGGGACACCGGGTCTTTCGAAAATCCTGAGCGCCATCACGCAATGTCCGCTCGGTGAGCGCGAGGTCCTCCGGCCCACCCCCTAGTCTGGGATGGCGACGGCCGCGGGCTCGGCGCCGTGGCGCTGCCAGAGATCGAAGTAGGCCCCGCGGCGGGCCATCAGTTCGTCGTGGGAGCCCTGCTCGACGATGGCGCCCGCCTCGAGCACCACGATGCGATGGCAGCGCCGGGCTGTGCTCAGCCGATGCGCGATCACGATCGCGGTATGCCCTTGGAGCTGCGATTCGAGGTTGCGCCAGACCTTGTCCTCGGTGGCCACGTCCAGCGCGCTCGTGGGCTCGTCCAGGATCGAGATCGGAGTGTCGCGGAGCAGCGCACGGGCCAGGGCCAGGCGCTGGCGCTGCCCGCCCGAGAGGGTCGAGCCCTCCTCGCCCAGCACGGTATCGTAGCCCTGGGGGAGATCCTCGATGAAGGACGTGGCCTCGCTGCGGCGCGCGGCCTCGCGCACCTGGGCCGGATCCGGCTGGCGCGCGCCCCACGCGATGTTGTCGAAGACGGTGGCCCGGAAGATGATCGGCTCCTGGAGCATCAGGGTGACCTGGCGCCGGAGCGAGGCCAGCCGGACGCGGCGCAGGTCGTACCCGTCGATGGTGATGCGCCCCCGCTGGGGATCGAAGAAGCGCAAGACGAGTCCGGCCAGAGTGGTCTTGCCCGCGCCGGTTCGCCCCACCAGTGCGACGTGCTGGCCGGGGGCGATCTGCAGGTTGATGTCACGGAGCACCGGGCGGCCGTCGTCGTAGGCGAAGCTCACGTTCTCGAACCGGATCTCGCCGGTGAGTGGCGGCAGCGTCACCGCGTCGGGCGCGTCCTTGACGTCGAGCGCGGTGTCCAGCACCGAAAAGACGCGCTCCAGACCCACGCGAGCCCTGCCGATCTCGGCGACGTTCTGGCTGAGGCTCAGGATCGGCTGGTAGAGGTCGCGCAGGTAGGACAGGAACACGGTGAGCGCCCCGATCGTGAGCGTGCCGCTCATCACCCGGAGCGCACCCAGCCAGACGATGGCGGCGGTGCCCGCGGCCAGCAGTGACTCCACCACCAGCACGAAGAGCGTCTCGGTGCCGTAGAGGCGGAGCGAGAGCGCCAGGCTCCGCTCGCTGCCCGCCCGGAAGTCCTGGACGACCCGATCCTCGCGCCCGTAGGCCTGGACCAGCTTCACCGCCCCGATCGCGGTCTCGGCGCGGCTGTAGAGCTCGCTCTCCGCTTCCTTGGCCGCGGTGGCGTGGCCGTGGATGCGCACGGTCAGCCAGCGGATCGCGAGGTACAGCGGCGGGCTCACCACCAGGGTCACGCAGGCCAGCACCCAGTCGTAGCGCAGCATGACCACGAACATGCCGGCCAGCATGAGGGCCGCGCTCATCAGGGGCAGGGCCCCGTTCATCACGATCCCCTGGATGGCGTAGGTGTCGGCCATCACCCGGTAGAGGAGGTCGCCGGTCTGCTGACGGTCGTGGAACCGCAGCGAGAGCTTCTGCAGGTGGTCCCAGAGCGCGATGCGCAGGTCGTTGACCATGCGCTGGCCCACGTCGATGGTCAGGTAGTTGGCAAGCATGGTGACCATGCCGCGGCAGACCGCGATCACCACGATGGCCGCCGCGGCGAGCCCAAGCTGGACCATGGCGTCGAGCTGCGTGAACCATGGGCCGAGGAAGCCTGGGGGTGGGCTGTTGCCAAGGATGCTGTCGAGCACGATGGCCAGCGGCAGGGGCTTGGCCAGGTCCAGCGCGATCCCGAGCGCGGACAGGCCGAAGCCCAAGGTCATCGGCGCCCCGTGGGGCCGCGCGTAGCCGAAGATGCGCGGGGCCAAAGCCAGGAGGGTGCGCGGTCCGGCGCTAGTGTTCACGAGCGAAATTCTCGCACACCGGACGGGTCACGGGTAGATCTGCCGGTAGGCCAGCCGGGCCCGCTCTCCCGCCCCGCCGAAGCGGCGGTTGTAGTCCCGGGTCATGGCCCGCAGCGTGTCCGAGCGGACGAAGGCCTGCAGCGACTCCTCGGAGTCGAACTCGTAGCAGACCACGTACTGCCACGGCTCGGATCCGGCGTGCGCGGTCTCGAGCGGGATCGCCGCGTAGCGGCGCATGCCCAGACAGCCCGGGACCCGGGCGGCCTCCTTCGACCGCACCGTGTCGTACCACTGGTTGAAGGCGGCCTCGAGCTCGGGGGTGATGGTGGCCTTGACGACGAAGAGGGCGGGGCGGGTCATCGGTTCACCTCCTCGGGATCTCGCGGGCCGTCGCCGGGCGCGGGCCTCGCGGAAGGAGCCCCCGCAGCGCGTCGAGCACGATGGAGTCGTGCCCCCGTCGCCACACCAGCCAGGTGCGGGCGGTCCCCACCGGATCGGGCAGGGCGGACACCGCGACGTCCTGCGCAGCGCGGGTGACGCGGAGCACCGAGCGGGGCACGATGGCGATCCCGCTGCCGGCCGCGACGCAGGCCACGATGGCATGGTACGAGGCGAACTCCAGGACCCGCTCCGGGACCACCTCGGCCCCGTCGAGCCAGGTCTCGAGCCGCCGGCGGTACGAGCATCCGCTCGCGAACGCGATCAAGGTCGTGTGGCCGACCTCGTGCGGCCCGCGGATCCGCGGCCGGCGGCGCGGCGCGATGAGCACCAGCTGCTCGGTGAAAACTGGCCGCCCGTCCAGGCCGTCGGGCGTGAAGGGCTCCGCAACGAAGGCGGCCTCCACCTCGTCGGCGAGGACCTTGGCGACCAGCGAGCCGGTCGTGCCGGTCGCGAGCTCGACGCGGACGTCGGGATAGGTCCGGTGGAACCGCACCAGCAGCGGGGGAAGGCGGGTCGCGGCCGCGCTCTCCAGGGCCCCGAGCCGGAGCGTTCCCCGGGCCGGTCCCGTCCGCACCGCGGCCTCCGCCTCGGAGGACAGGGCCAGCAGCCGCTCCGCGTACGAGAGCAGGAGCTTCCCCTCGGACGACAGGCGCAGCCGCCGGTTCTGCCGGACGAAGAGCTTCGTGCCGAGCCGCTCCTCGAGCTGCTTCACGCGCGTGGTGACGTTCGACTGCACGCGATGGAGCCGGGCCGCGGCCTTGGTGATCCCGCCGTGCTCCGCGACCGCCTTGAAGATCTCCAGGCCCGTCAGGTCGATCCTTCCCATTTCGAGAACATTTGTATCTCCATAATTCATTATCTGCAATACCGGTCCGGCCCTAGAGTGCCGGCATGCGGGGAGATCGCGGGGGCCCGGCGGCGCCCGTCCGCGTCGCCGCGGTCGGGGCGACCGCTCTCGCGGTCGCGATGGGGATCGGGCGCTTCGCCCTCACCCCCATCCTGCCCATGATGCAGCAGGACTCGGGTGTCTCGGTCGCGGAGGGCGGCTGGCTCGCCACCGCGAACTACGCCGGCTACCTCGTGGGCGCGATCTCGGCCGGGGCC
>DATIFV010000135.1:0-24422 GCA_035455085.1 Candidatus Methylomirabilota bacterium | reverse complement strand
CGGGCGAGGTCGTCGAGATGGGCCGCGCAGTTCAGCAGACGGACCGGCCACCGGGCGCCTTCCGCCGGGCCGTCGACGATGGTGACCGCGGTGTTCTCCCACCGCTCGGGCACCACCTCGCCGTCGGGCAGGAGCAGGTGCCGCGCGGCGAGCGAGCGGCAGACGAGGCCGTGGGTCACCACGGCCAGGTGCCCGTCGACACTGGCGGCGTGGCGGCGCACGAGCGCCCACGCGCGGTCCACCCGGGCGTGGAAGACCTCCCAGGTCTCGCCGTTCGGCGGCGCGTAGTCGAGGGCGAAGAGGTCGAAGCCGAGCTCGGCGTAGGGCGTGCCGCGGACGTCGCCGAAGTTGCGCTCCTGAAGCAGGGGATCGTGGCGGACCGGCAGGCCGGTGGCCTGCGCGAGCCGCTCCGCGGTCTGGGCGGCGCGGGCCAGGTCGCTGGCCAGGATCGCGCCGATGCCCGCGTACGCGAGGCGGCGGGCCAGGCGCTCGGCCTGCGCGACGCCGCGGGGCGACAGGGGGTTGTCGGGCCGCTGGACGGTGCGCGAGGCGTTACCGAGCGTCTCGCCGTGGCGGATCAGGAAGATCAGATCACCCGCTCCCGGCGCAGGGCCGCCAGGTCCGCCGCGCGGTAACCGAGGCCGCTCAGGATCTCGTCGGTGTGCTGGCCGAGCTTGGGAGCGGTCCGGCGGACCGTCACGTCGCTGGCCGACATCCGGATCGGGGTGCGGATGTGGGGCACGCGGCCGCCCAGCTCCGCATCCTCCGCATGGACCACCATCTCGCGGTGGCGAATCTGAGGGTCGGAAAAGAGCTGCTCGTAGTTGTACACCGGTCCGCAGGGCACGCCCGCGTCGTCGAGCACCTTGGTCCAGTGCGCGGTGGGGGCCGTCGCGAGGACCGCGGTGATCTCCTTCTCGAGGGGGAGCCGGTTCTTCCTCCGCTCCGGCGCCTTCGCGAAGCGCGGGTCCTCGAGCCACTCGGGATGGCCGAGGGCGCGGGCGCAGCGCTCCCAGATCGACTGGCCGGCCGCCCCGATCATCATGTAGCCGTCCTTGGTCTCGAAGCGCTGGTAGGGCGCGTTCTGGCGATGCCGCGACCCCATGCGGACGGGCTCCACGTGGTCGGCCAGCCAGCCCGCGCTGGTCCACGAGGAGAAGCCGACCGCGGTCTCGAGCAGCGAGCACTCGATCTTCTGCCCGCGGCCGGTGCGGTGCCGCTCGTACAGCGCGGCCAGGACGCCCTGCGCGCCCCACATGCCGGTGCCGAGGTCGCAGATCGGCAGGCCGACCGACGTGGGCGGCCCGTCGGGCTCGCCGGTCACGTGCATGATGCCGCCCATGCCCTGGGCGATCAGGTCGAAGCCGCCCTTCTCCCGGTACGGGCCGTCCGAGCCGAAGCCCGAGAGCTGGGCGTAGATCAGCCGCGGGTTCAACCGGCTCAAGATCTCCCAGCCGAGGCCGGCCCGGTCCATCACGGTCGGGCGATAGTTCTCGACCAGGACGTCCATCGCGGGGATCAGCTTGAGGAAGATCTCGCGGCCCCGCTCACCCTTGTAGTCGAGGGCGAGGCTCTTCTTGTTGCGGTTGATGTAGCGGAAGTAGGGGTTGCGCTCGCTGCCGTCGCCCATGGCGCGGGAGGAGTCGCCCACCCCGGGCCGCTCGACCTTGATGACCTCCGCGCCCATGTCGGCGAGGATCATGGTGCAGAAGGGGCCGGCCATGTGCTCGGTGAGATCGAGCACCGTCACCCCGTCGAGCGGGCCTCGGTCAGCCATGGCTGATGGTGCCTCCGGCGACATCGCGCGCGTGGCCGAGCACGTGGGCCACCGCGATCTGGTAGAAGACGCTGGCGAGCGGGCCGACCACGCCCCCCGCCGAGCGGATGCGGCGCGCGAGCAGCGCCTCCTCCGCGGCCTCGACCGCCTGGATGGTCGCGGCGCGGTTCGTCTCGAACTCGGCGAGCAGGGCGGCGACCGTCATGTGCTCGCGCTTGGCCACCTGGCGCTCGTTGTAGGCATCGTTGCCGCCCTTCATGGTGCGCGTGGGCGCCGGCGTCTCGACCGGCGCGGGCGGGGTCCGGGCGATGTCGATGAGGCGAGGATAGGTCCACTCGATGGAGGCGATGTGGGCCAGGATCTGGCGGCCGTTCCAGCCGCCCTCGTAGCGGCCCTCCTCCAGGCGCTCGGAGGGCAGCGAGCGCACCAGCGCGATCACCTCGTCACGGCTCGCCCGCAAGGCCTGCAGCAGCTCGGCCTTCGTCGGCGGCGGCCCGTCGGCGGTGACCCCGTGGTCGGCCATGATTGTGAGAGCTTGGGGCCCGGGGCGCGGGCTGTCAAGCCGGGGCCCGATCGCCGCCCCGGCGGTCGGTGGCCCCGATGGCCACGCCTCCGAGCACCAGCACGATCGCGACCACCAGGGTGGCGGTGAGGGGCTCGCCCAGCCAGAGCGTCGCGGTGACCACGCTCACCACCGGTGTGGCCAGCAGCCCGAGCGAGGTCGTCACCGCCGGCAGGTGGCGGCTGGCGGTGGCGGTCGCCCAGTACGCGACCGCGGTGCCCACGATGCCCAGGTAGAGCAGCAGCCCGACGAACCCGGGGCTCCAGTCCGCCGGCGCCGGCGGGGTGGTCGCGAGCGCGATCGGGACCAGGAGGGCGGTGGCGAGCAGGGTCTCCCAGGGAATGAGGGCGAAGGGGGTGGAGGCCCAGCGGTGGGCGCGGATGTGGAGGATGCTGAGGGCCCACAGCAGCGCGCCGGCCAGGATGGCCAGGTGGCCGAGCACCACGTCGCGGGCGCCCCAGTCGAGGGCCAGCGGATTGAGGAGCGTGCCCAGGCCGGCGAGACCGATCACCACGCCGGCCGCGCGGCGCGCGGTGAGCGGCTCCCGCAGGAAGAGCGCGGCGCCCGGTGTGACCCAGAGCGGCGTGGTGTAGGCCAGCACGACGGTGCGCCCGGCGGGGACGAGCTCGAGCCCCCAGCTGGCCAGGAGGTTGAAGCCCAGCATGTGCAGCAAGGTGATGCTCAGCAGGACCGGGAGGTCCTGCCGGGGCGGCCACGCGATCCGGCCGCGGCGCCACCCGGTGAGCGCGAAGAGGGCGACGGTCGCGATCGCCGAGCGCAGCGTGACCGCCCAGAGCGGCGAGAGCGTCGCCAGCACCACCTTGTTCACGGGCCAGGTGAGGCCCCACGCCACGATCACGATGACCAGTGCCAGCAGACCCTGACGCCGCGCGCTCGGGGGCACGGGGGATCAGCCGCGGGACGGCGGGGACGGGAGGCGGCCGCGCATCGAGGGCGATACTGCCGCGGTCGGCGCCGCGGCGTCAAGCCGAGCGCACGCCCGCGATGGTAAGATCGGCCCGGGAGGGCGGCCATGGTGACCCTGCTGACGGAGACGGGCGAGCACGAGGTGGCGGGCGCGGAGCCCTCGGCCACGGCGCTCTGGTGCGCCGCGAGGGAGGCGGAGGAGGCCACGGGCTGGGTGGCGAAGCCCGAGGGTCTCTGTCGGGGCCCGGTCTGCGTGCCGCTGCCCGCGGGCCGCGAGCGCGAGCTGGTGGACGCGGGCCGGATCGACCTCGCCGCGCTGTGGCGCCACCTGGGCGAGCCGGTGGTCCACAGCGAGCGCGGGCACGTGTGGGTGCTCGGTCGGAGCGCGCGCGAGCGCACCGCGGCGCTGGCCTCGCTCGAGGCCCCGGACTTCGCGCTGCCGGACCCGACGGGTCGCGTGCACCGGCTCTCCGACTACCGCGGCCAGAAGGTCCTGCTCGTCACCTGGGCCTCCTGGTGAGGGTGCCGCCGCGACCTGCCCGTGTGGCAGGCGCTCTACGAGGAGCTGGCCGGCCACCGGTTCACGGTGATCGCGGTGGCGATGGACAGCCGGGACGGTGACCCGCTGCCGTGGATCGAGGCGGCGAAGCCCACGTATCCGGTGCTGATCGACCGGGATCACCGGCTGGCCGAGCTCTTCGGGATCGTCAACGTGCCGCAGGCGGTGTGGATCGACGAGAGCGGGCGCATCGTGCGGCCCGCCGAGCCGGCCGGGGCGTACGAGGGCTTCCGGCGGATGAACCGGCAGACCCGCGAGATGCCGGAGGAGGAGGCGCGCCTCACCGCGCAGGCCAAGAGCACCTATCTGGACGCGATCCGCGACTGGGCCCGGAACGGGGCGCGCAGCCCGTACGCGCTGGCGGCCGAGCAGGCGCGCGCCCACCTGCCCGCGGTGAGCGAGGATGCCGCAACCGCGCAGGCCATGTTCCGGCTCGCCCAGGCCCTCTTCCGGCGCGGCGAGCGGGCGGAGGCGGAGCGCTGGATCCGGGAGGCAAGCCGGCTCTACCCCGACTCCTGGTGCATCTGGCGCCAGGGCGCCGGCGTGAACGAGCTGGGGCTGGCCGCGCTGCCCGACTTCTGGGCGCGCGTGGACGCGCTGGGGCCGGCGCGCTACTACGCGCGGGTCGACATGCCGGGCATGCCCTGAGGGCGCGATGAGCGCCCCGCGCTTCGGCCTGAACCGGTTCGATTCCCGCTCGGTGGACGCCTTCGCGGCCGACGTGCGGCGCGCCGAGCGGCTCGGCTGGGACGCTGCGCTCCAGCCCGATTCGCAGCTCCGCCGCCGCGACACCTACGTGCTGCTGGCCGCGGCCGCGCGCGCCACCGAGCGCATCACGCTCGGCCCGCTGCTCGCCAACCCGGTCAACCGGCACCCGACCGTCACCGCCTCCTCGATCGCCACCCTCGACGAGCTGGCGCCCGGGCGCGTGCTCCTCGGGTGGGGAGTGGGCGACACCGCGGTGCGCCTCGCCGGGCTCAGGCCCGCACGCGTCAAGGAGCTGGAGGCGGGGACCCGCCTCATGCGCGCGCTCCTCGACGGCGAATCGGTGGAGGTGGGGGCGGCGCGGCCCGCCCGGCTGCCCCATCACCGGCCGGTGCCGATCTGGATCGCGGCGGGCGGGCCGAGGACCCTGCGGATGGCCGGCGGGGTGGCCGAGGGCGTGTTCATCCGGGTGGGTACCCACCCCGCGAACATCGCGACCGCGCTGGACGCGATCCGCGCCGGGGCGGTGGAGGCGGGGCGCGATCCGGTCGCCGTGAAGCTCGGTGCCATCTTCCACACCGTGCTGGTGGACGAGCCGGGGCGGGCGCTCACGATGGCGCGCTCGATGGCCGCCGGGTACTACGAGTACTCGCCCGCGCTCTTCGATTCCCCCCGTCTCGCGTGGGCCGGGCCGGATCCGGAGAGGCTGAAGCACGAGCGCGGCGTCTGGCCCGACTTCCACCACGCGCCGGACCTGGAGATGAGCGGACGGGCGGTGGACTTCCTGCCGATCGAGGCCGCCGATGCCTTCAGCCTGCGGGGCGGTCCCGCCGAGGTGGCGATGCAGCTCGTGGCCGCGCTGCGCGCCGCCCCCGCCGCCTTCGACTACGTGGTCCTGCATCCGGTCCCGGACCCGAAGTGGCCCGCCGATCCCGATGCCGACTACACGGCCCGGATGGCCCGCGAGGTCCTCCCCCGGGTCCGGCTGGAGCTCGCCAAGACCTGAGGGGGCCCAGGGGGGCTCCGACAGGCCGTCCGGTGCGCCGCTAGCCGAGCTGCTTGTGCACGAACTCGATGATGCGGGCGATGGTGCGCTCGACGGCCGGTGACGCGGGCTTCCTGTTGATGTAGCCCTCGGTCTCGCCTTCCATCAGCTCGAGATCCACCTGGCCGCCGATCTTGCGGTACTGCGCGACGAAGCGATCGAGGTCGGGCCGGGGATGCGCCATGTCGCGCGTGCCCTGGATGTAGACGACCGGCGGGGTCTCCACGCGCTCGCCGCGCTCGAGCACGAGCACCGGGTTGCCCTCCGCCATGGCCTCCTCGGTGCGCCAGTAGGCGTCGTGGCCCGGCAGCACGCGGTCCACCACGTCCGGGTAGGGCGGGCCGCCCGCCCGGAGCGCCTTCGCGTAGCGGTAGCGCCCGAGCGGATCGATGACGGGCCAGCAGAGCACCGCGCAGCGCACGGTGCCGTCCACCGCGGGCGAGCCCGGCAGCGGCAGGGCCGCGTACTTGGGATCGCGCGGCTTCATGGCCAGCAGCATCGCCTGGTGCGCGCCGCTGGAGGCACCCATGAGCCCGACCCGGTCCGGCCGCCCGCTGAGCCCGGCCGCCCGGCTCTTGAGCCAGCGGATGGCGTAGCTGATATCGACCAGCGAGGCGGGATACGAGGCCTCGGGCGGCTGCCGGAAGTCGAGGGCGGCCACGACCACGCCGCTCCTCGCCAGGGGCTCGTTCATGATGGTGTCGCTCGTGCGGTCACCGCGGGACCAGGCCCCGCCGTGCAGCTCGACGACCATGGGGAACGGGCCGGCTCCGCGCGGCACGAACATCCGCGCGAGGAGCGGCCGGTCGCCGTGGCGCAGGTACTCCACGTCGTTGACGTCGATCTCGTGGGCAGTGGTCGACAGGCTGGTCATGGCGGCGCTCCTCTCCAGCAGGTTGGGGCCGGGGCGCATCATACACCGGTTGCCGGACGGGCAGGGGGCGCCGTCACCAAGCCGCTGGACCCGTCGGGGCTGGAGCAGTCCGCCGCCCGCCGGGTCCTGACCCCGGCCGCCGGCGTCACCGGCTCGAGCCCGCAGGCGGTTTGCAGGTGGGCGCGGGTCTCGACGAGGGTCACCCCCACGTAGCTCGCGCCCGCCGCCTCCAAGTGACGCCGCACCGCGCCCGCATGCTCGCGGAGCCCCCAGCGCCCCACGATGATACGGAGGTCGGGGAAGTGCGCGCGGAGCCGCTTGCAGAGGTACCGCGTGTGGGCGGCGAGCCCACTGGCGGGCAGCGCACCGAGGCAGACCACCGCCGGCCGGGTCCTCTCCACGCGTGCGATGACCTCGGAGACCAGGAGGTGAGGCGAGGTCAGCTCGACCGTCAGGCGGGCCGGGTCCACGAGGTGCCCCAGCATCACCAGCCCCAGCTCATCGGCCTCGTCGCGCACCGGACTGGCGAGCACGTGGACCTTCCGCGCGGCGGGGCCAGGCTCGGCCGGCGCGGCGCCGTCACCCGCCTCGGCCTCGAGGGAGGCCGCTCGCCGCTGCTCGTGCAGCGCCTCGACGATCGCCCGGGTGGTCTGCCAGACGTAGCGCTCCGCGGGCTCGGGAAGCTGCTGCTGCCGCCGGTCACGCCGCGCGTGGCTCAGCGCGGGCAGGATGAGGTTGTCGTAGACCGCCTCGATCGGATGCTGCCGCGCGTACTCCGTGACGATGCGCTCCGCCTCGGCCCGGTCCTCCGCGAGCAGCCGCTGGTAGTAGGCGGCGGCGGGGGCGATGGGCGGCGCGTCGGCCATCAGGATACCGATGAACTCCATGCCCGGCACGTGCTTGGCCCACACGACCAGGCACACCGTCAGCGGGGTGGCCAGCAGCAGGCCCATCGGGCCCCACAGCCACGTCCAGAAGGTGATCGAGCAGAGCAGCGCCACCTGCGAGACGCCCGCGCTGTGGCCATAGAGCAGCGGCTCCACCCCGAAGCTCAGGAGCATCTCCAGCCCGATGAAGAGTCCGGTCACCAAGAGCGGCTGATGCCACGTGGGGAAGGCGGCCAGGGCGAAGGCGATCAGGAGCAGCGCGGCCAGCCAGACCCCGACATACGGGATGAACCGCAGGACCGCGGCGAGGAAGCCCCAGAGGATCGCGTAGGGCACACCGAAGAGGAGGAGGCCCACCGCGATGCCGACGCCGAAGCTCACGTTGATGATGGACTGCATGAGCAGGTAGCGGCTGATCCGCTGCGCCGCCTCGTCGATGGCGCGGGTGGTGGTGGCCAGGCTCCCGTAGCCGGCAAGGCGGATGAGCCGGTTCCGGAGGTCCTCGCGCTCGATGAGCATGAAGATCACGAGCACGATCACGGTGGCGGCGGCCGCCAAGCCCTCCAGCAGGGTCGGCAGCTGCCAGAGCCCGTTCGGGCGGGAGTGCACGACCACGGGTGCCGCGCGCGGAGCCCGCGCCGGGGTGGCTCCCTTCTCCAGCTCGGCGCTGACCTCGTTGACCGCGGTCTGTGCCTTCTCGATGGCGCTGCCGCGCGCCCACCGGCGGACGTAGGCGATCTTCGCGATCAGGTTGTTACGGTAGGCCGGGATGTGCACCGAGAGCGCGGCCAGCTCCGCGCCGAGCACCCACGCGGTCCCGCCCAGTGTCGCGAACAGCATCGTCACCACGACGCCGACCGAGAGCGCGCGGCCCAGGCCAAACCGGGTGAGCTGCCCGACCAGCGGATGCACCAGGAAGGTGAGGAGGATCGCGAGCGCGATCGGGATGAGCACGCCGCGGGCGAGATAGAGAGCGGCCACGCCCGCGACCAGCGCGGCGATCGCGACGAGCGGCTTCACCGAGCGCGAGGTGTCCGGCACGCCCCAGGAGAAGCAAGCGAGGTGCCACCGGGAGACCTCCTTCAGGGCGGCGCGAAGTGGGCGAACGGGACCCGCTGCGGGTAGTTTCTTCGCGGTAACTCCGACACAAACCAGGGCGGCCGGGGCGAGGCCCTAGGAGCGGGGCTTGTCCTTCTCGAAGAGGGCCAGGTACTTGCCGTACCCCTCCTCCTCGAGCTTGGCCACCGGGATGAACCGGAGGGCCGCGGAGTTGATGCAGTACCGGAGGCCGGTCGAGGGCGGGCCGTCGGGGAAGAGGTGCCCGAGGTGCGAGTCGCCCTGAGCCGAGCGCACCTCGATGCGGCGCATGCCGTACGAGTTGTCGGCGTGCTCGGTGATCGATCCGGACTCGAGCGGCCGGTCGAAGCTCGGCCAGCCGGTGCCCGAGTCGAACTTGTGGGTCGAGGCGAAGAGCGGCTCGCCCGAGACCACGTCCACGTAGATGCCGGCCTCGTGATGGTCCCAGAACGCATTCCGGAACGGTGGCTCGGTGGCGCTGCACTGCGTGACGTTGTATTGTTCGGGGGTCAAGCGGCGCTTGAGCTCGCTGTCGGCGGGGCGCTTGGTGGTGGCCATGATGGGGAGTATAACCCCAGGAGGCAGCGCATGAGCGAGCCGATGAGCGTGCAGTTCACCCGCTTCTCCGCGTTCTACTCCCCGCTCATCGCGACGATCGTCGGCGGCTTCCTCCGGCAGGAGGGGCTCGAGCCGCGGCACTCCGTCGCGCCCCCGGGCGAGTCGGCGATCGAGGGGGTGGTGGCCGGCACCGTGGACGTCTGCCAGTCCGCGCCCTCCCAGGGCTTCGGCCCGCTCGAGAAGGGCCAGGCCCCGCCTGTGGCGCACTTCGCCCAGATCAACGAGATGGACGCTTCTTTCTCACCGGGCGGGCTCCCGACGCGGGGTTCACCTGGGACAGGCTCAAGGGCCGGCGCGTGCTCGTGGATCACGGCGGCCAACCGCTGGCCATGTTCAAGTACGCCTGTCACCGGCGGGGCCTCGACTTCGCGAGCATCCAGGCGCTGAACGTGCCGAGCGACCAGATGGACGCGGCCTTCCGGAGGGGCGAGGGAGACTACATCCACCAGCAGGGCCCGGCGCCCCAGCAGCTCGAGCACGACGGGGTCGGCCACGTGGTGGCCTCGGTCGGCCAGGCCATCGGTCCGGTCGCCTTCTCGAGCCTGGCCGCGACCCGCGCGTGGCTCGGCACCGACGCGGCCCCGCGCTTCATGCGGGCCTACCGCAGGGCGCGCGGGTGGCTCCTGGCCACCCCCGCCGCCGAGGTCGCGAAGGCGGAGGCCGCCTTCTTCGCCGAGATCGATCCGCCGGTGCTGGCCGCGACCATCGGCTACTCCCAGAAGCTCGGCTGCTGGACCCCGCACGTCGAGATCACCCGCTCCGCATTCGAGGTGGCCCTCGACGTCTTCCAGCACTCCGGCCTGATCACGAAGCGTCACCGGTACGAGGACGTGGTCGCCTCGCCTCCCATGGCGGCCTGAGCTCGTGCTCTCGCGTCGCGCATTCGTGGCCGCCGTGGCCGGGGCCTTGGCGGCCGGCCCGCGCGGGGCCGGGGCGCAGCCGGCCGGGCAGCCGCGCCGGATCGGGTTCCTCGGTAATTCCACCGCGGCGCTCGAGGCCAATCTCATCGGGCCGTTTCGCGAGGGGTTCCGCGAGCTGGGGTACGTCGAGGGCCGGGACCTCTTCATCGAGTACCGCTGGGCGGAGGGCGACTACGGGCGGTTCCCCGAGCTGATCGCCGAGTTGGCCGCCCTCAAGGTCGAGGTGATCGTGACCGCGGGCACTCCCGCTGCGGTAGCGGTCCGGCGGACGGCGCCGGCGATCCCGCTCGTGATGGTGGCGGTCGGCGATCCGGTGGGGACCGGGCTGGTCAAGAGCATCGGCCGGCCCGGCGGGAACCTCACCGGGCTGGTCTCGATCGCGCCCGACCTGGAGGGCAAGCGGCTCGAGCTGCTCACCGAGGTGGTGCCGAAGCTCTCTTACGTGGCCTTCCTCCTGAATCCCGCCAACCCGTTCCACATGACCTCGGAGAAGCAGGCACGGGCGGCGGCCAAGGCCCTGCACCTGAGGGTGGGGTTCTTCCCGGTGCGGGCCGAGTCTGAGTTCGAGCGCGTGTTCCAGGATATGAGCGCCCAGCGTCCCGGTGCGATGGTCATGCTGGCCGACCGCCTGTTCCTGCACCACCGAGCCCGAATCGTGGAGTTCACCGCGCGCACCCGCCTTCCGACGGTATATGCCTACATCGAGCTGGTCCAGGCCGGAGGCCTGATGTCCTTCGGGCCGAGCTATCCCGGGATGCACCGGCGCGCCGCCTACTTCGTCGACCGGATCCTCAAGGGCGCCAACCCCGCCGATCTCCCGATGGAACTGCCCGCGAAGTTCGAGCTGGTCATCAACCTCCGGACCGCGCGGGCGCTCGGGCTGGCGATTCCCCAGCCGATCCTGCTGCGGGCGGACGAGCTGATCGAATGACGGTGCGACGGCGACCGGTCGCGGGCGTGGTGATTGGCGCGGCCCTGGTGACAGGTTCCCTGACTTCCGCCTCCGCGCAGCCATCGCAGACCGACCAGTCCGCGGTCTTCATCGCTCACGGCGCGACCACCCCGGGTGGGGCTGCCGGCACCATGACGGTGCGCAACGTGGGCCGGCCCTGCCGGATCGCCAACTTCACCGTCCCCGAGGAGCGGACAGCCACCGATCGCCTCGAGGTGGTCCGGGCTCCGGAGCACGGCCGCCTCGACATTATCCAGTCCAACGTGGTTGCCTACACCCCGCGCCCGGGCAACACCGGCCCCGACGAGTTTCAGATCGAGCCATCGGTCCCGGGCGGGCCGGCCGGACGCTGCCGTTCAGCGTGCGGATCGCCGTGCGCGTGGTGGAGCCGGACGCCCAGCTTCGCTAGGGGCGGCGCCTCTCAGCGGTTGCCCGTCGGGAGCTGGTCGAAGGGCAGGTCGCGATCCATGCGCACGTCCTGGGGCAGGCCGAGCACGCGCTCCGCGATGATGTTGCGCAGGATCTCGTCGGTGCCCGCCGCGATGCGCCCGCCCGGCGAGGTCAGCAGCGACTCCTGGAACGCGGCCCGGACCGGCGCGACCTCCTTGTCCATCAGCACCCCGCCCATGTCGAGCAGGTCCATTGCGAGCGAGGCGATCTCCTGCGCCTTGGGGGCGTTCACGAGCTTGCCGATGGAGTTCTCCGGCCCGGGGGTCTCGCCGCGCGAGAGCGCGGTCATGGTGCGGAAGCGGGTGAGGCGCACGCCCTGGGTCCTCACGTAGAGGTCGGCCAGCCGCTCGCGCACCGCCGCGTTGGCGATCGCGGGGCCGTCCTCCAGCCGCGTGGCCCGGGCCAGCTCGAAGATCTCCTCGAAGTCGGGGCCCCGCAGGTCGCCGGAGGTCAGCCGCTCGTTCATCAGGGTGGTGATGGCCACGCCCCAGCCGGCGCCGACCGCGCCCAGGCGCTGGCGGTCCGGGATGCGCACGTCGGTGAAGTAGACCTCGTTGAAGTGGGAGGCTCCCGAGATCTGCTTGATCCGCCGGGTCTCGATGCCCGGCGACTTCATCGAGAGGAAGAAGAAGGTGAGCCCCTTGTGCTTGGGCGCCTTGGGATCGCTGCGGGCCACCAGGATGGCCCAGTCCGCCCAGTGCGCGCCCGACGTCCAGATCTTCTGGCCGTTGATGACCCAGTCGTCGCCGTCGCGCTGCGCGCGGGTGCGCAGGCCGGCCAGGTCGGAGCCGGCGCCGGGCTCGGAGAAGAGCTGGCACCACACCTCGTCGCCGCGGAGTGCCGCCGGCGCGTAGCGCCGCTTCTGCTCCTCGGTGGCGTAGGCGAAGAGGGTCGGCATGCACATGCCGAGGCCGATCTCGAAGTAACCGCGCGGGACGAGGAACCTCGACTCCTCCTGGTTGTAGACGACCTGGTAGATCGGCGGCAGGGCGCGGCCGCCCCACTCCGCCGGCCAGTGCAGCGCCGCGAAGCCGGCGTCGGCCTTCTGCGCCTGGAAGGCCTTGGCGCGCTCGAGGCCGTCCCAGCCCTCGCGACCCGGGTAGCGGCTCTGCCATGTCTCGAAGGCGCCGCGCTTGGGCTCGGCATGCGCGGCCAGCCAACTCCGCGCCTCCGCGCGGAAGGCCGCCTCTTCCCGGGTGTCCTCGAAGTCCATCGGGGCCTCCTAGGCGGTGCCGGCTTCCAGCCGCGCGATCAGCAGGTCCTTCCAGCGCCGGACGCTGCCGAGCATGAGGCCCGTCAGCTTGGCGCGCCGGTAGTGCAGATGGCAGTCGAACTCCCAGGTGAAGCCCATGCCGCCGTGGATCTGGATGTTCTCCTTGGCCGCCTGGTAGTAGGCCTCGGAGTTCGCCACCCGCGCCGCCGCCGCCGCCACCGGCAGCTCCGGGGCGTCCTTCGCGAGCGCCCAGGCTCCGTAGTAGGCGTTCGACCGCGCGAGCTCGACGCCCACGTACATGTCGGCCAGCTTGTGCTTGATGGCCTGGAAGGAGGCGATCTGCCGCCCGAAGGCGAAGCGGCCGATCGCGTACTCGCGGGCCATGTCGAGCGCGGCCTGGGCCCCGCCGAGCTGCTCGAAGGCCACCAGCACCGCGGCGCGGTCCAGCAGGCGCTCCGCCAGCGGCCACCCCTGGCCGGGAGCCCCGAGCGGCTCGGCGGCCGCGCCGTCGAAGACGAGGCGCGCGTGCGAGCGGGTCGGGTCGACGGTTGCGACGGCGGCGCGGCTGACACCGGGGGCGCCGAGTTCGACCAGGAAGAGCCCGGCGCGCCCGTCTCCCTGCCCGGCGAGGACGACCGCGAAGTCGGCCACGTCGCCGTCGGTCACCGGCACCTTGGTGCCGGTCAGTCGGGAGGCCTCGGCGCGCGTGGCGAGATTGGCGGGAGTGACCACCTGGGGGCCCTCGGCGAGGGCCAGGCAGCCGATGGCCTCGCCCTGGGTGATGCGCGGGAGCCAGCGCTTCTTCTGGGCCTCGGTGCCGGCCAGCAGCAGGGCCTCGGCGGCCAGGTAGATCGTGGAGGCGAAGGGAGTGGGGGCCAGGCTCCGGCCCAGTTCCTCCGCGAGCACGCAGAGCTCGAGGTACCCGAAGCCCGCGCCCCCGTGCGCGTCCGGGATCGCGGTGCCCATCCAGCCCATCTCGCCCATGCCCCGCCACAGCTCGGCGTCGTACGGCGCGGCGCCGTCGAGGATGCGCCGGACACGGCTCGACGAGGCGTGCTCGGCGAGGAACTTCCGCGCCTGCTCGCGCAGGGCCTTCTGGTCGGCGGAGAAGTCGAAGTTCACGGCGCGAGGATCATACGGCATCCCTGCGCGGGGCGCCAGCCGGCCGGCGGGAAGGCGCTTGCCCTGGACCCCGATCTCTTCCAGAATCGGCCCCTCACCCCGCCCTCTCCCCGGAGGGGAGAGGGGGAGAAGGAGAGGGCCCATGGGCGCGACGGCGGCGGTGCTCTACGAGGTGAAGAAGCCGGTGGTGATCGAGGACGTCGAGGTCCTGGAGCCGGGCCCCCACGAGGTGGCGGTCCGCTGGGCGGCCAACGGCGTCTGCCACAGCGACCTGCACGTGGTCACCGGGGACTATCCGCATCCCCTGCCGGTGGTGCTGGGTCACGAGGCGGCCGGGGTGGTGGAGAAGGTCGGCCCGGGCGTGGAGACGGTCAAGCCGGGCGATCACGTCTGCTCGAGCTACATCCCCTCGTGCGGACGCTGCTGGTACTGCATCGGCGGGCAGCCCACCATGTGCGCGCTGCGCGACAAGCCGCGCTGGTTCATGCTCGACGGCACCGCGCGCTTCCGCCGCAACGGCCAGCCGCTCCATCACTTCCTGCAGGTCTCGGGCTACGCGACCCACGCGGTGCTGCCCGAGCAGAGCGTGATCCCGATCCGCGCCGACGCGCCGCTCGACGTGGTGTGCCTGGTGAGCTGCGGGGTGCTCGCGGGAGCGGGACCGGTCTTCAACCGGGCCAAGGTGCCGCCGGGGGCCAGCGTGGCGGTGTGGGGTGCGGGAGGCGTCGGGCTCAACACCATCCAGGCGGCCCGGATGCTGGGTGCGGGCAAGATCATCGCGGTGGACGTGATGCGCCAGAAGCTCGCCTGGGCGGAGGAGTTCGGGGCCACCCACACGGTGGACGCCAGCCGGGAGGATCCGGTCGCGGCGGTGCAGAGAGTGAGCGGCTCGGGCGGCGCCGACTTCACCTTCGAGGTGGTGGGCACCCAGAAGACCATCGAGCAGGCCGTGCTGGCCACCCATCGCGGCGGCACGTGCGTGATCGTGGGGGTGTCGCCGGCGGGCACCCGGATCTCGCTCGACCCCTCGCTGTTCCTCCAGCAGCGCATCCTGACCGGCTCGTCCTTCGGCGGCGGGCACCAGCGCACGGACGTGCCGATGCTGATCGACCTGTACATGGCGGGCAAGTACAAGCTCGACGAGCTGATCAGCCGCCGGCTGCCGCTGCGCGAGCTGAACGAGGGCTTCGACCTCATGCTGCGGGGCGAAGTGAAGCGCAGCGTCGTGGTGTACTAGCGCCCCGCTTGGCAGGGCGTCGCCGCTCCAACCGGCTAGCGGGGGTCGATGGGGGTGGGCATCGGGGCGCGGGCCTCGATCGCGGCGGCGGCCTCGAGGCAGAGGTCCTCCCGGAAGCGGCCTGCGGTGATCTGCACGCCCATCGGCAGGCCGTCGACGACGCCGGTGGGCACCGAGACCGCGGGCAGCCCGAGCACCGGGATCGCGAGCTGCATGATCTGGGCGTGCATGATCCGCCGGGTGGTGTCCGCGTCCACCCGGTCGAGGTCGAGCGGGAAGGCCGGCTCGTTCGAGGCCGGGGTCACCACGAGCGGCCGGTCCTGCAGGAACAGCTCCCAGAGGCGAAGGAGGCGATCGCGCTGAGCGAGCGCCTCCAACACCTGTCGTGGGTCGCGCGGTGGGTGGACCGCCCGCCAGAGCGCGAGGGCCTGCCTGATCCCGGCGTCGCCGTGCTGGGCGACGGCCGGCTCCAGGGCCGCGATCACGTCGTCCATCGCTATCGCCGCCCAGAGGTCGGCCACCGTGCCGAGCTCGGGCGGCTCGACCTCCTCCACCGCGTAGCCCGCGTCGGCGAGGCAGCGCCGGCCCGCCGCAGCGCGGCGGTCACCGCAGGGGCTACGCCGCCCCGGCCGGCCGGGTCCGGCACCAGCGCCACCCGCGCGGGGCGCGGCACCGGCGGGCCGTCGAGGGCCACGGCGGCGCAACGCGGATCGTCGGGATCGGGCACCGCCATCGCCGCGAAGGCCGCGCGCACGTCGCGCACCCGCCGGGTGAGGGGGCCCTGCACCGCCATGAGCTGGGCCGAGATCGGGCGTGGCACCGGGGCGGTGAAGTTGTAGGAGGGGACGCGACCGTAGCTCACCCGGAGCCCCACGAGGCCGCAGCAGTAGGCCGGATAGCGCACGGAGCCCGCGATGTCGTTGCCGTGGCCCACCGCCCCGATGCCCACCGCGGTGGCGGCGGCGGCGCCGCCGCTCGACCCGCCGGGCGTGCGCGCGGGATCCCATGGGTTGCGGGTCGGGCCGTGCAGGGCGTTGTCGGTGAACCAGCGCATGGAGAACGCGGGCGTGTTGGTGCGACCCACCACGATGGCGCCGGCCCGGCGCAGGTTGGCCACCACCGGGTTGTCGCGCGTGGCGAGGAGATCCTTGAAGGCGACCACCCCGTTGTCGGTCGGGCAGCCGGCCTGGTCCACGTTGACCTTGGTGGTGATGGGCACGCCGTGGAGCGGGCCGACGGGGGCTCCCCGGGCGAGGGCCTGGTCGGCCGCCGCCGCCTCCGCCAGCGCCCGCTCGTGGAGCGGGCGCACCACCGCGTTGATCTTCGGGTTGACCGCATCGAGGCGGCTCAGCACCGCGCTCACCGCCTCGCGGCACGAGATCGCGCGCCGGCGGATCATCTCCGCGATCTCCACCGCGTCGAGGGCCCAGAGCGGGGGGCTCATCGGGCGGGCCGGGGCGAGGTCACGCGACCGCCTCGGGGCAGATCTCGGGGATCGTCTGATCGAGCACCGCGACGATGCGGTCGATCTCGGCGCGGGTGAGGACGAGGGGCGGTGCCAGCACCAGGGTGTTGCCGAGATGGCGCCCGCCGCCCGACCGGCCCACGATCACCCCGCGCTCCTGGCAGCGGTCCACCAGCCGCTTGATCTGGGGCGCGGGCATCACCACCTTGGACCGGCGGTCGACGACGAGCTCGACGCCCGCGTAGAGCCCCTGGCCCCGCACGTCGCCGACCCAGGGGTGGCGCGTGAGAGTCTTCAGGCCGTCGAGCAGGTAGGCCCCGTTCTCGGCGGAGCGCTCGGCCAGCTTCTCCTCGAGCATGATCTCGATGTTGCGGAGCGCCACCGCCGCCGCCACCGGATGGCCGCCGTAGGTGTTGACCTGGTTCACCTGGCGATTGTCCGCCGGGTCGCCGACGAAGGACTGGAAGACGGTGTTGCGCACCACCGTCGCGGCCATCGGCAGGTACGCGCTCGAGATCCCCTTGGCCACCGTGACGATGTCGGGCTTGACACCGGCGTGCTCGTGAGCGAAGAGCCGCCCGGTGCGGCCGAAGCCGTTGATCACCTCGTCGACGTGGAGCAGGACCCCGTGCCGCCGGCAGACCTCGGCGACCGCGGGCAGGTACCCCGGGGGCGGCACCGCGACGCCGACCGCGCTCATCACCGGCTCGATGATCACCTCGGCCACCGTCTCCGGGCCCTCGCCCAGGATGGTGGTCTCCAGGTTCTTCACGCAGGCCAGGTCACAGCTCGTGGGCTCGAGGCCGAAGGGGCAGCGGTAGCAGTAGGGCGGGGCCACGTGCACGAAATCGTTGCCGGAGAGCGGCTCGAACTTCGCCTTGCGGTCGCCCATGCCGCCGGCGGCGAGGGTGGCCAGGGTGGTGCCGTGATAGCCGTAGTAGCGGCTGATCGCCTTGTAGCGGTTCTGCTGCGGGAACTCGTGGCGCGCGTACTGGCGCGCGAACTTGAAGGCGGCCTCGTTCGCCTCCGACCCCGAGTTCACGAAGTACACGTGGTTGTCGCCCCCGAGGAGCCCGTTGACCTTCTCGGCGAGGGCGGCAGCGGGCAGGTTCATCGCGGTGTGGGGGTAGTAGGAGAGCTGGCGCATCTGCTCGGCGGCCACCTCGGCCAGCTCCGTGCGCCCGTAGCCGATGTTCACGCACCAGAGGCCGGCCATCCCGTCGAGGTACTCGCGCCCGTCCGCGTCCACCACCGTCGAGTCCTTGGCGGAGACGATGACGAGCTGGCGGTCCTCGAGCTGCCTGTGGGGCACGATGGGATGGATCACGTTGGCGAGGTCCTTCCGGACGATGTTGGCGCGCTCGTCGGCGATGGGCATCGAAGCCTCCTGACGGTTAACGGGGTGGCGAGGAGTCTGCCGGGTGCTGAACGAGGTCCAGGCCCGCGGTGGCGCTCGAGGGTCGCCGCCGGCCGGAGGGCGCCGCGGGCGGGCGGGGGAGGCTGGGGGCGTAGAACGAGGCCTCCTGCGCGCCCAGCAGGCACTGCCGGGTGAACTCGATCAGATGATGGCTGACCACCGCGGCCTGGATCATCTCCTCCACCTGACCGGCACGCAGCGCAGGCAGGGCCACGCCCCAGAACGTGCGGCGGTAGTCGCCCCGGACGCCGATCCGCCAGGCGATGCGTGCGAGCAGGGCGAGGCCGGAGACCACGTTCCGCCACGAGGCCCGGTGCGGGCTGCGGGGATACGGGGGCCGCCGGAGGAAGGTGTGGGCGAGGTTGTGGGCGAAGCGCCGGTAGATGGCCTCCGGGGCGTAGGCCGCGGCGATCGCGCGGCGCCACATGCGGAGCACGGTCTCCTCCGGCAGCCGGAAAACCACGTTCGACTCGCGGCCCCCGTCGGCGCGAAGGCGACCCGCCGCGGCGAGACGGCTCCAGAGCGGGGTCTTGGGCAGCGCGTAGAGGATGTTGATGGTGAGCATCGGGATCTGCGAGGCCTCGATGAACTCGATCACGTGGTCCGCGGTCGCCTCGGTGTCGGTGTCGAGGCCCAGGATGATCCCGGAGACCACCTCGAGCCCGTAGTCGTTCAGCTTGCGGACCGCCTCCAGGATCGGCATGCGGAGGTTCTGGTCCTTCGACATCGACCGGAGGGCGTCGGGCTCGGGAGTCTCGATGCCGCAGAAGACCACGTTGAAGCCGGCGTCGCGCATGAGCTCGAGCACGCGGTCGTTCTTGGCGAGGTTCAGGGTGGCCTCGCAGGCAAAGCGCACCGGGAAGCGGTGGCGCCGCTGCCAGTCCACCAGGTGGGGCAGCAGCTCGAGGGCCGCCTTCTGGTTCGCGATGAAGTTGTCGTCGACGAAGTAGATCGCGACCGCGCCGCCCTCCACCAGGGCGTCCAGCTCGGCGAGCACCTGGGCGGGCGACTTGAGGCGCGGGTTGCGCCCGTAGAGGGCCGGGATGTCGCAGAACTCGCAGGTGTAGGGGCAGCCGCTCGAGAACTGGATGCTCGCGATGAAGTACTGGCGGAGCGCGACGAGGTGATAGGCGGGCCGCGGGAACTCGGTCAGGGCCAGGCGGGTGACGGTGTCGAAGCGGACCTGGCGGGGGGGACGCCCGCCGTGCTGGTCGAGCCACGCGATGATGGCGTCGGTGGAGTCGCCGAGCTCGCCAACCTGGACGAGGTCGGCGCCCGGGTAGTGCTCGGGGCACCCCGAGACCGACGGTCCCCCGAGCACGACCGGCGTATCGAGGCGGTGGGCACGCGCGATCACGTCCTCGATGAACGGGCGCTGCACGTGCATGCCGGACACGAAGATCGCGTCCGCCCACCCGAGCTCCTCCGCGGTGGCCGGCCGGGCGTTCTCGTCCACGAAGCGCACCTCCCACGTCTCCGGGAGGTAGGCCGCGACCACGAGCAGGCCCTGCGGCGGCATGAAGGCGCGGATGCGTCCGCCGAAGAGCGGGTAGGCGTAATGGAAGGTACCGAAGGAGGGCGCGTAGCGCGGCGAGACGCAGAGGATGCGGCGGCGGTTCCGGGGTGCGTAGGGGGTGCGCATCAGGGGGCCACCGCGGCGGAGCCCGGAGATGACGGCGCGGGCGGTGCGCTCAGACGCCGCTCGGGACGGGCGCGGGCGACTCGACGTCGAGGGTGGTGACCCGACGGAGCTCCCGGCGGTACTTCGCGTCGTCGAACCGGCGCGCGCGGTGCATGGTGGCGCGGTTGTCCCAGATCACGAGGTCGCCCAGCCGCCACCGGTGGCGATAGACGAACTCGGGCCGGGTCGCGTGCTCGATCAGCTCGTGCAGCAGGAGTCGGCCCTCGGGAACCGGCCAGTCCAGGATCCGCGAGGCGTGGGAGGCCAGGTAGAGCGCGCGCCGGTTCGAGCGCGGGATCGTGCGGACCAGGGGGTGGACCGCTCCCTTCAGCGCGTCCTGCTCGGCCTCCGAGAACTCGAAGCCCAGGGTCTGGCGGGAGTGGGCGATCGAGTGATGCACGCGCAGCCCCTCGAGACGCGCCTTGTCCTCCTCGGGCAGGGCGTCGTAGGCCGCCCGCATGTCCGCGTACTCGGTGTCCGCGCCCACCGGCGGGACCACCTTAGCCGAGAGCATGGAGTAGCGGCCGGGCGGGTCCTGGAACGAGGCGTCGGTGTGCCAGAGGCGGTTGCCGAGGCCGTACATGCGCTTGCGGTCGTCCGACCGCATGATCTCGCCGTCCTCGTCCAGATTCGAGATGTCACCGAGCGCCTCGTTTCCGAGGCGGTTCTTTCGGAGCGCGTGGCTGCCGAGCTTGGTGTGCAGCACCCCGTCGAGGCGCCGCGCGAAGTCCAGATGCTCGGCGTCGGTGAAGGGCTGCTGCCGGAAGACGAGCACCGCATAGCGGTCCATGCCGCCGCGGATCGCGGCGAGCGTCTCCTCGTCGTGCACGCCGCGCAGGTCCACCGGGCTCACCTCGGCGACGAAGTGCGGGTGAAGCGGACGGAACCTCAGGGCCATGGGCGCGCCTCCCGAAGAGAGCCTAGGCCGAGGGAGGACGGGGAGTCAAGCGCGGGGTCCGGCCGAGCGTCGACAAGCGCGGCCGGCACGTGCCAAGATGCGCGGCGGGAGGCGACCATCCATGCACATCGGGTTCATCGGGCTGGGCACCATGGGCGCGAGCATGGCGTCCAATCTGCAGGCCGCGGGTCACGCCCTGGTGGTGCACGACGTCCGGCGGGCCGCGGCCGCGCCGCACCTGGCCGCCGGGGCGGCCTGGAAGGACAGCCCGCGCGCGGTGGCGGAGGCAGCGGAGGTCGTCTTCACCTCGCTGCCCGGCCCGCCCGAGGTCGAGCGGGTGGCCGCCGGGCCGGACGGCCTGCTCCACGGCGTGCGCGCGGGCGCGGCGGTCTTCGACCTCAGCACCAGCGCTCCGGCCCTCGTGCGACGGCTCGACGCGCTCTTCGCGGCGCGCGGAGCCCACCTGCTCGACGCGCCGGTGAGCGGTGGTCCGGCGGGGGCGCGGACGCGCCGGCTCGCGATCTGGGTGGGAGGTGACCGCCCGTCGTACGAGCGCCACCGCCCGCTGCTGGAGGCCATGGGCGACCAGCCGTACTACGTGGGTCCGGTGGGAGCGGGTGCGGTGGCCAAGCTGGTGCACAACTGCGCGAGCTTCACCATCCGCGCGGTCCTGGCCGAGGTCTTCACGATGGGGGTGAAGGCCGGGGTGGCCCCGGACCTGCTGTGGCGGGCGGTGCGGCAGGGCAACAGCGGCCGGCGCCGCACCTTCGACGGGCTGGCCGAGAAGTTCCTGCCCGGGGAGTTCGAGCCGCCTTCCTTCGCACTCCGCCTGGGCCACAAGGACGTGTCGCTGGCCACCGCCCTCGGCCGCGAGCTCGGGGTGCCGATGCGGCTGGCCAACCTCGCGCTCGAGGAGATCACGGAGGCGCTCGGCCGCGGCTGGGGCGAACGGGACTCGTCGAGCTTCATGCTGCTGGAGGAGGAGCGGGCCGGCGTCGAGATCAAGGTGCCCCGCCGGCGCCTGGAGGAGATCTTCGAGCAGGACGGGCGGTGACCTCGGCCGCCGCCCTCACCCCTCGGCGGCGAGCGCCTTGAACGCGCGCTCGGTCGCCTCCAGGGTGCGTGCCACGTCCGCCTCGGTGTGGGCGGCCGAGACGAACCAGTTGTGGGCCGGGTGCGCGTAGGCCCCGCCTTGGGTGACCAGCGCGCACCAGCGGCGGATGCGCCGCCGGTCCGGGTCGCCGGCGAAGCGGATCACCGGCATCGGGGGCTGGCCGACCGGGAGCAGGGGCACGCGGTGCCGCCGCGCCTGCTCGTCGAGACCGTCGGTCAGGAGCCGGCCGATCCGCTCGATGCGGGCGATCGCGTCCGTGCGCTCGAGGACGTCGAGGGTGGCGAGGGCGGCCGCGAAGGCCCCGCTCGCGAAGAAGAAGGAGCCGGTGAAGTAGATGCGCTCGGCCGCCGCGCGCAGCGGCTCGCGCCCGAGGCCGGCCGAGAGGGCGTGGCCGTTGGCGATGGCCTTGGAGTAGCAGATTAGGTCTGGGGCGGCGCCGAAGCGCTCGCAGGAGCCGCCGAGGTGGAAGCGGAAGCCGGCCCGCACGTCGTCCATCGCGAAGAGGGCGCCGTGCGCGTCACAGAGGGCGCGCAGTCCCGCGAAGAACCCGGGGGCCGGCGCGGCCCCGGTCACGTGGTCGAACGGGGTGGTCATCACCACCGCGATCTCGCCCGGGTGCGTCGCGAACAGCGCCCGCAGCTCGTCGAGATCGCTCCACGCGAACTCGAGCAGATCGTGCCGGTAGTGGGCCGGAACCCCCGGCAGGTGGGGCAGGGCCCACGGTCGGGCCGCGTGGTAGGCGCCGCGCACGCGGGCGATGCGGGGGCGGCCGGTGTGGGCCCGCGCCACGTCCACCGCCCAGCTGGTGGCGTCGGCGCCGTTCTTGCCGAAGACCACGAAGTCCGCGCGCGGGGTGAGCGCCACCAGCCGCTCGGCCAGCTCCACCATGCGCGGGCCGGGCAGCGGCAGGCAGTCGCCGCTCGCGAGCTGCTCCGCCACCGCCGCCTCGACCGCCGGGTGCCCGTAACCCAGGATCATGGGCCCGTAGGCGCACATCCAGTCCACGTACTCGTTGCCGTCCACGTCCCAGAGGTGGGCGCGCTCGGCGCGGGCGAGGAACCGGGGATGGCCTTCGCTGAGGGCGGTGCCGTTCTGGTGCCCGTAGATCCCGCCCGGCATGACCCGGTGGGCGCGCTCCCACAGCGCGTGGCTGGCCGCGAGGCGGAGGGGCGGGATGTCCACCGGGCTACAGATGCGGCAGGACCGTCGAGGCGAAGAGCCAGGTCCCCTCGGGCCGCGGCACGTCCGCGAAGTTGACGGTGAGCCGGCGGGCGCCCTGCTTGACGATCCCGAGCACGGTCTCGGTCACCTGGGCGGGGGTGCCCACGATCTGGATGTCGTCGAGGGGACGGATCCACGGGGCCTTCTTCAGGCGCTCGATCTCCCGCTCGCTCTCCGCGATGAGGATGCCGACCCGGACCACCTGCTCGATCGTGTCGTAGTCGCGGCCCACCTCCCGGCAGTGGGCCTTGAGCACCTCCTGCTTGTGCGCATAGGCCTCCGGGCCTTTCCAGACGTAGTTCCACCAGTCCGCGTGGCGGGCGACCACCCGGAGCAGGAACTTCTCGCCGGAGCCGCCCACCATCACCGGCGGGGCCGGGCTCGGCCGCGGCTCGCAGTACGCACCTGAGATCGAGTAGTGCTCGCCGTGGAACTCGGCCGGAGCGCCCGACCACATGCGGCGGATGAGCTCGATGGCCTCCGCGAGCTGGGCGATGCGCACCCGGGCGGGCGGGTAGGGCCAGCCGTAGGCCCGGTACTCCTCTTCGTTCCAGCCCGCCCCGATGCCCAGGATGACCCGTCCCCCCGAGAGGGCCTGTGCGGTGGCCGCCATCTTGGCCAGGTGGGCCGGATTGCGGAAGCTGTTGCAGAGCACCTCGTGGCCGCAGCGCTTGTCGGGGTAGCGGGCCAGCGCCCAGGTCAGGAGCGTCCAGCCCTCCGCCACCTTGTGGGCGCCGTACTGCACGTGATCGGGCATCCACAGGATGTCGAAGGGCGCGATGGTCTGGTCGAAGTAGGGAAAGGTCTGCTCGACCAGCCGCGACCAGATGTTGAGACCGACCGGGACGACCATCGTGGGTGGCCTCCTAGCCTGCGGCAGCGAGCGGGAAGTGCTCGGGCAGCAGCAGGAGCGTGGGCACCGGCGCCCGGCGCAGCTCGGCGAGCGCCTGCGCCACCTCGTCGTGCACGGCGGGCGGGATCGGGAGCCGGGACCGCCCGGCCGACAGCGTGGGGCCGTGCCAGGCCGCGGGCCCCCGCACGACGGTGGAGAGCATGGGCGGCGCGCCGGCCGAGTTCGTCACGGGCGACATTCTAGCAGCCGGCGGCCCGCGCGGGGCCTTTACCGCCCGCAGCGGAAGCGCTAGCATGGCGCTCGCGACGGAGCGGTCCCGGGTCCGCCGGAGAACAACCCTGTACCCCCAGGGGAGGATCGCCATGATGGATGTCTCGATGACGCGGCGAATCGCGAGCCTGATCGTGGCCGTCACCGGCCTCGCGCTCGTTGCGGGGCCGGCCGGTGCCCAGACCCCGGCCCCGGCGCCGCCCAAGCAGGAAGAGGAGCCCTTCTGGGCCGTCGGGCGGCCCAAGAGCGGACCGGGGGCGCAGATGGCGCCGGTGCCGGCGTTCCCGATCCCGACGCCCGCCGACAAGCTGCCCATCGCCAAGATGAAGCTCCCGCCCGGCTTCAAGGTCGAGATCTTCGCGGCCGAGGTCTTCGACGCCCGCGGGCTGCGCGAGGGCGACAAGGGCACGGTCTTCGTCAGCTCGCTGTTCGGAGCCGGCAAGATCTACGCGCTGGTCGACAAGGGTGGCAAGCGCGAGGTCAAGGTCATCGCCGAGAAGCTGATGCTCCCGAACGGGATCGAGTTCCACAAGGGCTCGCTCTACGTGGCGACGCCCAAGGCGATCACCCGCTACGAC
>DATIFV010000134.1:0-14896 GCA_035455085.1 Candidatus Methylomirabilota bacterium | reverse complement strand
CTCGACGTGCTGCGGACCGACCTGGGCTTCACCGGGACCAAGACCAACTGCCTCGACGCCGAGTGCGGGGTCTGCACGGTGCTGGTGGACGGCCTGGCCGTGAACGCGTGCCTGTACCTGGCGGTGGTGGCCCGGGGCCGGGCGATCACGACCATAGAGGGGCTGGCCCCGGCCGGGACCCTCCACCCCCTGCAGGAGGCATTCATCGAGCGCGGCGCCGTGCAGTGTGGTTACTGCATCCCGGGGATGATCCTCGCGGCGAAGGCCTTCCTGGACGAGCAGCCGCGCCCGGGCGAGGCGCAGGTCCGGGAGGCGCTCGCGGGCAACCTCTGCCGGTGCACCGGCTACCAGAAGATCGTGGACGCGGTGCTCGCCGCCGCGGACCGCCTGGCCGCGGGAGCGGGGCCGCGATGAGCGGGGCCACCCGGGTCGTCGGGCGGTCGCTGCCGCGCATCGATGCGCCGGGCAAGGTGACGGGCAGCGCGATCTACGCGGCGGACTTCGCGCTGCCCGGAATGCTCTACGGCAAGGTGTTCCGCAGCGCCCACCCGCACGCGCGCCTCGTCCGGCTCGACACCCGCCGGGCCGCCGGCCTTCCCGGGGTGCGGGCGGTCATCTCCGCGGCGGACGTGCCCGACGTCCGCTACGGCGCCGCGGTGAAGGACGAGCCGGTCTTCGCGCGGGACGTCGTGCGCTACGTCGGCCAGCCGGTGGCCGCGGTCGCCGCGGTGACCCGGGAGGCGGCGGCCGCCGCGGTGGCCGCCATCGAGGCGGAGTACGAGCCGCTCACGCCGGTGCTCGATCTGGCCGCGGCGCTCGCCCCGGACGCCCCGCTCGTGCACGAAGGCTGGCGGTCGTACGCCGCGATCCCGATCCTCCAGCGCGACGGCAACGTGTGCAACCGGGCCCGCATCGTCGTCGGCGACGTGGAGCGCGGCTGGGCGGAGGCCGACCGGATCTTCGAGCACCGCTTCACCACCGCGATGGTCCACCAGGGCTATACCGAGCCCCGCGCGGCGGTCGCGGCGTGGGACAGCTCGGGCCAGGTGACGGTGTGGTCGAACACGCAGCTGCCCTTCGACGTGCAGGCCACCCTCGCCGACATCCTGGCCATCGCCCCGTCCCGGATCCGGGTGATCGTGCCGGGGATCGGCGGCGCCTTCGGGGGCAAGCTGCGGATCGGGGTCGAGCACTTCGCGGCCCTGCTGGCCCGGAAGGCGGGCCGGCCGGTGAAGCTCCTGACCACCAGCGAGGAAGAACTGACCGCAGCCTATCCGCGGCAGGGCACCGTCGTCGAACTGCGGACCGGGGTGACGCGGGACGGCCGCCTCACCGCCCGTCAGGGGCGGATCTACTTCGACACCGGCGCCTTCGCCGGCTCCGGCCCGGGCGTCGCCTCGGTGGCGACCCTGGTCCTGGCCGGGCCCTACCGGACGCCGAACCTCTTCCTCGAGGGCTACGCGGTCTACACCAACAAGACCAACTGCGGCTCCTACCGCGCCCCGTCGGGCCCGCAGGCCAACTTCGCGGTGGAGTCGCAGATGGACATCATCGCGGACGCCCTCGGCATCGACCCGCTCGAGATGCGGCTGCGCAACATCGTGCACGAGGGTGACGAGGGGCCGACCGGACAGGTGCTGAGCGCGGTCGGGCTCGAGGAGTGCCTTCGGCGCGCCGCCGACGCCATCGGCTGGCGCGACCGCCGGCCGGCGCCCGGGCGGGGCAAGGGCCTCGCCTGCGGCTGGTGGACCACCACCGGTGGCTCCTCCGGCGTGTACGTCAAGATCAACCCCGACGGCACGGTGGCGCTGAACACCGGGGCCGCCGAGATCGGCACCGCGGCGCTCACCGGCGCGGCCCAGGTCCTGGCCGAGGCCCTCGGGGTGGACCTCGCCGACGTCACGGTGGTGTCCGCCGACACCTTCGCGACCCCGTTCGACTTCGGGGCGCAGGGCAGCCGGACCGCCTTCGCGGTGGGCAACGCCTGCCGCGCCGCCGCCGAGGAGCTGCGGCGCAAGCTGCTGGCCCTGGCCGCGGCCCAGCTCGGCGCGCCGGAGCAGGCGCTCGAGCTCTCCGACAAGCACGTGGTCGGCCCGGGCGGCCGGGTCTCGCTCGCCGAGCTGGCGCGACAGTCCCAGCTCACCGGCGGCGGCATGATCGCCCACGGCACCTTCATCGCGCCCGCGACCCCGTACGACGCCAAGCGGGTCGAGGGCCACGTCTACCCGGCCTTCCACTCGCCGAGCTTCCACGCGCACGCGGTGGACCTGTCGGTGGATCCGGAGACGGGCGAGGTCACCATCCACAGGTACGTGGTCGCGCAGGACGTCGGCTTCGCCCTGAACCCGCGCTACATCGAGGGGCAGATCGAGGGGGGCGTGGCCCAGGGGCTCGGGCAGGCGCTGTCCGAGGAGATCGTGTACCGGGACGGCCGCGTGCTGAACGCCAACCTCACCGACTACAAGATGCCGACCACTCTCGACGTGCCGCGCGTGGAGTCGATCCTGGTCCAGCATCCGGGGCGGGTGGGGCCGTTCGGCGCCAAGGGGGTGGGGGAGCCGCCCAACGTCGAGCCGCCCGCCGCGGTGGCGAACGCGATCGCGGCGGCCACGGGGGCCCGCATCACCAGCCTGCCCATCACCGCGGAGAAAATCGTGCTCGCCTCCCGCGGAGAGGCCGGCTGATGGCGCTCACCACCGGCCTCCTGCTGCTGCCCTCGCATCCGGCGGGCCGGCTGGCCGAGATCGCCCAGCTCGCCGAGCGCACCGGCTACGACTGCCTCTGGCTCGCCGACGAGCGCTTCTTCCGCGAGGTGTACGCGTCGCTCACCCTGTGCGCCCTGCGCACGCAGCGGATCAGGCTCGGCCCCTGCGTGACCGATCCCTACTCGCGGCACCCCGCGCTGACCGCGATGGCCATCGCGACCCTCGACGAGATCTCCGGGCAGCGCGCGGTGCTCGGGATCGGAGCGGGGGTGAGCGGCTTCCGCGAGCTCGCGATCGCCCGCGACAAGCCGGGGGTGGCGCTGCGCGAGGCGGTCGAGGTGATCCGGCGGCTGCTGGCCGGGGAGACCGTGACTTACAAGGGCTCGGTGGTGCAGATCGACGGTGCCCATCTCGACTGGAAGCCGACCCGGGCGGACGTGCCGGTGTACATCGCCTCGCAGCGGCCGGTGGGCTGCCGGGCCGCGGGCCGGGTGGCGGACGGGGCGATCATGCAGGGCTGCGTGGCCGAGCCCCTGCTCGCCTTCTTCCGGGACACGGTGGCCGCGGGCGCCCGCGAGGCCGGGCGCGATCCGGGCCGGCTCGATCTGGTGGCGCGGATCAACGTGTGCGTGCACGACGACCGACGGGTGGCGCGCGACCTCATGAAGCCGACCATCGTGCGGAGCCTGGCCGCGCAGCGCCCGGACTTCTTCACCTTCCGGACCGCGGGGCTGACGGTGCCGCCCGCGCTCGCCCGGCACCTCGAGGGCCTCACGTACGCCTACGATCCGCGGCCCTTCCAGGCGGCGGCGGCGGAGGTGCCGGAGAGCTTCGTGGACGCGGTGACCCTGGCCGGGCCCCCCGAGGAGGTGGCGGCGGGCGTGGCCCGCCTCGCCCGGCAAGGGGTGACCCAGTTCATGCTCTACCCGCTGGCGCCGGACGGCCGCATCGAGGTGGTGATCGAGCGCTTCCAGACCGAGGTCATGGCGCGGGTGCGGGCGGCCGGGCTGTGACGGTCACGGTGGTGATGCACGGCACCCTGCGGCGCTTCCTGCCCGACGGGGCGGCCCGGACCACCCTCGACTGCCGGCCGGGAGCGACGGTGGGGGAGGTGCTCGCCGCCCTCGGGGCCGACCAGGACACCTGGCTGGTCTCGCGCAACCGGGCGGTGGCCGAGCGGGACGCGGTGCTGGACCCCGGCGACGTGCTCGAGTGCTTCGAGCCGCTGGCCGGGGGCGCGGGCAGCGCGCCCTGAGACGCACGACGCGGAGGGAGGGATCATGCCGGTACGCTACGTGATCACGACGCTCAAGCCGGGCGTCAAGCGCGAGGACTACGAGCGCTGGCTGCGGGAGTACGACTACGTGGTGGCGAAGACGCTGCCGAGCATCGTGAGCTATCGCACGCACCGCATCGAAGGACCGATCAACGGCGCGGAGACGGCGGGCTGGAGCTACATCGAGCGGATCGAGATCCGCGACGTGGAGCAGTACCAGCGCGACATCGCCTCCCCCGCCGGGCAGGAGCTGATGCGCCAGCTCTACGGGAACTACCTGGAGCGGTCGAAGAACATCTTTTTCTGGTCCGAGGAGATTCCGGACTGAAGGAGGCCCACATGGCAGCAGGGATCAGCCGACGCGATTTTCTGGTGAGCGCGGGAGTCGGGGCCGCCGGCCTCGCCGCCGGGCGGCGGGCCGCCGCGCAGGACAAGAGGACCCTGGTGGTGGCCTGGGACTCGGACATCGACACCCTCGACCCCGCGGTGTTCAAGTCGCAGGGGGGCTACGTCACGGTGGCCAACACCACCGACGCGCCCATCATGTGGAAGGTGCGGCCCATGGACGGCCGGCCCGGGCTGTTCCGCTCGATGCCCGGTGAGTGGGACGGACACCTCGCCGAGTCGTGGACGATGGAGGACGGCGGGGCCACCATGGTGCTGAAGATCCGGCGCGGGATGAAGTTCCCGAGCGGCCGGTCGATCACCGCCCACGCCTTCAAGTACTCCTTCGACCGCGGGCTGCTGTCCCCCGGCTACATGAAGCTGATCTTCCCGACCCTGATCCAGGTGAGCGCGCCCGAGCAGTTCGTGGTGCGGGACGACTACACCTTCGCGATCGCGATGAAGGCTCCGAGCCCGATGGGGCTCGACACGGTGGCCCTCTCGAACAACGCGATCCTCGACCCGGATCTGGTCAAGACGAACGCGACCAAGGAGGACCCCTGGGCCACCGAGTGGCTGAAGCGCAACGGCGCGTCGGTGGGTCCGTACCGGCTCGTGAAGAACGAGCCGGGCGTCGAGATCGTGATGGAGGCCACCCCCGGCTACTGGCGGCCGAAGCCGTACTTCGACCGGGTGATCCTCAAGCTGGTGCCGAACGAGGCCGACCGGGTCCTGCTGCTCAAGCGCAAGGCGGTCGACCTGGTCGCGGGGCGGCCGGGGCTCAGCCCGAAGAACGTGAAGGCGCTCGAGGGGGAGGCGGGGCTGAAGGTGTTCAGCGTGCCCGACACGACCTGCCACTACCTCTGCATGAACCAGAAGAAGCCGCCGTTCGACAACAAGCTGGTCCGGCAGGCGGTCAACTACGCGATCCCGATCCAGGCTATCCTGCCCAACGTGCTGTTCGGCTACGGCACCCAGATGAAGAGCCCGGTACCGAATCTCACCCCGACGCACCTCGGGGACTACTCGCCCTACAAGCACGACATCGCCCGGGCCAAGGCCCTGATGAAGGAAGCGGGCATGGACAAGGCGCCGATCCCGGTGGACCTGGCCATCCGGGTCGGCTGGCCCACCCATGAGCAGGCCGCGGTGTGGCTGCAGCGGGAGCTGGAGCAGATCGGCTTCAAGGTGAACATCGTGAAGGAGACGGACGCCACCTTCCGGCAGATCGCGGTCAAGGGCGACCACCAGCTCTCGCTCGAGGCGTGGCAGTCGTGGATCAACGATCCCTTCTATCACCTGACGTTCCTGTTCAACTCGAAGTCGAAGTTCACGAACCTGAGCTTCTACTCGAACCCCACGGTGGACAAGCTCATCGACGAGAACATGCACGAGACCAACCAGGAAAAGCGCGCGGCGGCCTCGCGCGCCGTCCAGAGGCTCGTCCTCGACGACGCGGTGTGGGGGCTGCTCTGGTACGAGAGCTGGACGCGAGTCGGCACCGCCGACCTGGCCGGTCTGGAGAAGCGCTGGGACACATTCGAGCGGTACTACAATCTCAGGCGCGCGTAGGGCGGGCCGAGCGGTCCGCGCGTCCGGGCCCTCCCGGACGCGCGGCCGGGCGAGCGCCCGCGACGAGGAGCGAGGTGACATGATCGAGGCGCCCAAGGGATACGAGCCGGACCACCCGCCCGTCTTCGACGGGGGCAGCGCCGAGGACCGGGACGCGCTGCTGCGCCTGTACTGGGACTTCCGGCTCGCCAACGACGGGCTCGACAACGACGCGCTCGGCAAGCTCTGGGAGCCGGACCCCGGGCACGTCTTCTTCAACACCAACGGCCACGCCTACCGGGGGCTCGAGGACTGGCTCCACATCTGGGACCACTACCGGACCCGCCTGCAGCTGGTGAAGCCGGGCGGCTGCGGGACCATCCGGATCACGGTGCGGGGGGACATGGCGCTGATCACCGACGACCGGGTGGGGCGCTACTGGAGGTGGATGGGGCGGGAGGAGGAACCGGGCTTCCTGACCGAGAAGCCCTACATCCGGGCCACCATGGCCTGTCTGCGCGGGGCCGGCGGGTGGAGGATGATCCACGGCCACTTCTCGTCCGGGCGGACCGGCAAGCGGCCGGATCAGGGCGGGCCCGAGTAGGACGCGGACGTGCTGGGCTACGTCGGCCGGCGGGTCCTGCTCGTCATCCCGACCCTCTTCGGGGTGACCGTGATCACGTTCGTCCTGACGTACGTGCTGCCCGGAAACCCGGCCCTGGTGAAGGCGGGGCCGCTGGCCACCCCGCAGCACATCGCCGAGATGGAGCGGCGGATGGGCCTGGACCAGCCGATGGTCGTGCAGTACTGGCGTTACCTGCGCGGCCTGCTCCGCGGCGACCTCGGCGAGAGCCACATCACCGGGCGGCCGGTGCTCGAGGACCTGGTGCAGCGCGTGCCCGCGACGCTCGAGCTGACCATGGCCGCGCTGCTGATCGCCCTCGCGGTCGGCATCCCGCTCGGGGTGGTGGCGGCGGTGCGGCGGGACGGCTGGCTCGACCACGCGAGCCGGCTGCTGGGGGTGGGCGGGGTGGCGATGCCCACCTTCTGGACCGGTCTCCTCGCCCTCTACGTCTTCTTCTACGCGCTCGGGGTCGCGCCCCCGCCCCTGGGGCGGCTCGCCACCGGCATCACGCCCCCGCCGGTGGTCACCGGGCTGCTGAGCGTCGATGCCCTGCTGGCCCGGGACGGCCGCGCGCTCGGCTCGGCCCTCCACCAGCTCCTGCTCCCCGCGCTCGTCCTCGGCTTCTCGGTGATGGCCCCGCTCACCCGCATGGTGCGCGCGACCATGCTCGAGGTGCTCGAGTCCGACTACATCCGGGCGGCGTGGGCGGCCGGGCTGCCTCGCCGCACCGTCGTCTACGGCGACGCGCTGCGGAACTGCATGATCCCGGTCATCACGCTGGTCGGGGTGGTCTTCGGCTTCCTCATGGCGGGCAACGTGGTGGTGGAGTCGGTCTTCGCGTGGCCGGGCATCGGCAACTACGCGGTGACCGCGATGCTGTCCAAGGACTCGGGCCCCATCCAGAGCTTCGTGCTCTTCGTGGGCGTGGTGTACGTGTTCGTCAACCTCGCCGTCGATCTGGTCTATGGCTTCGTCGACCCTCGAATTCGCCTCCACTGACGCGCCGCCCCTGCGCCGCTCCACGTGGGCGGTGCTCTGGCGCCGGCTCTCCCGCAACGTGATGTCGCTGGTGGCCTTCGGCGTCATCGGGGTGGTGGCCTTGGCCGCGCTCGCCGCGCCCGCGATCATGCCCTTCGATCCGGACGCGCCGGACGCCGAGCGCACCCTCGAGGCCCCGGGCCGGCGGCACTGGCTGGGCACCGACCTCTACGGCCGCGACCAGCTCACCCGGATCGTCTACGCGGGCCGGGTGGATCTGCTGGTGGCGCTCGAGGCGACCGCGATCGCGCTGTCGCTCGGGGCGGTGCTCGGCGCGGTCGCGGGGTACCGGGGAGGATGGATCGACCAGATCGTGATGCGGGTCGTCGAGACCGTGCAGGCGTTCCCGTCGTTCATCCTGGCCATGGGCATCGCGGCCGCCCTCGGCAACAGCGTGACCAACATCGTGATCGCGATCGCGATCACCCACGTGCCGATCTACGCCCGGCTGATCCGGGGCGAGATGCTGCGGATCCGCGAGATGGAGTACGCGGAGGCGGCCCGCACCGTGGGGAACCGGCAGCGGCGCATCATCTTCTACCATCTGCTGCCGAACTGCTTCCCGCCGGTGATCGTCCAGGCCACCCTGGCCATGGGCTTCGCGATCCTCACGGTGGCCGCCCTGTCCTACATCGGCCTGGGCATCCGGCCGCCGACGAGCGAGTGGGGGGCCATGACCGCGGAGGGGGCCGGCTACATCGTCTCGGGGGAGTGGTGGATCTTCCTGTTCCCGGGCGTGGCGATCATGGCCACCGTGCTGTCGTTCAACCTGATCGGCGACGCGTTGCGGGACGTGCTGGACCCGCGGATGAAAGGCGTGTGAGGGACCTCCTCGCCGTCCGGGATCTCACCGTCCACTTCGACACCGACGAGGGCGTGGTTCAGGCGGTGGACGGCGCCGCGCTCCGCATCGCCCCCGGCGAGGTGGTGGGGCTGGTGGGGGAGTCGGGCTCGGGCAAGTCGGTGACCGCGCTGGCGATCCTGGGTCTGCTGCGGCCGCCCGCCCGGGTGGTGAGCGGTCGCATCGAGTTCGACGGGCGCGACCTGCGGGCTCTGCCCGAGGAAGAGCTGCGCGCGGTCCGGGGCGCCCAGATCTCGATGGTGTTCCAGAGCCCGCGCACCTCGCTGAACCCGGTGCTGCCGGTCGGTCACCAGATCGAGCGGCTGCTGGCCCGGCACGGGAGGGCCGACCGGGGCCCGGCCCGCGAGCGGGCGGTGGCCATGCTGCGGGAGGTCGGCATCGCGGAGCCGGAGCGCCGCGCAGGGCAGTACGCCCACCAGCTCTCCGGCGGCATGTGCCAGCGGGTGATGATCGCGATGGCGCTGGCCACGAGCCCCCGGCTGCTGATCGCGGACGAGCCCACCACCGGCCTCGACGTCTCGATCGCGGCCCAGATCCTGGAGCTGCTGCGCGACCTCGGCCGCCGCACCGGCGCCGCCATCCTCCTGATCACCCACGACCTGGGCGTGGTCGCGCGCCTCTGCGACAGGGTGGTGGTGATGCACGCGGGCCAGACCGTCGAGTGGGCCGCGGTGCGCGGGCTGTTCCACGCGCCCGCGCATCCCTACACGCGGGCCCTGCTGCGCTCGATCCCCCGCATCGACGGGGCGGGGGCGATGGAGCCCATTCCCGGCTCGGTACCCTCGCTCCTCGCGCCGCCCCCCGGCTGCCGCTTCGCCCCGCGGTGCCCGCTCCGGCAGGCGGAGTGCGCGGCCGCGATCCCGGTGCGGACGATCGGCGCCGATCACGCGGTGGCCTGCGTCGCGGCGGGGGGGGCGTAGTGGGCTCGCTGCTGTCGATCGAGGAGCTGCAGATGCACTTCCCGCTGCGCTCGCTGATCCCGTGGCGCGCCCCCCGCCTGGTCCACGCGGTGGACGGGGTCTCGCTGCGCATCGCGGCCGGGGAGACGCTGGGGCTCGTGGGTGAGTCCGGCTGCGGCAAGTCCACGCTGGCCCGGTGCGTGCTCCGGCTCATCGAGCCGACGGGCGGCCGTATCCGGCTGGAGGACGTCGACCTCACGGCCCTCCGCGCCGAGGAGCTCCGGCGGCGGCGCCGCGACGTGCAGATGGTCTTCCAGGACCCGACCGCCTCGCTGAACCCGCGCCTGAGCGTGGCGGCCACCGTCGCGGAGCCGCTGGCACTGCACACCGAGCTGACCGGCCGGGCCCGCCGCGCGCGGGTGGACGAGGTGCTGGAGGAGGTGGGGCTCGGCGCGGACCTGCGGGACCGGTATCCCCACCAGCTCTCGGGCGGACAGCGCCAGCGGGTGAACATCGCCCGGGCCATCGCCACGCACCCGCGCCTGGTGGTGCTGGACGAGCCGACCTCGGCGCTGGACGTCTCGCTGCGGGCCCGCGTGATCCTGCTGCTTGCCGAGCTCAAGCGCCGGCTCGGGATGACCTATCTCTTCATCTCGCACGACCTGTCCACGGTGCGGTACCTGTGTGACCGCGTGGCCGTGATGTACCTCGGCGTGGTGGTGGAGGAGGCCCCGGCCGCCGCGCTGTTCGACCACCCGGCGCATCCGTATACCCGCGCGCTGCTGTCCTGCATCCCGGTGCCAGATCCGGACGTGGCCCCGGCCCCGGACCGCCTCACCCTGCAGGGGGAGGTGCCGAGCCCGATCGATATTCCGGCAGGCTGCCGCCTGCGAGGGCGCTGCCCGCTCGCCCGGCCGGTGTGCGCGGAGCCGGTGCCGGTGCGGGAGATCGCGCCCGGGCACGCGGTGGCGTGCCACCTCGTCTGAGGCAGCCGGCCGGTTCATCCATCCACGACCAAGGAGGAGCCCTGATGGCGATCGTGCGGTACGTGCTGGCGAAGCTCAAGCCCGGGGTCAGCCGGGAGGAGTACGAGAAGTTCGAGCGGGAGGTGGACTACGTGGTGGCGGGACGGCTCAAGACGATCGTGAGCTACCGCACCCACCGCATCACCGCGGCGGACGCCCGCCTCGCCGGCGGGCCGTGGGACTACATCGAGCGGATCGAGATCACCGACCGGGCCGCCTACGAGCGCGAGCTGGCCGCGGCGGGCAAGGACCTGATCGACGAGCTGTACGCGAAGTACCTGGACCGGAGCTACACCACGTCGATCTGGTCGGAGCTGGTCGAGCCGTGACCGGGCTCGCCGGGCGCGTGGCCCTGGTCACCGGGGCCTCGCACGGTACCGGCATGGACATCGCCCGGGCGCTCGCCGGGGCCGGGGCGCGGGTGGCGGTGCACTACCGCTCGGACCGGCCCGCCGCGGAGGCGCTGGTCGCGACGATCCGGGGCGCGGGCGGCGCGGCGGAGGCCTTCGGGGCGGACGTGGCGCGCCCGGACGACGTCCGGCGGCTGGTCGCCGAGGTGCAGGCGCGCCTCGGTCCCCCCGCGGTGGCGGTGAACAACGCGGGCCCGTTCAACGACACGCCGTTCTGCGAGCTGGCCGAGCGCGACTGGGACTACGTGATGAGCGCCAACCTGAAGGCGGTGTACCTGGTCGCCCAGCTCGTGGCCGTCCCCATGCGCCGGGCCGGATGGGGGCGCATCGTCAACATCGGCGCGACCTCCGGGCTCGTCCGCTCCCACGGCGTCTACGGTCTCGCCAAGGCGGCGCTCCTGCCGCTGACCCAGGCCCTGGCGCTCGAGCTGGCCCCCGCGGTCACGGTCAACGCGCTGGTGCCGAGCCAGATCGCGAGCGCGCGGACCGACGGCATGCCCGCCTACAAGGCGGCCGCCGTCGCGGGCACGCCCCTGGGGCGGCTGGTGACGCAGGAGGAGATCGCCCGGATGGTGGTCCGCCTCTGCTCGCCCGAGTTCGACTTCGTCACCGGGCAGGCCATCGTGATGGACGGGGGGCGCGCGATCCCCCGGTTCCCCCGGCTGGACCTCTCACAGGAGTGACAACCGACATGAGCACGACGTCGCTCAGCGCCCGGCAGATCGAATCGCTCGCCCTGGGCGCCTGGATCCTCGGCACCGGGGGCGGGGGAAGCCCCTACCACGGCCTTCTCAACCTGCGGCAGCTCTACAAGCAGGGCGCGCGGGTGCAGGTGATGGATCCCGCCGACCTCGCGGACGACGCGGCGGTGGCGGTGGTCTCCACCATGGGCGCCCCGCTGGTGATGCAGGAGCGGATGGTGGACCCGGGCCCGATGGTGGAGTCGGTGCGCGCCATGGAGCGCTACGTCGGCCGGCGCTTCGACGCGGTGATGGCGGTCGAGATCGGCGGCAGCAACGCGCTCCAGCCCTGCCAGATCGGGGCGGTCACCGGCCTGCCGGTGGTGGACGCCGACGCCATGGGACGGGCGTTCCCCGAGGCCCAGATGACGAGCTTCGCGATCCACGACCTGCCGATGGCCCCGCTCACCCTCGTGGACGTGCGCGACAACGCGGTGATCGTGGCGCGGGCCGCGAGCTGGAAGTGGATGGAGCGGCTCAGCCGCAAGGCCTGCGTGGAGGTCGGCTCGATCGCCGCCACCTGCAAGGCGCCGCGCACCGGACGCGACGTGAAGGAGTGCGGCATCCTCTACACGGTGTCGAAGGCGATCCGGCTCGGCGAGACCGTGCAGGCCGCGCGCGCCGCCCACCGCGACCCGGTGCAGGCCGTGCTCGACGCCGAGGGCGGCCGGCGGCTCTTCGGCGGGAAGATCCGGGACGTCGAGCGGCGGACGACCGAGGGCTTCCTGCGGGGCACCGCCACGCTCGACGGACTCGATCAGGACCGCGGGCGGTCGTTCCGGCTGGCCTTCCAGAACGAGTTCGCGGTGGGCTGGCTCGACGGGCGGCCGGTGGTGATGACCCCGGACCTGATCTGCGTCATGGACGCGGTCTCGGGCGAGGCGATCGGCACCGAGACCCTGCGCTACGGGCAGCGGGTGGTGGTGGTGGCGCTGCCCGCCCCGCCGATCCTCCTGACGCCGAAGGGGCTGGAGCATGTGGGGCCCCGCGCCTTCGGCTACGACCTGGAGTTCCGGTCGGTGTTCGCGGAGGCGAGATGAACCGCATCGGCATCGACGTGGGCGGCACCAACACCGACGCGGTGCTGCTCGAGGACGAGCGGGTCCGCCACGCGGTCAAGACCCCGACCACCCCCGACGTCATGTCGGGCATCCGGACCGCGCTCGCGCGGCTGCTCGAGCGGGCGGCCCCGGCCCCCGCCATCGACGCGGTGATGATCGGCACCACCCACTTCACGAACGCGGTCGTGCAGCGCCGCGACCTGTCCCGGGTGGCGGCCATCCGGATCGGGCTGCCCGCAAGCGCGTCGCTGCCGCCGTTCGTGGACTGGCCGGAGGACCTCGCGGAGCTGGTGCGGGGCGAGGTGCACATGCTGGCGGGCGGCCACGAGTACGACGGGCGGCCCATCGTGCCGTTCGACACGGCGGGGATGCGGGAGGTGGCGCGCCGGATCCGCGCCTCGGGGATCCGCTCGGTGGGCATCACCTCGGTGTTCTCGCCTCTCAACGGCTCGTGCGAGCTCGAGGCGGAGGCGATTCTCCGGGAAGCCTGCCCCGACGTCGCGGTCACGCTCTCGCACCGCCTGGGCCGGCTCGGGCTGCTGGAGCGGGAAAACGTGACGCTGCTGAACGCGTGCCTGCGCGATCTGGCGCACTCCACCACGCGCGCCTTCGTGGACGCGCTCGCCGCGAGCGGGATCCGCGCCCCGCTCTATCTCACCCAGAACGACGGCACCGTCATGCTTGCCTCGGAGGCCGAGGCGTACCCGGTCTACAGCTTCGCCTCGGGCCCGACCAACAGCATGCGGGGCGCGGCTTTCCTGTCCAAGCGGGAGGACGCGATCGTGGTGGACGTGGGCGGGACCACCTCCGACATCGGGAGCCTGCGCCACGGCTTTCCCCGCGAGGCCAACGGGGTGGCCGAGGTGGGCGGGGTCCGTACCCTCTTCCGCATGCCCGATCTGCTCTCGCTCGGGCTCGGCGGCGGCAGCCTGGTCGCCGAGGAGCCGCCCGCGGTCGGCCCACGGAGCGTGGGATATCTCCTCACCGAGCAGAGCCGGGTGTTCGGGGGTGACCGGCTCACCGCCACCGACATCGCGGTGGCGGCGGGCCTGGCGGACCTCGGGAACCGCGGCCGGGTCGCCGACCTGGCGCCCGCGCTCATCCGGGCGTGCGTGGCCCGCATGCACGCGATGATCGAGGAGGGCGTGGACCGGATGAAGGCCGACGCGAGCGCGGTGCCCCTGATCGTGGTCGGCGGCGGCAGCTTCCTCGTGCCCGAGCAGATCCCGGGAATCTCCGAGGTGGTGCACGTGCCCCACCAGGCGGTCGCCAACGCGGTGGGTGCGGCCATCGCCCAGGTCAGCGGCGAGGTCGATCAGGTCTTCCAGGGCCTCACCCGGGACGAGGCCCTGGCCGAGGCGCGGCGGCTCGCCGAGGCCAAGGCGACGCGGGCCGGGGCCGATCCCGCCACCCTCGCGGTGGTGGAGGTCGAGGACCTGCCCATCGCGTACCTGCCCGGCAACTCGCTGCGGGTGCGGCTGCGGGTGGTGGGGGACATCGCGGCCCGCCCTTGACGGGGGCCGGGAAGGTGGACGATCGTGCCGGCATGGCCAGGGTGGCCGGGGTGCCCGTCTCCCTCGTGAGCGTTCGCGCCCGCGACGGCGTCGTGCTCGACGGGGTGGCCGCCCACCCGCGCGGCCGGCGGCGCGCCGCGCTGATCTGGGTGCACGGGCTCGGCTCCCGCTTCTCCTCGGGGCAGCCCCTGATCCGGGCGCTGTCGGCGCGCCTGAACGCCGCCGGTATCGGGTATCTCAAGCTCGACACGCGCGGGCACGACGTGGTGGCGCGCGCGGGCCGGCGGCTCGTCGGCGCCGCCTTCGAGCGCTTCGGCGAGAGCGTCCGCGACCTCCGGGCCGTGATCGCCCTCGCGGTCCGGAGCGGCTACCGCGAGGTGATCCTGGCCGGGCACTCGACCGGTGCCAACAAGACCCTCCACTACGTGGCGCGGATGCGCGACCGGCGGGTGGCCGGCTTGATCCTGCTCGGGCCGATCGCCGACGTGGCCGGAGAGCGCCGCCGGATCGGCCGCCGCGCGCTCGACCGCCGCGTGGCCGCGGCCGAGCGGATCGCCCGGCGGGACCCGGAGGCCCTGGTCCCCCGCGCGTGGGGGTTCCTGAGCGCCCGGCGCTTCATCAGCCTGTACCGGCCCGGCGGGACCGAGGACGTGTTTCCCTACTACCGGCCCGATGCGCGCTGGCCGGCCCTGGGGCGGATACGCGTGCCGCTGGCGGTGGTCGTGGGAAGCCGGGACGAGTATCTGGACCGCCGGGCCGCCGACGTCGTCGCGGCGTTCGAGCGGCACGCGACGCGCACGCGGGCC
>DATIFV010000133.1:0-19023 GCA_035455085.1 Candidatus Methylomirabilota bacterium | reverse complement strand
GTCGACATCTTCCTCGACCTCCTCCGCGAAGGCGGGGAAGGGGTCAGGTCTTGAATTACGACATTTCTCCGCAGGAGCCGTGGCATCGCGCCGCGGCGGAAACGTCGTAATTCAAGACCTGACCCCGGCCGCGGCGGAGTCGCCGGCGGTCTTGCCGAAGACGGAGCCGGACATGAGGCCGGTGCCGCCCGGATAGTTATGGTAGAAGAGGCCGCCCACGAGCTCTCCGGCGGCGTAGAGGCCGGGGACGGGGCGGTCCCAGGTGTCGAGCACCCGGCCGCGGGTGTCCACGCGCAGGCCGCCGAAGGTGAAGGTGATCCCGCAGGTCACCGCGAAGCCCATGTAGGGCGGCGTGTCCAGCCGCTGCGCCCAGTTCGACTTGGGCAGGACGAGGCCGCGCGTGCCGCGCCCGTCGAGCACCGCCGGGTTGAACGGCACCTGGTCCATGACCGCCGCGTTGAAGTCCCGTACGGTGCGGGCGAGCCCCTCCGGGCTCACCTCGAGCTTCTTGGCCAGCTCCTCGATGGTGGGCGCCTCCGCCTTGGTGATCTCGCGGATTCGGTACTCCTCCCGCAGCAGCGGCACCGTCTTCTGGTCGAAGATCTGAAAGGCGGCTTCCTGCGGCTGGCGCAGGATCTCGCGCCCGTACTTGGCGTAGGTGTAGTTGCGGAAGTCCGCGCCCTCGTCCACGAAACGCTCCCCGCGCACGTTCACGATGAGGCCGAGGGGGTACGAGTGCTTCTGGAACATGTCGCCGACGCGCCGGTCCCCGAACATGGGCGCGTTCAGGTCCCACGCCACCGCGTGACAGGACGACCAGTGGCCGTAGGCCTGCGCCCCGATCTCCAGCGCCATCGCGATGCCCTCGCCCACGTTGTGGCGCGTGCCACGTACGCGCGCCAGGTCCCAGTTCGGCCCGAGGTAGCGCGTGCGCCACTCCGGGTTGGCCTCGAAGCCGCCCGAGGCGATGACCACGGCGCGGCACGGAATCTCGCTCGAGCCCGCCGCGCTACGGGTGACGACGCCGGTGATGCGGCCGGTGCGGTCCTGGGTCAGCTTGTGCCCGGCCACCCCGTAGCGCACCTCGATGCCGACCTTGCCCGCGCGCTCGAAGAGGGCCTCGACGAGGCCGGGGCCGCCGCCCACCGCCTCCACGTTGAGCCCGCCCCAGAAGTGGTGGCGGTCGCCCACCTTGTACGACTGGCGGCTGAACATGAGGATCCAGCGGATGCCCTGCGAGCGCATCCAGATCATGGTGGGCTTCGACTGCTGGACGAGGTGCTGGGCCAGGTCCAGGTCGGACCGGCCCTCGGTCACCCGCATGATGTCGTCGTAGTACTGGTCCTCGGTGTAGGGCGGGATGGTGATGGTCCGCGCCTCCTCGTCGCTCAGGTCCGGCAGGACGTCGCGGCGCAGATCCTCGAGGCCCTGGTGCGCGAAGCGGAAGCCGCCCGCGGTGAAGAAGGAGTTGCCGCCCCGCTCGGCCTCCGGCGCCTTCTCCAGCACCAGGACGGACGCGCCGGCCGCGCGCGCGGCCAGCGCCGCGCAGAGGGCCGCATTGCCGCCACCGATCACCACCACGTCGTACGCCATCGCGTTCGCGACCTCCCGTCGGGCCGGCTCAGCCGAGCCGGGCCAGCAGTACGAGACCGATAGCCGTCCGGTACCAGCCGAACGGGGCGAAGCTGTGGGTCTGGATCCACCGGAGCAGCCAGCGCACCGCGGCGAAGGCGGTCACCGCCGAGACCGCGGTGCCCAGCGCGAGCAGCCCCCAGTCGGTGGGCGGCCCGCCCGGGTGACGGAGCGCCTGCACCGTCTCGAGCCCGCCCGCCGCGAGCAGGGTGGGGACACCGACCAGGAACGAGAACTCGGTCGCCACCGGCCGGCTGAGCCCCAGCAGCATCACGAGGAGGATGGTGGCCGCCGACCGCGACGTGCCGGGGAAAGCCGCGGCCAGCAGCTGGCCGAGCCCCACCGCGCCCGCCATCGCCCAGGTGACCCGGCTCACCGACGGCCGGGTCCGCAGCGCCCACTCGACCGCGAGGATCGCGATGCCGCCGAGCAGCGTGGCCCAGGCCACCGGCGCGGTCTCCTTGGGGAGCGTCCAGCCGAGGCGCTTGATGAGCAGCCCGCCCGCCCCGGTGATCGCGAAGGCCACCGCCAGCTTGAGCAGGTAGGCCCGCGCCTCCCGCTCGCGCAGGCCGGCGAGGAGCCGGCGCAGCCGGCCCCCGAAGGCGAGCAGCACCGCGAGGGCGGCCCCGGACTGGATCGTGACGTTGAACAGGTCCGACTGCCGCGGCAGCCATCCCGCGTTCTCCACCAGGAGCAGGTGCCCGGTCGAGGAGACGGGCAGGAACTCGGTGATGCCCTCGATGACGCCCAGGATGGTGACGGCCAGCCACGCGGGCACGGCGCGGTCAGCCCACGATCTCTTCGCCGCCGTCGACTCCGATCACGTTGCCGGTGATCCAGTGGGTGTCGGGGTGGCTCAGGACGACGATGGCCTTCGCCACGTCCTCGGTGGTGGTGAGCCGGCGGTGCGGATTGCGTCGCGCCGCCTGCTGGGAGAATTCCTCGTAGTTGGGGATCTTCTGCGCGGCGGGCGTGGCGGTCACCCCGGCGCGGATGGAGTTGGCGGTGATGCCGTGCGGGGCCAGCTCCGCCGCGAGCTGGCGGATGTTGGACTCGAGCGCGGCCTTGGCCGCCGACACCGGCCCGTAGTACGGCAGCACCCGCGCCCCGCCCGCCGAGGTCATGGCGTAGATGCGCCCGCCCCGGCCCATGAGGCCGCGCCCCACCAGCTCCTGGGCCCAGGACACGAGGCTGTGGGCCATCACGTCGAGGGTCATGTCCATCTGGGCCTTCGTCACCGCATCCTTCATCGGATCGGCCACGAAGAGCTTGAGGGTGCCGAAGGCGAGGGAATGCAGCATGACCCGCACCTGGCCCAGCTGGTTCCGCTCGCGCAGCACCCGCTCCATCTCGGCCGCGACCTCGGCGCGCCGCTCCTCGTCGGCCGCGTTCACGTTGAAGAACCGGGCCTCCCGCCCGAGGCCCCTGATGTCGGCGGCCAGGCGCTCGACGTTGGGCAGGGTCGCCTTGCGATCGAGGTGCACGCCGAACACGTCGAGACCCGCCCGGGCGAGGGCCAAGCTGGTGGCGGCGCCGAAGCCGGAGGAGGCGCCCAGGATCAGGGCCCAGCCGCGCAGCGTGATCGGAGAGGCGTCGGTGGTCATGACCTTTTCCCGAGTCCGGAGTGATGTCTCGATGTGGCGCCGGCCCATTCTATCAGAACTCCCCGCGTGCTACGATGTGTGGCGCCCATGGCGAAAACGGCCGCCATCCTGCTCATCGGCAACGAGATCCTCTCGGGCAAGGTCACCGACGCCAACGCCGCGTATCTCTGTCGCGAGCTGCGCAAGCTGGGCGTGGAGGTGCGCCGCATCACGGTCGTCCCGGACGAGGTGGACCTCATCGCCGCCGAGGTACGGGCCTTCGCGGCCGAGCACGACGTGGTCTTCACCTCCGGCGGGGTCGGCCCCACCCACGACGACGTGACCATCGAGGGGGTCGCGCAGGCCCTCGGGGTGCCGGTGATCCGGGAGCCCCGGCTGGTCCAGCTGCTCGAGCGCTACTCCAAGGGCCCCCTCAACGAGGCGCGCCTCAAGATGGCGGAGGTGCCCGAGGGAGCGGAGCTGACCGCGGACGGCGAGATGGTCTTCCCGGCGATCGTGGTGCGGAACATCTACGTGCTGCCCGGAGTGCCCGAGATCTTCCGCCAGAAGTTCGAGGCCCTGAAGGAGCGCTTCCGCGAGGCTCCCTTCCACCTGTGCTGCGTGTACGTGAGCATCGGCGAGGGCACGCTCGCCGCCCACCTGAACGCGGTGCTCGCCGGCCATCCCGATCTGCTCCTGGGCTCGTACCCCGAGTTCTCGAACCCGGAGTACAAGGTGAAGGTCACCCTGGAGTCCAAGGACCGCGGCTACCTCGACGGCGCGGTCGCCGATCTCCTGGCCCGCCTGCCCCGGGACACGGTCGTCCGGATCGACCGGTGAGGTCCCGCCCGGTCCGCGTCTGCTGACCGCCCCGCTGGCGGTCGCGATCGTCGCCGCCGCGCTCTACCTCGCGCGGCTCGGGGCCGCCCCCTTTCTCGATCCCCCCGAGGGGATCCACGCCCAGATCGCCTGGGAGATGCTGCGCGGCGGCGGCTGGATCACCCCGCACCTGAACGGCGTGCCCTACTTCGACAAGCCGCCGCTGCCCTACTGGCTGATGGCGGGCGCCTTCGCCTGGCTCGGCCCGACCGAGACCGCGGCCCGGCTCGTCTCCGCTCTCGCCGCGGTGGTCGTGGCCGTGGTCACCGCGCTCATCGGGACCCGGCTCGGCTCGGCGCGGGTCGGCCTGATGGCGGGGCTGATGGTGGCCGCGAACCTCGAAGCCTTCCTCTTCGGCCGCATGGTCAAGCCGGACATGCTCTTCGTCGCCTGCATCCTCCTCGGCCTCTACGGGTTCATCCGGGCCTACCTCGGGGACGGGCGGTGGCCGCTGCTGCTCTTCTACGGCAGCCTCGGGCTGGCGGTGCTGGCCAAGGACCTCCTCGGCGCCCTCGGCCCGCTGGCGGCGGTAGCCCTCTTCCTCTGGCTCACCCGCGAGGGCGGGACGTGGCGACAGTGGGCGCCGCTGCCCGCGGTCCTGCTCCTGCTCGCGATCGCGGTGCCGTGGTACCTGCTGGTCGAGACGCAGTACCGCGGCTTCCTCTGGTACACGGTGGTGGACAACCACCTGCTCAACGTGGCGCGCCAGCGGGTGTTCCCCGACGAGGACGTGCCGCTCTCCGCCCTCGAGTTCCTCGGGGTCACCGCGGTGGGATTCTTTCCGTGGGTCCTGGCGCTGCCGCTCGCGGTCGCCCGGGTGGTGCGGAGGCGGCCGCGGGACACGCCGGAGAGCCGCCTCTGGATGCTGCTCGCCCTCTGGACGGTCGGCCTCCTCGGCGTGCTCACCCTGTCCCCCTTCAAGCTGCCCCACTACGGCCTGCCCGCCTTCCCCGCGATGGCCCTGCTGGTGGCCAAGCTCTGGGACGAGGCCATCGAGCGGCCCGCGGGGGCCCCGCGCTCCTGGACGCTGCTGCTCCCGGCGCTGATCGCGGTGGTCATCGTCGCCGCCACGGCCTTCGGCGCCTGGCGGGGCTGGCTCCGCCTCTCCGCGGAGACGGTCGCGGTGGCCGACGTGGCCGCCCGGAACATGGCCGCCCAGGGGCAGGCCGCGACCTCCGACTTCCTGGGCCAGTTCCGCCCGCTCTTCGCGCCGATCGCCGCGGTGTTCCTGCTGGTGGCGGGGGCCCTGGCGAGCGCGGCCTGGCGAAGGCGTCCGCTCCTCGGGGTGGGCGCGCTCCTGGCCGGGATGATCGCCTTCCTGCCCATCTCGGTCGAGGCCCTCTCCCTGTTCGCCAAGAGCCGCTCGGTGCAGGTGATGACCGACGCGATCCAGCTCCGGGTCGGGCCCGCCAGCGTCCTCGCCCACGAGGGCGCGCTCGAGAACAGCGCGTCCGGGCTGCTGCGGGTGGACCGGCGCGTGCAGATCGTCAACGGGCTGCAGTCCAACCTGGCCTTCGGCTCCACCTTCCCGGAGGCGCGGGCCATCTTCTGGGACACCGCCGACCTCGCGCGCGCCTGGGCGGGCGAGCGGCGCGTGTTCCTGCTCACCTCTGCCAGCCCCGCCCGGAGCGTGGTGCGCGAGCTGCCCGTGGATCGTGTCCATCTCCTCGTCGAGGGGGCCGGCCGGCGCCTCTATTCCAATCGGCCCTGACCGCCGCGGATGCTATCCTGACTGCGGAAAGGCGGGTGACGGATGCGCCGCGCGCCTGACGTGACCTACCGGTTCAAGGACGACCCGCACTCGAGCCACGCCGTCATCCTGTCCCGCCTCGGCAAGGGGCGCGGCCGCAAGGCGCTGGACGTGGGAGCGGCCGACGGCTTTCTCGCCGAGCGGCTCACCGCCCAGGGGTGGAGCGTGACCGCGCTCGAGCGCGACCCGGAGCTGGCCGCGCGCGCGAGAGGGCGCTGCAAGGAGGTCGTGGTCGCGGACCTGGAGTCGGCCCCGCCGCTGCTGCCGGGGCCGTTCGACGCCATCGTCTACGGCGACGTGCTCGAGCACCTGAGCGATCCGCGCGCCGCCCTGACCGCGCTCGACCGGACCCTCGCCCCCGGGGGCACCGTGATCGTCTCGGTACCCAATGTCGCGCACCTGTGGATCCGCCTGTCGCTGCTCGCGGGCCGCTTCGACTACGCGGACCGCGGGATCCTCGATCGGGGCCACCTGCGCTTCTTCACCCGGCGCACCTTCCGCGAGCTCCTGCGGAGCGCGGGGCTGACGGTGGTCGAGCTGGCGGTGACCCCGGTCCCCCTGCCGCTGGTGGTGGCCCCGCGCTGGCACGGGCGGTGGCTCGACCGCGCGCACGCGCTGAGCGCGCGCGCGGCGAGGGGCTGGCCGGGCGGGCTCGCCTATCAGTTCGTGGCGGTGTGTCGCGCGGAGATGAGCTAGTGGCCGCGTTGCCCGCTGGGGCTCTTCCTCCCGCCAGCGCCCCTCCCAAGGTCGTGGTGGTGATGCCGGCATACAACGCGGGGCGGACGCTCCGGATGACCTACGAGGAGCTGCCCAAGGACACGGTCAACCTGGTGATCCTGGTCGACGACGGCTCCACCGACACGACCCTCGAGGTGGCGCGCGAGCTCGGCCTCGAGATCTTCGTGCATGACCGGAACTACGGGTACGGAGCCAACCAGAAGACCTGCTACACCGAGGCTCTCAAGGCGGGTGCCGACATCGTGGTGATGGTGCATCCCGACTACCAGTACGACCCCACGCTCGTGCCCCAGATCATCGCGCCGATCGTGCGGGGAGAGGCCGATCTCGTGCTGGGCTCGCGCCTGGCCGGGGAGAGCTCGGCGATCGCGCAGGGGATGCCCTGGTGGAAGTACGTGGCCAACCGCTTCCTCACCGGGGTGGAGAACGCGGCGTTCGGCCTCGCCCTGTCCGAGTACCACACCGGCTATCGCGCGTTCAGCCGGGAGGCGCTCGAGGCCGTCAACTTCCGCATGAACTCCGACGGCTTCGTGTTCGACCAGGAGATCGTGGCCCAGGTGGTGGCGACCGGATTCCGCATCGCGGAGATCCCGGTGCCGGTCCGCTACTTTCCGGAGGCCTCCTCGGCGAGCTTCGGCGCCTCCTGCGTCTACGGGACCAAGATCCTGTGGGTCGTCGCGCGCTACCTGCTCCACCGGACGGGGATCAAGCGGTCCCGCCGGCTCGGAACGATCACCGGGCGCTACAGCCGCCTGGGCACCCCCGACCCCCCTCCAGCCGGACCCCGGTGAAGGTCGCGCGGCTGCTCGACGCCGCCGGCGTCCTCGCCGCGACGGGGCTGGGAGCGGCGCTCGTCCTCTGGTCGGGCCGCCGCGAGCACTGGCTCTGGCGCCCCGAGCACCTCTTCCTGCTCCTGCTGGGGCTGGTGGCGCTGCGCCTCCTGCTGCACCCGCGGCCCCTGCCCGTGGTGCGGCCGCGCCGCGTGGTCGCGGTGGGGGTGGCAGCGTACGCGGGCCTGTTCTCGTTCGTCACGGTCACGCGCCACTTCACGTTCGAGACCCACGCGCTCGACCTCGGCTACTACGTGCAGCTGGTCTGGAACATCGCCCGGGGCGCCGGCGCCTACGTGAGCCTGCCCGAGATGCACGCGTGGGGGGACCATCTCTCGCCGATCGTGTACCTGTTCGTGCCCGCCTACTGGCTCGTCCCGGGCCCGGTGGTCCTGCTGGTGGGACAGTCAGTGGCCCTGGCCCTGGGCGGCGTCGCGGTGTTCGGCCTGGCCCGGGCCCGGCTCGGCGACGAGGGGCCCGCCGCTGCCTTCGCCCTGCTCTACCTGGCGAACCCGTCGCTGCACGGCATCAACGTGCGCGACTTCCACGCGGCCGCCCTCGCGATCCCGCTGCTGCTGGCCGCGCTCTGGGCGGTGGAGGCGGGGCGGGTCTGGCTCGCGCTGCTGCCCGCCGCGCTCACCCTGCTGTGCCGCGAGGACGCCGCCCTGCCGGTGATGGGGCTCGCGGCCTGGATCGCGGTGGCCCACCGCCGCTGGCTCCCGGGCGCGCTGGCCGCCGCCGTCGCGCTCGCGGTGCTCGTGGTGGACGTCCGCTTCGTCATCCCGGCCTACCGCGGCGAGCCCTACTCGCATCTCGGCCGCTACGCGGAGTTCGGCGGCTCGCTCCCCGAGATCGCGGCGAACGTGGTCCGGCACCCGCTGCGGACGCTCGCCACACTGCTCACCGGCCCGCGCCTCCTGTACCTCGGCGCGATGCTGGCGCCGCTGGCCTTCCTGCCGCTGCTGGGCGGATGGGATCTGCTGGGCGCCGCCCCCGCGCTGGTCCAGAACCTCCTCAGCTCGGACCCGGTGCTCTACGGCCACCGCACCCAGTACCAGTCCTTCGTGCTGCCCTTCCTCGTCCTCGCCGCGGTCGGCGGCTACGCGCGGCTGGCCCGCCGGCGGCCCGGCCCCTGGCCGGTGACGGTGCTGGTGGTCGCGATGGTGGCGAGCCTGGCCCTCGCCTCGCGCACGGTGAACAACCTCGCGGTGGCCCGCTTCTGGCCGGCCCCGGATCAGCGGGCCGCCTACCGGGTCCTCGCCCAGGTGCCGCCCGCAGCCGCGGTGTCCGCCCAGGACCCCTACGTGGCGCACCTGAGCCTCCGGCCGCTCGTCTTCGTGTTCCCGGTGGGCGTCGACAAGAGCGACTACGTGCTGGTCAACGTCGATACCTATCCGTGGCGGAACCTGCCCGGCGTCACCCTGCGGCGGGAGGGGTCTCGTGTGACCGTCGTGGTCGGGGGCGCCGAGCGGCGCTACACGGTGGCGGCCCAGGCGGGGCCACACCTGCTGCTCCGCCGCTTCTGACCGGGCAACCGGATGGGGCGCGGGGTCAGGTCAGGGGGACGTAGTCGTACTCGCCCACCCCCTGGAGGACCAGGAACACCGCCGACGACTCCCCGCCGTTGGTGACCAGGTGCGGGCGTCCCGCGCGCACCGCGTAGGAGTCGCCGGGCGCGAGCCGCACCTCCTCCTCGGGATCGCGCAGGAACAGGCGCAGCCGGCCCTCCAGCACGTAGAAGGTGTCGCGGATGCTGGTGTGGTAGTGCCAGGGCACCCGCTGGCGCGGGCCGATCTGCAGCTCGGTGATGCGGAAGCCGGGCCGCTCGGCGTGACGGGCCCGCCGCTCGACCTCGTAGAGGTGACTCGCGTCCTTGACCGGGTTCATGGTGGCCCTCCGGCCGCGTCAGGCCCCGCCGACGGGTCGCCGGCGAGGATGTGGGAGGCGTGATGGTGGACGAGGAGCCAGTCCCCGCCGCTCCGCTCGAAGATGTTGGTGGCCAGCAGCGAAGTCACCGAGATGTTGCCGCGGGCCTCCGACAGGATGTTCTCGGTGCAGGTGACCCACCCGAGATCGCCCTCCACCCCGGTGTGGACGTCGGTGATGCTGAAGCGCATCTCGTGGCTGCTCTTGAAGATGACCTCCCAGGAGTGCCGGACCGCGTCCCACCCCGCGAGCCGACACCACCCGGGATGCACGCAGCGCACGTGCTCGTCGTGGGCCCAGATCTCCTCCATCCGGCGCAGATCGAGGCTCTCGAAGACCCGGTAGAAGCGGGCGTTGGCCTCCTCGACCTCGGCGCGCGCGTCGGCGGGGGTCACGGGCCCACTACCACCTCGCTCCCGCGCAGCGCCACCGGCAGCCGCTCGAGGCGCGCGCCCGGGCAGGGCCCCTCGAGACACAGGCCGGTGTCGGGAGCGAACACCGCGCCGTGGGTGGCGCAGATGAGGTGACGGCCGTCCTCGGTGAAGAACTCGTTGGGCCAGCAGTCGAGGGGCGTGCCCGCGTGCGGGCAGCGGTTGACGTAGGCGTGGTGGCCCCCTTCGTGGTTCACCAGGAAGGCGTGGACGCGCCGGCCCTCGCGGGTGAGCTCGAACTTGACGCTCTCGCCCGGGCCGAGCGTGCCGGCCGCGCACGTCCAGGTGGTGGTCGCGGGCCCCGTCGGCTCCACGGGAGAGGTTCTATCAGATCGGTTCCCGCTCGGCAAACGAGGCAGGGCCGCCGCCGGAAGCGCGGGAGGCCCCGTGGTACGATGAGCCGATCATGCCGGTCCCCGCCCTCGCGGTCGAAGCGCGCGATCTCGCCAAGACCTTCCGCAGCGGATGGCTCCGCCGTCGGGAGACGGCCGCCTTGCGCGGCGCGAGCCTGCAGGTACCGCGCGGCGCCATCTTCGGCCTCCTCGGCCCCAACGGGGCCGGCAAGACCACCCTGCTGTCCATCCTCGCGACGCTGCTCCTGCCCGACCGCGGGTCGGCGACGATCCTGGGCCACGACGTGGTCCGCGAGGCGTTCGCGATCCGCCGCCGCCTCAACATGGCGAGCGGGAACGCCTCGTTCGTCTGGAGCCTGCGCCCGGGGGAGGTGCTCGCCTTCTACGGGCGGCTCTACGGCCTCCATGGGCGCTCGCTCAGGCGCCGGGTCGACGAGCTTCTCGAGCGCTTCGAGCTGACGCCGCATCTCAAGACCGAGTACAACGAGCTCTCCACCGGGCTCAAGCAGCGGCTCGCCCTGGCCAAGGCCCTCCTCAACGACCCGGAGGTGCTCTTCCTGGACGAGCCGACGCTCGGCCTGGATCCGGACGTCTCCATCCGCATCCGCGCCCAGATCGGCGCGCTGCGCCGGGAGCGGGGCACCACCATCATCCTCACCACCCACTACATGCGGGAGGCCGAGGAGCTGTGCGACCGGATCGCCTTCATCAAGGGCGGTCGCATCCTGGCCGAGGGCACCGCGGACGAGCTCCAGCGCCAGATCCGGCTCGGCGACGTGATCGTCCTGCGGCTGGAGCCCGCGGCGCCCGCGGGCCTCGCCGACCTGCCGGGGGTGCTGGCGGCGCAGAGGCGCGGCGACCTGGTCGAGTGCACGGTGGACTCCGCGGAGAAGCGTCTCGGCGACATCCTGAAGTGGCTGTGCGACCGGGGCACGCTCATCCGCGACTGCCAGGTGCGCGAGCCCGACCTCGAGGAGGTCTTCGTTGAGCTCGCGCGCTGAGGTCGGGAGTCCGCCGCGGCCGGCGCAGGTCTGGGCCGAGGAGTGGGTACGGATCCTCGCCTTCGCCTACCGCAACCTGATCATGGCGCGACGGAACGTCTTCTTCGTCTTCGAGCTGACGTTCTGGCCGGGAGTGGCCATGCTCTCCCACGGCCTGCTCACCCGCTTCCTCGACCTCACCCCCGAGATGACCGCGTTCATCCTGGTGGGCACCATCGCGCTGTCCGCGGTCCAGGTCTGCCAGCTCGACGTCGCCTACGCGGTGCTCTTCGACATCTGGTCCAAGTCCATGAAGCACCAGTTCCTGACCCCGGTGCGCATCCACCACCTCGCCCTCGGCTCGTGGCTGGTCGGAGTCGGGCGGGGCGTGCTCGTGTGGGCGCTCATGGCGGTGATCGGGGGACGGGCCTTCGGCTTCGACTTCATGGGGGGCGGGCCGCTGCGGGTGGGCCTCTTCCTGCTGGGCTGCTTCCTGACCGCCCTCGTGATCGGGCTCCTGGTGTGCGCGCTGGTGGTGCTCTTCGGCACGCGCGCCGAGACCTCGGCGTGGGCCGCGGTGAACTTCTTCGTGATGCTGGCCGGGATCTACTATCCGATCTCGGTGCTGCCCGGCTGGGTGCAGGCGGTCTCGGCGGCGATCCCGTTGACCTACTTTCTGGACGGGATCCGGGCCGGCTACGGCTTCCCGGCCCAGTTCTCCCACCCCTTCGCCACCGGATTCGCGCTCGTGCTCGGCTACACGGTCCTCGCGCACTGGGCGCTGGCCGCCGCGATCACCCGCTCCCGCCGCACCGGCCTCCTCCTCAAGCTCTCTGAGTAGGCGGGGCTCTCTCCTGATCTGCACTCCGCCTCGCGCGTGATTCGCCGCTTCCCTGCGGGTGGCGCCGGGGCGCAGATCACGAGAAGCCGATGCCGCGGGCCATCAGGCTGGCCACGAAGACCATCACGACCACCAGGGCCAGCTCGATGTGGTTGAGGGTGTACAGGGCGAGCGCCGCGCTCGAGTCGACCGTCTCGCCGCGGCCGAGCCGGACGCGCCACCGGATGAGGGTGACCATGGGGCGGATCTCGAGCAGGAGGATCACCGCGAACAGCGCCATCTTCACCCAGAAGAGGGGAGACCGGAGGTAGAACTCGGTCCCCTTCTCGAGCCCCCCGAAGGCCCGCAGCAGTCCGGTGACGATCCAGAGCCCGGCCGCGAGCCCCCAGACGTTGTCCGCGGCCAGCACCCGGCGCAGCCCGTCGTCGTCGAGCCGCCCCTTCAGGGCCCGGCCCCGCAGGAAGACCGCGGGCAGCCCGATAGCCAGCGCGAGCACGTGCAGCGACGACGCCACCGCCGCGATCATGCGGGCAGGGTAGCACCCGAGGAGGGCGTGGAGGAGGGTCCAGATGCGAGGCGGGGCCCGAAGTTCCGCACGCGAGGCGTACTCTCTGTACGTCGAGCGTGCGGACGAGGGCCCCAACGAAGCAGATGGGCCCTCATCCGCGCCCTCCTAGCGGCTGAGGAACTTGCGTACGCTCGCGACGATCCCGTCCGCATCGAGACCGTGCTTGGCGTAGAGGCCCTTCGGGTCCCCGGACTCGCCGAAGGTGGTCACCCCGAGGCGCTTCATCGGCGTCGGCATCACCTCGCCGAGCAGCTCCGCCACCGCGCTCCCGAGCCCACCGTGGATGCTGTGGTCCTCCACGGTCATCACGTGCCCGGTGCGACCCGCCGAGCGGAGGATCGCCTCCTCGTCCAGCGGCTTGACCGTCGCGATGTTGATGACCTCCGCGTGGATACCGTCGCCCGCGAGCTTCTTGGCCGCCTCCAGCGCGTTCCAGACCGGTCCGCCAGTGGTCAGGAGCGTGACGTCGTTGCCGGGGCGCAGCACGTCGGCCTTGCCGAACCGGAAGCGGTAGCCCGCCTCGTGCACCGGCTCCAGGTTCTGCCGCGTGAGCCGCAGGTAGAGCGGCCCCGGGTGCTCCACCGCGTAGGCCACCGCCTGCCGGGTCTCGAGCTCGTCGGCCGGCTGCACGATGGGGATGTTGGGCAGCGCGCGCAGGCAGGCGATGTCCTCGAGGCCCATCTGGGTATAGCCGTCCTCGCCGATGGCCACGCCCACGTGGGTGCCGACCAGCTTCACCGGCGCGTCGGTGTAGGCGACCGAGACCCGGATGGTCTCGAACCGCCCCACCAGGAAGCAGGCGAACGAGCACGCGAACGGCACGCGCCCGGTCAGGGCCAGGCCGGCGGCGACCCCGATCATCCCGGACTCCGCGATGCCCAGATTGAAGGCGCGGCCCGGATACCTCTTGGCGAAGCCGGCGGTCATGGTGGACTTGGAGAGATCGGCATCGAGCGTGACGATCCGCTCGTCCGTGGCGCCCAGCTCGATCAGGGCTTCTCCGAAGGCGGCGCGCGAGGCCTTGGCCGGCATCACTTCTTCCCCAGGGCGGAGAGCTCCGCGATGATCGGCTCGGCCCAGGCCGGCGGAGAGGTGCCCGCGATCTCCCGCAGGGCCCGCACCGCCTCGTCCGGCTTGGGCGACTTGCCGTGCCACTCGGGATCGTTCTCCATGAAGGACACGCCCTTTCCCTTGACGGTGTGGGCCACGATGAACGTCGGCAGGCCCCGGGTGGCCTCGGCCTGGTCCAGGGCCTTGTCCACCTGGGCGAGGTCGTGCCCGTTGACCTCGAGCACCGGCCAGCCGAAGGCCTTGAGCTTGTCGGTCACCGGCTCGAGGTCGAGGATCTTCTTCACGAAGCTGTCGAGCTGGATGCCGTTGTAGTCGAGGATGACGCAGAGGTTGTCCAGGTGATGGTCCGGCGCTCCCAGCTTCGGGGCCGACATCAAGCTCTCCCACACCTGGCCTTCCTGGATCTCCCCGTCGCCGAGCACGCAGTACACCCGGAACGCCTTGCCGGCGAGCCGGGCGCCGAGGGCCATGCCCGTCGCGACCGAGAGCCCCTGTCCGAGCGAGCCGGTCGCCGCCTCGATGCCCGGCAGCATGACCCGGTCCGGATGGCCCTGTAGCGGGCTGCCGAGCTTGCGGAGGGTGATCAGGCGCTCCATGGGGAAGAAGCCGGCCTTGGCCATGCAGTAGTACTGGGCCGGCACGCAGTGTCCCTTGGAGAGGACGAAGCGGTCCCGATCCTCCCACTGGGGCCGGCGGGGATCGTAGCGCAGGCGACTGAAGAAGAGGACGGTGAGGATGTCGATCACGGAGAGCGAGCCGCCGGGATGTCCGGAGCCCGCGTGGGTCAGCATCCGGATGATCTGCGCCCGCCCCTCGCGGGCGATGGATTCGAGCTTCCCCAGATCCGGATTCGGCATCAGGCCAGTACCTCCATGAAGGGTGCGATCGCGTCCACGTGCACGCCGCTCACCGCGATCGAGGGGGCATACACCACCTCGTCGGCTCCCCACACCTGCGTGGCGCGCGAGTCCTTGGTGACGCCCATCACCGCCTCGAGCAGCCGCGTCAGGTTGTCGTTGATCCGCACCGCGTTGGCCCGGAGGGGAGCCGCGACGCGGCCGTCGCGGATGATAAAGGAATCTCCCACCACCGTACAAGTGAAGTCTCCGGCCCGCAACCCGTTGATCGGGTACGTGTACCAGATGCGCCCGACGTAGAGGCCGTTGCCCACGCGCGCGGCGAGCTCGGCGAGCGAGACCGCCCCGGCGCCCTCGACGATGACGTTGGACGCCGACGTTCCCGGGGTGGTGTCGAACCCCCGGCCGGATCCGCCGTCGCCGCGGAAGCCGTTGCGGGGCACGAGGGCGGGCACCGCCGCCGCCGCCTCCACGCCGAGCTTGGCGCGCGCCGCGGGATCGTGGAGCAGTCGCTGCGTGTCGTACCAGTGGCTCAGCAGCCCCGCCAGCACCCCGTCCTTGATGAGGTCGGTGCGACCGGTGGGCAGGCCCTCGCACGTGATGGAGCGCGAGCCGGCCAGCCCGGGCAGGGCGCCGTGATCGTAGATGCTGAGCCCGCGCGCGGCGACCGGCCGGCCGAGCCGGCCCAGGAACGGCGTGCTCGAGGAGAAGAACGAGCCCGCCTGGCAGGCGGGCAGGATCAGGTTGTTGCAGAGGTCGGCGACCGGCTGCGGCCCGAAGATCACCGGGTAGTCCCCCGAGGGCAGCCGCTCGCCGTCCATCGCGGCCACCGCGTTGCCCGCGGCCTCGGCGCCGGCCTCCTCGGTGAGCTGCTCGAGCCGGGTGCAGATCGACCATCCGGAGCCCTTGGCGTCGCGGGCCTCCACCATGGCGGTGGTCGAGGCGGACAGGTACGTGGAGTCGTCGGTCTGGGGGGTGGGCATGGCGCTGGAGGCCACCGCCACGCGCGACTGCACGATCGTGACGTCGCCGCCCAGGATCAGGCCGAGCCGGTTGAGCCCGGCGTCGTTGCCCGCCAGCTCGGCGAGCCGGGACGACGCCATGAAAGCGCGCAGCCCGCCGCCGATCACCTTCCAGCCCGCCTCCACCAGCTCGCGATCCGCCACGCCCATGAGCCGCGGATCGTGCAGGTCGGCGGCGATCCGGGGCTCGCCGGTGGGCCGCGGCAGCGAGTGGAACTCGGGATCGTGCACCGCGGCCTGGCGCGCCTTGGCGAGCGCGCGCAGGGCGCCCGCGGCGGTGAGATCGCTCGGCTCCGCGCCGAAGCCCACCCGCGGGCGCCCGTCGGGCGCGTCGAACACCGCCTGCACCCCGAGCCCGGCCCGCTCGACGGACTTGGGCTCCTCGACGCCGTTGCAGGGGATGTGCGAGGTGTAGCAGAGCCGCGCGAGCAGCGACCGGTTGAAGGCGGCGAACACCTCGACCTCGCGCACCCCGGGCTCGGCGGCGAGGCGGCCGAGCGCCTCCCGGACCACCCGGGCCAGGTCCACCGCGCTACGCCCCGCCGGTGACGACGGCGCGGCTGCGCAGGGTCGGCCCGCCGTTGCCGAGCCGGCGCGTCTGCATCGGCTGGCCCTTGCCGCAGTTCGGGATCGGGTAGAGACGGAAGTCGCGACCGACCCCGTCCACGTGCAGCAGGAAGCCGCGGCTGTCGGCCATGATGCCCCCGTCGCGGTAGAGGCGGCCGATCTCGCCGCGGTGGATCTCGTAGACCTTGCGGGCCGAGATCCGGAAGTTCTCGCGGCTCTCCGCGATGGACGGGGTGCGATGGCCCACCAGGTAGTAGCCGCGGTCGACCTCCTTGATGAGGTCCGCGGGCTCCGCCCCGCCGGCCGCGAACACCGTCGAGGACATGCGCACCAGGGGCACCAGCGCGGGGTCGGTGGCCTTCCAGTGCCCGTTGGGCTCGCCGCCGAAGACCGCCGCGGTCTGCCGGCTGTTCATGAAGCCGGTGAAGACCCCCCGATCGATGTGCACCACCCGGCGCGCGGGCGTGCCCTCGTGGTCGTAGGCGTAGTGGCCGTAGCCGGGCAGTGCGGGATCGGAGAACGCGGTGACGAGCGGGGAAGCCACGCGCTTGCCGAGCTGGGTGTCGTCCAGGCCGCGCAAGAGCCAGGAGCGGCCAGCGTAGGCGGTCTCCATCTTGAGCCCGCGATCGAGCTCCACCGGATGCCCGATGATCTCGTGGGAGAGCAGCGTGTTGTAGTGGGGATCGGTCACCACCGGCACCTCGCCCGCGGGCGGGGTCAGCGCCGGTGCGGCCGCCAGCGCGACCGCGTCGCGGGCCAGGGCGACCGCGAAGTCCGGGAAGGGCGGGAACTCGAGCAGAGGCTCGGACACCCCCGCGGTCAGGATCTCCCACCCGCGCTGGTGCCCGAGCACGTCGTAGATCTCCTGGCTGGTGCCGGGCCCGGTGGCGACCACGTAGCAGAGCCCCTGCGTGAGCGCGAACGACTGGTCGATGAGGGCGCCTTCCGACGAGGCGAAGAGCTCGCGGGTCAGCTCGGTCGTGGTCGAGGCGTAGTTGTAGGCGATCCGCGCGTCGAGGGCGGCCACCCGCCGGGAGACCTCGGTGGAGAGCCGCTGCATCTCGTCGAGTGCGACGCCCCGGGGATCCACCGCGAAGACGGCGGCCACCGTGTCCTGGCGCACCTGGACCGGATGCAGGCGCGTGTCGGCGAGAGCGTCGCCGAGGGCGCCGAACTTGCCCTTCACCTCGGCCTTGAGCTCCGCGTTGGCCATGGCCCGCCGGTAGGCGGCCAGCAGCCCCTCCCACAGCAGCCGGCCGAGCTCCGGGACGTCGGCGGCGCCCAGGCTCCGCCCGAAGTAGCCGGGCGCGATCATGCGGCGGCCCGCGAGGACCCGGATGCCGACCGCGAAGGCGTAGTCGTCGCCCGCGGTCCGGACCTCCCCGTTCTCGGCTCCCGCGAACTTGCCCTCGCCGATCTCGAGCCGGACGTCGGCGTAGCGCAGGTCGGCGAGCGTGCGCGCCCGGGTGGTGACCAGCTCGCGCACCATCGGGGTGACGGTCTCGATCAGCCGGGTCTCGATGCCGTGGGGCATGCGCGCCCGGCTCAGGCGAGGGCAAAGGGCTCGACCGACACGGTGTCGCCCGCCTGCACGTCGCCCCGCTCTTCCTCGATCACCACGAAGCAGTTGGCCAGGGTCATCGAGGTGAGGATGCCCGAGCCCTGGGGGCCGGTGATCCGCACCTCCCAGCGCTCGCCCGAGTAGGACAGGATGCCGCGCTTGAACTCCCGCCGGCCCGGCTTCTTGCGCATCGGCTCCATCGCAACCGCGTGGAAGCGGGGCGGAAACAGCTCCCGCCGCCCGGCGAGCTTCCACAGCGCGGGCCGCACGAAGAGGTGGAACGTCAGCATCGAGGCCACCGGGTTGCCGGGCAGCCCGAAGAAGTGGGCGGCGCCGATCCGCCCCACCGCGAGGGGCCGGCCCGGCTGCATCGCCACCTGCCAGAAATCGATACCACCCGCGCCCTGGAGCACCTCCTTCACGAGGTCGTGGTCGCCGACCGAGACCCCGCCCGAGGTGAGCACGACCTCGGCGGTGGCGGCGGCCTCGCGCAGGCGCGCCTCCAGAAGGTCGTAGCGATCGGGCACGATCCCGTGATCGGTGCTCTGCCCGCCCGCGGCCTGCACCAGACCGTGTAGCGAGAAGCGATTCGAGTCGAAGATCTGCCCGGGCTTGCGGGGATCCCCGGGCTCCGCCACCTCGTCGCCGGTGGAGAGGATCGCCACCCGCGGGCGCTGGCGCACCAGGAGCTGCGGCAGCCCGAGCGACGCGGCCACGCCCAGCTCCTGGGGCCGCAGCACGGTGCCCGCGGCCAGCACGACCGAGCCGGCCCGGACGTCCTCGCCGCGATACCGTACGTTGACTCCGGTCGGACCGGAGGTAATCCGCACGGTCCGTCCGCTCCGCTCCACGACCTCCTGCGCGTAGACGGTGCCCGCACCCGCGGGCATCGGCGCGCCGGTCATGATGCGCAGGGCTTCGCCGGGCCCGAGGGTGCCGTCGAAGACCGCGCCCGCGGCCAGATCCGCGATCACCGTGAGCTCCCGGACCCCGCTCGGCGGGATGTCCTCCGAGCGGACCGCGTAGCCGTCCACCGCCGAGTTGTCGGTGGGCGGCACGTCGAAGGCGGCGCGGACGTCCTCGGCGAGCACGCGGCCGAGCCCGGAGCGCACCGCGACCACCTCGGGCGGCGCGACGCGGGTGACCTGGGCCAGGATGTGCGCCTGCGCGTCCGCGACCGAGATCATGGCGCGCATTATACCGTGCGGTCCCGCCGGGGCGCGCGCGGGGGCCGTGCTACCATACGCGCCGATGTCGTCGGCATGTCCGCACTGCGGCTGGGCACCGGTCGGGGGCACGCGCTGTCCGCGCTGCGGGGTCGACGTGGCCCGCTACCGGGCCGACCTCGCCGCCGAGACCGCGGGCGCGCCGGTCGCGGCGGGCGTCGCTCCCGCACCGCCCCCGGCGGCGGGCCCGTCGGTGGCGGCCGCCCCG
>DATIFV010000132.1:0-2192 GCA_035455085.1 Candidatus Methylomirabilota bacterium | reverse complement strand
GTCACTCACCTCCAGGAAGACCTGCGGTACGGGCGGCGCCGTGCGCGGCTCCTCGCCGGCCGCCTCGCGCATGCCGGTCCGGATCCGGATGGTGCCGCCCTCCGGCATCGCGTCGACCGCGTTGAAGATGAGGTTGGTCAGGAGCTCGCGCAGCTCGGACTCGCTGCCCAGGATCTTGGGGATCGGCCGCATGTCGGCCTCGACCAGGATCGTCCGACCGCTGCCGAGGGCCTCGTCGCGCCACCGGGGGCGGGTGAGGGCCACCGCCTGCTCGACCATCTGGTTGAGGGAGAGCGGGCGGTAGGTCTCGCCCTCCTCGCGCTTGCGGTAGAACTCGCGCAGGCGGCTCACCACGCTGGCCGCGTCCTCCACCCCGGTCATGATCAGCTTCAGGTACTTGGTGGCCTTGGCCGCGTCCTGGAGGATCTCCTGATGCTCGAGCAGCATCTCGGCGTAACCGGAGATCGGCACCAGCGCGTTGTTGAAGTCGTGGGCGAGGCCGCTCGCCATCTTGCCGACCGCGTTCAGCCGCTCCTGCTCGATGATGTGCCGCTGGGTGCGGTGCAGCTCGATGGCCACCGCGGCCTGCTTGGCGATGCCGTCGGCCAGCCGCAGGTCGTCCATCGTGAAGGCGTGGGCCTCGCGGACCCAGGCGATCGCGAAGACGCCGAGCAGCTCGTCGCTGACCTGGACCGGCTGCACCAGGAGCGAGGTGTGGGGCATCAGGTTGAGCGCCGGCTGGTTGAAGCGCGGGTCGGTCTTGCTGTTGCTCGACTGCAGCGCGGTGCGGAGGCGCTTGACCAGGTCGATGAGCGGATCGTCGGGGGCCAGGGGCAGGCCGGAGAGCGACTCCCGCAGGTCCCGCGGCACGTGGTAGCCGGCCAGGGGAATGAAGCGGTCCCCGCCGCGTGTCACGCACCAGGCGACGCCCACGTCCGCGCCCAGGATGCGCACCATCTCCCGGGTCGTCCGCCGGATGGCCTCGGTGAGGTCGGGCGCGGAGCCGATCGCCTGGCTGACCGCCAGCAGCGTCTCGGTCTGCTGCAGGCGCTGCTGGATCTCGTCGTACAGACGCGCCTTCTCGAGCGCGACCGCGGCCTGGGCGGCCAGCGTGGTGGCCAGGCGGATCTCCTCGTCGGTGAAGACGTGGAGCGTTTTCAGGTGATCCAGGATGAGGACGCCGGCGGTGCGGCCTTGATGGATGAGGGGCACCACCAGCGCGGACTTGGCCTGGAAGAGGCCGACCCATCCCTGGGGCACCCGCGGGTCGCTGCCGGGATCGGAGATCACCACCGGCTCCTGGCGGCGCACCGCCTCCAGGAGGAAGGGCGGCATCTCTTCCAGGGCCAGGGCCCGCAGGGACTCGGCCCCGTCCCCGCTGGTGGCCGCGGTGCTCTGGTCGGCGAGCTGCGAGCTGACCGGCACCATGAGCTGGCCCGACTTGTCGCGGAGGAAGATCGAGCAGCGGTCGACGCGGCAGGCGCGCGCGGCTCCGTGGGCGATGACCTCGAACAGCTGCTTCTGCTCGAGCGCGGAGCCGATGGCCTCCGTCACCTCGAGCATCCGGTCGGTCTCCTCGGCGCGCTGCTTGACCGCCTTCAGCGCCTCCCGCAGCTGCTCGGTGGTGCGCTGCAGCTCCTGGGTGCGCTGGGCCGAGCGCTGCGCGGTCGAGCTGGCCTCCGCGCGGACCCGGCGGTGGCTGCGCCAGGCCGCGGGCAGGAGGATCAGGCAGAGGATGCCGCCGGTGGCGAAGGCGATGATCCAGGCGACCTGGCTCCAGCGTTCTATGGCCGCGTCCATCCGGAGCGGCACCTGCGAGAGCTCGACCACGCCGACCACGCGGGCCACGCCGGGGCTGTAGACCGGCACGTACAGGTCGGCCACGTTCGGCGCGACGAAGTTCTCGGCCGTCGCGGTGGGCGGCGCCAGCGCGGTGAAGCGGACGGCCACCCGGCCCGCGAGGGCATCGCGCAGCTCCTGACCGTCGGAGTGCTGCCCGACCCCACCGGCCTGCACCGCCCACACCACGTTCCCCTGGGGATCCCACACCTTGATCTGCACCACGCCGGGCAGCTCGCGCACGAAGCGGGCGCTTTCGTCGGCCCAGCGCTTGGGGCTGCGCGCGCCCTGGCCGGCCAGCAGCTCGGGCAGGCCGCTGCGGTCGACCGCCCGCTGGGCGATCGCCGCGGTCT
>DATIFV010000131.1:0-9244 GCA_035455085.1 Candidatus Methylomirabilota bacterium | reverse complement strand
ACCTCCCCGGCGCGAGATGACATGCCGCGCATCCTGATCGTGGACGACGAGCCCGAGATGCTGCGCGGGCTGGAGGACAACCTCCAGTTCGAGGGCTACCAGACCGTCACCGCGGGTGACGGCAGGAAGGGCCTGGCCCTGGCGCTGTCGGAGGCGCCGGACCTGATCCTGCTCGACGTGATGATGCCGGGGATGAGCGGCTGGGATCTCTGCCGCGAGCTGCGGCGCCGGGGCCTCGACGTCCCGGTGATCATGCTGACCGCGCGGGGCGCGGAGGTGGACCGGGTGCTCGGGCTCGAGCTGGGGGCGGACGACTACGTCACCAAGCCGTTCAGCCTGCGCGAGCTGATGGCGCGCATCCGCGCGGTGCTTCGCCGGCCCGGCCCGCGGCAGAAGTTCGAGGAGTTCGCCTTCGGCGACGTGCGCCTGCACCTTCGAGCCCGCCAGGCCTTCAAGGGGGGGCGCGAGGTGCGGCTCACCCGGAAGGAGTTCGACCTGCTCCGGTACCTGGTGGAGCACCCGGGGGAGGTCATCACCCGGGACCGGCTGCTCGACGAGGTGTGGGGCTACGAGCGGTTCCCGACCACCCGGACGGTGGACACCCACATCCTGAGGCTGCGGCAGAAGTTCGAGGACGACCCGGAGCGGCCGGCGCACATCCTGACCGCGCACGGGCAGGGCTACCGGTTCGTCGCCGAGAGGAGCGGACCATGAGCGAGACCGCGGACGAGCTGGCCCGGCGCACCCCGCCCGGCCAGGTGCTGACCAAGAAGTGGCCGGTGCTCACCTACGGCCGCACGCCGCGCTTCGATCCCCGGACGTGGACGTTCCGGTGCTTCGGGCTCGTGGAGGAGGAGGTGACCTTCACGTGGGCCGAGCTCCTCGCCCTCCCGCGCGCCGGGGTCACCTGCGACATCCACTGCGTGACGCGCTGGTCGCGCCTGGACAACCGCTTCGAGGGCGTGCGCGTCCGGGAGATCCTGCGGCGGGTGCGGCTCAAGCCCGAGGCGCGCTACGCCCTGATCCACGCCGATCCCGACTACACCACGAACCTGCCCCTCGAGGACCTCGTGGGGGACGACGTCCTGCTCGCTCTCAAGCACGACGGGCAGGATCTCACCCCCGAGCACGGGGGCCCGCTCCGGCTGGTGGTGCCCCGGCTCTACTTCTGGAAGAGCGCGAAGTGGGTCCGCGGCTTCGAGTTCCTCGACGTGAACGCGCCGGGCTTCTGGGAGCTCAACGGCTACCACATGCGCGCCGAGCCCTGGGCCGAGGAGCGCTACGCGGACCAGGAGACCAGCGCGATGCAGCGCATGCGGGCCGAGGCCGCCCGCAAGCTGCGCGCGCGCTAGCCGATCGGAAGGGGCCTAGGCGAGGAAGGCGCGGACGTGCCGGACGAAGTCGTCCGGCCGGTCCGCGGGCACGGTGTGCCCCGCGCCCGGAATCTCCACGAGGCGCCCGTCGGGCAGGCGCTCGGTCATCTTCTTCGCGACCTCGGGCGAGAGGATGTCGCTGTCCGCTCCGCGCACGATCAGGGTCGGGCAGGGGATGCGGGGCAGCGGCTCCCACAGGTCCACCGGGTCCCGCCGGCCCGCGCGCATCATGTCGCGCAGCCCCTTGGCGTACTTCCACGTCAGCTCGCCCTCCGGGGTCCGGCGGAGGCCGTGCCGCACGCGGTGGCGCAACTGGTCGAGATCCTGGGCCGGGTTGGCGCGGCGCACGTACTCGACCGCCCACTCCTCGCTCTCGATCCGCTCGGGGGCGTTGGCCATCATGTCGCGCACGCGCTGCAGGCCGGCCAGGTTGATGTCGGGGCCGATGTCCACCACGACCAGCCGCTCGAGCCGGCCCGCGTGCCCGGCCGCGTACTGGATCGCGATCCGGCCGCCCATGGAGTGCCCGAGGAGCGCGAAGCGCTCGAGCCCAAGGCTCCCCGCGAAGGCGGCCAGGTCGTCGGCCATGGTGCCCACCCGGTAGTCGTCGTCGGGGGCGGGGTCGCTGTCGCCGTGGCCCCGCTGATCGAGCACGAGCACGCGGCGGGCGGGCACGAGGCGCTCGGCCAGGTGGTCCCAGACCCGCGCGTGGCCGGTGATACCGTGCAGGAGGACGACCGGCGGCGCCGCGGGCGGCCCCCAGTCGAGATAGTGCAGCGAGAGGCGGTTGACCCGGACGGCGCCTTCGGTGAAGGACATGACCGACGCAGTCTAGTCTCGCGGCGCCGGCCGGTCAATCGCCGCCCCGCTTGCCTAGGCGGGAGCGGTGACGGTAGAGTGGGCTACCCCTCACCGCCCCTCGCCCTGAGGGAAGGGAGACGACGAGACATGGCGACGTACGCGCTCACCGACGTGGCGATCGTCCTCAGGCCCGAGGACGACGTGGCCATCGCCAAGAAGGAGATCCCGGCCGGCACCGTCCTCGAGGACGCCGGCGCCCGCATCGAGGTGCGGCAGGCCATCCGTCCCGGCCACAAGGTGGCGCGGCGTGCCCGGCGGGCCGGCGAGGCGGTGCGTCGCTACGGGCAGCCCATCGGCTTCGCCACCGCCGACATCGAGGTGGGGGATCACGTCCACACCCAGAACGTGGCGGTGGGCGACCGGCGCCAGGAGTACGAGGTCGGCACCGACGTGCGGCCGGTGGCCTTCTACCCTCCGGCCGACATGCGCTACTTCGACGGCTACCTGCGGGAAGACGGCCGGGTGGGTACGCGCAACTACGTGGCGGTCATCTCCGGGGTCAACTGCTCGGCGAGCGTGAGCCAGTTCGTCAAGGAGCGCTTCCGCGACGTGCAGAAGGACTACCCGAACGTCGACGGCGTCCTCGCGATCACCCACAAGTCGGGCTGTGGCACCAAGCTCTTCGGCGAGGACCACCTGGCCCTGCAGCGGGTGCTGGCCGGCTACGCCAAGCATCCCAACGTGGCGGCCTACATCCTGATCGGGCTGGGCTGCGAGGTGAACCAGGCCGCGGTCATGGTGGATCGCCAGCGCATGGCCGCGCCGGGGCATCCCGAGCGCCGGCCCTTCCTGGTCAACATCCAGGAGGCGGGTGGGATCCGCAAGACGGTGGAGACCGCGGCGCGCGAGGTCGCGAAGCTCCTGCCGCAGGCCGACGCGGCGCGGCGCACGAAGCAGCCGGTGTCGGAGATCACCCTCGCCACCAACTGCGGCGGCTCCGACGGCGCCTCCGGCATCACCGCGAACCCCGCGCTCGGCTGGGCGGTGGACGAGCTGGTGCGCTACGGCGGCACCGGGGTGCTCGCGGAGACTCCCGAGATCTACGGTGCCGAGCACCTGCTGATCCGGCGGGCCATCAACGAGGGGGTGGCCAAGAAGCTGATCGACCGCTACAAGTGGTGGGAGTGGTACTGCCGCGGTATCGAGGCCATGGACAACAATCCCGCCCCCGGTAACAAGGCGGGCGGGATCACCACCGTCTACGAGAAGTCGTTGGGCGGCGTCACCAAGGGCGGCACCACGCCGATGATGGACGTGTTCCAGTACGGGGAGCCCATCACCACCCGCGGGTTCGTGTTCATGGACACGCCCGGGCACGACCCGGTGTCCATCACCGGGCTCGTGGCCGGCGGCTGCAACCTGATCTGCTTCACCACCGGCCGGGGATCGGTGTTCGGCTGCAAGCCCGTGCCCTCCATCAAGCTGGCGACCAACAGCCTCATGTACCGCCACATGGAGGAGGACATGGACATCAACTGCGGGGTAATCCTGGAGGGCACGCCGTTGCCCGCGGTCGGCCGGCAGATCCTCGAGGAGATCGTGGCGGTCGCCTCCGGCAAGCGGAGCAAGAGCGAGCTCTCCGGGGTCGGCGAGGAGGAGTTCGCCCCGTGGATCATCGGGCCCGTAATGTAGGGCGAGGTGCAGCCGAAGGCGAGCCGAGCGGATATGACGATGCTTGAGAGAAGCAGAGGGTAGCGGGGAGACCTGATGCCAAACCCCGGCATGTACCGCGGCGACCGGCGCCGCAAGGAAGACCAGCGCAAGGCCAAGCAGGAAGCCAAGAAGGCACGCCGCGCCGAGCGGCGCGAGAGCGGCACGACGGGGCCCGAGATCGCCGAGCCGGCCGAGCCCGGATCCGCCGCGGCCACCGAGTTCGTGTGGTTCTCCCCGAGCAAGGGGCGGACCTTGACGACGAGCAGCAAGGCCGCGCCGGCGGTGGAGGGGATCGACGACTGGATGCTGCTGAGCGAGCCGCCGCCGACCGGCGGCTAGCCGCGGACCGGGTCGGCGGCGGGGCGGGGCGCCCCCTCGGCGGGCGGGGCGTCCAGCTGGGCGCCCCGGAAGAACGGGGCCCAGAAGCCCTCGGTCACCGGGCGCACCGGCCGATCCGCGAAGCGGCGGATGCGGAAGCCGGCGCGGGCCCGCACCGTGAAGCTGTAGAACGACACGAGCCCGCCCGAGGCGAACTTGCCGTTGAAGAGGATGTCGAGCGGCAGGTGCAGCATCATGCCGAACACCCAGCCCCAGAGCCACTCCGCGCCGGTGAGCCAAGAGATGGCGGCCAGCAGCGCCAGCAGCTCATAGGAGTGCAGCACGAGCACGGCGCGCTCCACCTTGCCGCCGAGGTAGTAGCGGAGGAAGCTCCCGGGACGGAGATCGCGCTGACGCTCGACGAGCACGTAGTCGATCATGTGGTCGACGTCGATCAGGAAGCCGCCGGCGGCGAGCCCCGCGGTGAGCGCGACGCTGCCGGTCGCCGCGTAGGCGCCGGCGCACGCGACGGCGGTGGTGACGAGATGGCCTCCGGGGCTCATCGCACCAGGGCTAGCCCGCGAAGGGGTGGCGGGGACGACGGACGCGCAGCGGGACCGGCTGGCGGCGCGGCAGCAGCCATCCCAGGGGCACGCGGTCGATCAGGTCGAGGACCCGAAGCCCGAGTCGCTTCAGCATGACCCGCTCAGGGAGCAACTCCGGTGCCAGCGCCGGCGTTCCGGAAGTGGGCGAAATGTCGAGGGGGGCCGGCCACGGGCCGTCGGCCCGCAGGCCAAAACAGGGAGGCGTGAAGACCAAAATGGGGAGAACCGCGGGAAAGGCCGCCGTCATCGGCTTCGAGGAGATCGTCCGGTCCGACCCGGGTGTCTGGGAGATCCGGACGACGGGCGACGGGCCCGGGGGGCGCCTGCCGCTGACCGCCGAGATGCTGCTCGAGAGCCCGAGCGGCGACATCTTCGGCCTCACCCAGAACGCGGGGATGGGGTGGGATCCGCGCGAACTGGGCCGCCCCCAGTTCCTCATGCTGTCCACCCAGGGCGGCATCCGCGCCGCCGACGGCAAGCCGGTCGCCCTGGGCTATCACACCGGGCACTGGGAGATCGGGCTGCTCATGCAGGCGGCGGCGCAGGAGCTGGCGGAGCTGGGTGGCCTGCCGTTCGCCGGTTTCTGCTCGGATCCCTGCGACGGTCGCACCCAGGGCACGCCCGGCATGATGGACAGCCTCGCCTACCGCAACGATGCGGCGGTGGTGCTGCGCCGTCTGGCCCGCTCGCTGCCCACGCGTCGGGGCGTGCTCGGGGTGGCCACCTGCGACAAGGGCCTCCCCGCCATGATGATGGCGCTGGCCGCGCTGCGGGAGCTGCCGTGCGTGCTGGTGCCCGGCGGCGTGACCCTGCCGCCGACCGACGGGGAGGACGCGGGCACCGTGCAGTCCATCGGGGCCCGCTTCGCGCACGGGGAGCTCACGCTCGAGCGCGCGGCGGAGCTGGGCTGCCGCGCCTGCGGGTCGCCGGGCGGCGGCTGCCAGTTCCTCGGCACCGCGGCCACCTCCCAGGTGGTCGGGGAGGCGCTCGGGCTGTCGCTGCCGCACGCCGCGCTCGCGCCGTCGGGGCAGCCGGTCTGGCTCGACATGGCCCGGCGCTCGGCGCGGGCCCTGGTGGCGCTTGCCGCCCGCGGCGTCACCGCCGCGGACGTCGTCACCGAGGCCGCGGTGCGCAACGCGATGGTCGTGCACGCGGCGGTCGGCGGCTCCACCAACCTGCTGCTGCACCTGACCGCGGTGGCGCACGCGGCCGGGCTGCCGCGCCCGGCCGTGCAGGACTGGATCGACGTCAACCGGCGCGTGCCGCGGCTGGTGGACGTGCTGCCGAACGGGCCCCGCAATCACCCCACCGTGCGCTTCTTCCTCGCCGGCGGGGTGCCCGAGGTGATGCTGCACCTGCGTCGCCACCGGCTGCTCGACGAGAGCTGCCTGACCGTGTCCGGGGAGCCGCTGGGCCGGGTGCTCGACTGGTGGGAGGGTTCGGAGCGCCGCCCCGCGCTGCGCGAGCGCCTGCGGGCCCAGGACGGGGTGGATCCCGACGACGTGATCATGGCGCCGGAGCGCGCGCGCGAGCGCGGGCTCACCAGCACCGTGACCTTCCCGCGTGGTAACCTGGCGCCGGAGGGCGCGGTGATCAAGAGCACCGCGATCGATCCGTCGGTGGTGGACGCCGACGGGGTCTACCGCAAGGTCGGCCCCGCCCGCGTGTTCACGACCGAGCGCGCGGCGATCGCGGCCATCAAGAGCACGGGCGCGGAGGGGATCAAGCCGGGCGACGTGATGGTGCTGATCTGCCGCGGCCCGCTGGGGGCGGGGATGGAGGAGATCTACCAGATCACATCCGCGCTCAAGCACCTGTCCTGGGGCAAGCACGTGGCGGTGCTCACCGACGCGCGCTTCTCGGGCGTCTCCACCGGCGCCTGCATCGGCCACATCGGGCCGGAAGCGCTGGCGGGCGGGCCGATCGGCCGGCTGCGCGAGGGTGATCTCGTGCAGATCGTGGTGGACCGGCTGCGCCTGGAGGGCCGCATCGACCTGGTCGGCGCCGAAGGGCGGACCTTCGGCCCGGAGGAGGGCGCCCGGGTGCTCGCCGCGCGCGCCCCGCGCCCGGACCTGGCGCCCGATCCGGGGCTGCCCGAGGACACGCGGCTCTGGGCCGCGCTGCAGCAGGCCGGAGGCGGCGCCTGGGGCGGCTGCGTCTACGACGTGGACGCCATCGTCGCGCGCCTCGGCGGGCCCGCCCGGTAGCCCCCTCACGCTGCCCCCTCACCCCGCCCTCTCCCCCTCGACGGGGGAGAGGGGGTGCGAAGCGTGAGCGTCTCTCCTGAAGGGAGAGGGCGCAGCGCGAGGTACACGCCGCCCCGGTTCGAGCGCCGGCCTTGCCGGCGCAACCCTTCCTTGGGGGTGGCTCGGAGGGGGCCGTCGAGGCCCCCTTCGATTTAGGACTGGGTGACGGTCACGACCAGGCCGATCGAGGCCAGGACGTTGCCGACCCGCACGCACTCGGTCTCGGCGCCCACCTTGACCACCGCCTTGCCGGTGTTGTGCACCTGCCAGGCGAGTTCCCAGCCGCGCGCCTCCGAGCAGGCGATCGCCTTCATGAGCTGGCGCACCACCTCCTCGAAGGTGTGACAGTCGCAGTTGTGCAGGATGGTCATCCAGGGCGGCGCGACCGCGACGTCGGTGGCGTCCAGCTCGTCGACCTGCGGGCTCTCGGTCGTCCCGCCGAGCCGCACCGCGCTCACCCGATCGCTCCGGCCCGGCGCAGCCGGTCGATGGTCGTCTCGCTGTAGCCCAGGATCTCGCGTAGGATCTGCTCGGTGTGCTCGCCGAGCCGCGGCGCCCGGGCCGGCCGGCGGACCTCGCCCTCGGTGCGGACCGGGCTCCGCACCTCCCGGAGCGTTCCGAAGTCCGGATGCTCGACCTCGACGATCATGTCGCGGGCCAGCACCTGCGGGTCGGCGAGGGCCTGGCGCACGTCGTTCACCGGCGCGCAGGGAACGCGGCCGCGCAGGCGCTCGAGCCACTCCGTGGTGGGGCGGGTGCGGAAGCGGGCCTCGAGGAGCGGTAGCAGCTCCGCCTTGTGCGCGAGGCGGGCCGCGAAGGTGCCGAAGCGCGGGTCCCGGGCCAGCTCGGGGGCGCCCAGGATGTCCACCAGGTCGTGCCAGAACTTCTCCTTGTTGCAGAACACCACGATCCAGCCGTCCCGGGTGGAGAAGTTCTGGGCGGGCACGAGGGTCTGGTGCGCCGAGCTGGCCGTCCGCTCCGCGACCCAGTCCCGGTTGAGCGTCCACACCGCGAAGTACGAGAGCATGCTGACCGCGGTGTCGAGCAGGGAGATGTCCACGTCCCGGCCCACCCCGGTGCGCTGGGCGTCGAAGAGGCCGACCATCAGCCCGACCATGGCCGCGTAGCCGCCCGCGAAGTCGATGACCGAGACGCCGCACTTGCCCGGGGGCCCGTCGGGCTCGCCGGTGAGCGCCATGTATCCCGCGTAGCCCTGCACCAGGTAGTCGAAGGCCGGCTCGGCCGCGCGGGGACCGGTGCGCCCGTAGCCGGTGAGGGAGCAACAGACGACGCGCGGGTTGACCTCCCGGAGCGCCTCGTAGGTCAGGCCGAGCTTGTCGGGGAGATCGCCGCGCGCGTTGTTGAAGACCGCGTCGGACACCCGCACGAGATCGTGCAGGACCGCCTGCCCGTCCGGATGCCGCAGGTTGAGCGCCACCGAGCGCTTGCCCCGGTTGAAGGACTGGAAGTACGGCGAGTCGGCGTCGCCCTGGAACGGCGGCACGTAGCGGGCGCTGTCGCCGCCCACCCCGGGGTCCTCGATCTTGATGACGTCGGCGCCGAGGTCGGCCAGGACCTGGGTGCCGAAGGGGCCGGCCCCGAACTGCGACACGGCCAGGATGCGGACTCCGTCGAGCGGCGCGCGGGGCATGTCAGTAGGGGAGTCGGCCCTCGCCGAGGGTGGCGTGGCTCCGCTTGGGGACGAGGACCTTCCGGGTGTAGGTGCACACGGTCTCGCCCCGCTGGTTGACGCCCTGGGTGGCGACGGTGACGATGCCGCGGTCGCCCTGCCGGGACTCCCGCAGCTCGAGCACGCGGCTGCTGGCGTAGAGGGTGTCGCCGATGAAGGTGGGCCGCTCGTGCCGGAGCCCGTTCACCTCGAGGTTGGCGATGGCCCGGCCCGAGATGTCGGCCACCGTCATGCCGATCACCACGCTGTACACCAGCGGGCCCAGCACCACCCGCCGGCCGTGCTGGGTGTGGGTCTCGGCGTAGTGGGCGTCGGAGTGGAGCGGGTGCTGGTTCATGGTGAGCAGGGCGAACCACGTGCAGTCGGCCTCGGTGATGGTACGGCCCGGCCAGTGGCGGAACTCCTGGCCGACCGCGAAGTCCTCGTAGTAGCGGCCGTAGCTCACGGCGCGGTGCCCTCGAGCTGGCGGGCGGCGAGCCGGCGGCGCTCGCCGGCCTG
>DATIFV010000130.1:0-5426 GCA_035455085.1 Candidatus Methylomirabilota bacterium | reverse complement strand
GGGCCGAGGCCGACGCCCTCGTGGTCCACGCGGTGGTCATCGCGCTGGCCATGGCCGGCGCCTTCACGCTCGCCCTCGGGCTGGGCGGCCCCGCGCTCTATCGCGCCATGGGCGGGACCGGCGAGGCCCTGTCCTCCGCGGTCGTCTACTCGCGGGTGCTCTTCGGCGGCGCGCTGGCCTACTGGCTCTTCAACACCCTCGGCAGCGCGATCCGGGGCACCGGCAACATGGCGGTGCCCGCCGCGGTCATGGTCGGGAGCGGGCTGCTCTACCTGGCGCTCTCGCCCGCCCTGATCCTCGGCTGGGGGCCGCTGCCCCGCCTGGGGATCGCGGGGGCGGCCACCGCGAGCGTGCTGTCCTTCGGGATCGGCAGCCTCGCGCTGCTCGGATTCCTCTGCTCGCGCCGGAGCCTGGTGCGTCCGACCCTGCACCGGCGGGGATTCCGGCGCGCGCATTTCCGGGAGATCCTGCGGGTGGGCGCGCCCGGGGCGCTCAACACCGTGTTCACCAACCTGACCGTGGTGATCCTCACCGCGCTGGTGGGGCCGTTCGGCACCGCCGCGCTCGCGGGCTACGGCATGGGCGCGCGGCTCGAGTACCTGCAGATCCCGATCGTCTTCGGCCTCGGCTCGGGGCTGGTCACCATGGTCGGCACCAGCATCGGGGCGGGCGATCGCGCGCGCGCGGTGCGCGTGGCGTGGGTCGGCGCGGGGATGGCCGCGGCGGTGACCGGGACCATCGGCATCCTGGCCGCGCTCGCCCCGCACGCGTGGCTCGGCCTGTTCACCGCCGACCCCGCGGTGCTGGCCGCGGGCACCCGGTATCTCACGGTGGTGGGGCCGTTCTACGGCTTCTTCGGCGCGGGGCTCGCGCTCTACTTCGCCTCGCAGGGCGCGGGCCGCCTGCTCTGGCCGCTCGTGGCCGGCTTCGCCCGGCTCGCCGTCGCGGGCGCGGGCGGCTGGCTCGCCACCCGCGCGCTCGGCGGCGGCCTCCCCGGCCTCTACGCGGCCATGGCGGCGGCCCTGGTGGTGCTCGGGGGCATCAACGTCGCGGCGGTGCAGCTGGGCGCCTGGCGCGCCCGCGATCGGAGGGCCCCATGAGCAGCCTGCAGATCTTCGGCCTCCAGGTGGCGCTGAGCTTCGGCCTGGTCGTTACGCACGTGCTGATCCTCCGCATGCTGCTCCGCCGCCGGAGCTGATCGCCGCCGCATTTGCCCGATCCGTCCGAGGTGTGAAACAATCGCGGGCGATGACCCGCCGCGCCCGCGCCGTCCTCGCCGTGACCTGCGGGGCGCACTTCATCCACGACGGCTTCTCCGACATCCTCTACGTGCTGCTGCCGGTGTGGGCCGGCGAGTTCGGCCTCTCCTTCGCGCAGGTCGGCCTGCTGAAGACCCTCTACACCGGGGGGATGGCGACGTTCCAGCTGCCCGCGAGCATCCTCGCCGAGCGCCGGGGCGAGGCGCGCCTCCTCGCGGCGGGCACCGCGGTCACCGCGCTCGGCTTCCTGATCGCCGGTCTCACCGGCGGCTTCGTCGCCCTGCTGATCTGCCTGGCCGCAGCCGGCCTCGGCTCCGGCTGCCAGCATCCGCTCTCGTCCTCCCTCGTGGCGAAGGCCTACGAGAACGGGCCGCGACGGACCGCGCTCGGCACCTACAACTTCTCCGGCGATCTCGGCAAGGTGGCGGCGCCGGCCCTGGTGGCGCTGGCCCTGCCGTGGCTCGGCTGGCGCGGCGCGGTGCAGGCCTACGCGGTGGTCGGCCTGGCCGGCGCCGCGGCCATCCTGGTGCTGCTGGGGCGCCTGGACGCGGGACGGCGCCCGGCGGCGGCGGCGGCCGTCGGCGGCGCCGCGCGCGGGGCCGCCTCGGGGATCCGCGACGTGCGCGCCTTCACCGCCATCTCCGCGATCCACGTCATCGACAACTCCACGCGCACCGGCTTCCTCACCTTCCTGCCCTTCCTGCTCATCGCCAAGGGCGCGACCGTGCAGTCGGTGGGGCTCGCGCTGATGCTGGTCTTCATCGGGGGGGCGGTCGGCAAGTTCGCGTGCGGCGCCCTCGCGGACCGGGTGGGGGTGATCCGCACCGTGGTGGTCACCGAGCTCGTCACCGGCGGGGGCATCCTCCTGCTGCTGACCCTGCCGCTGGCGGCCTGCCTCCTCGCGCTGCCGGTGCTGGGCGTCGCGCTCAACGGCACCTCGTCCGTGCTGTACGGCAGCGTGGCCGATCTGGTCTCGAGCGACCGGCGCGCGCGGAGCTACGCGGTCTTCTACACGCTCGGCATCGGGGCCTCGGCGCTGTCGCCGTTCATCTACGGCCTGCTCAGCGACTGGGGCGGGGTGCGGCTCACCCTGACCGTCGTCGGCATCGTGGTGCTCTTCACCCTCCCGTTCACGCTGCCCCTCCGCCAGCAATCGGCGCCCGTCGCCGCCCCCCACTCCGCCTAGGCGGGGTCAGCGGGGGAGGCTGGGGATGGAGAGGCGCTCGGTGACGGGCGCGCGGGTCGGGCCCTGCAGCCAGGTGAAGGTGAGGCGGCCGTCGGGGTCGAAGCGCACCTCGGGAAGCACCGCCTCCAGGGAGGCCGCGGGCGCCCAGTCGCGGGTGATGCGGGCGACCTCGCGGCCGGAGAAGATCTGCCGCACGATCAGGAGCCGGTCCTCGGCCTGAGCCACGAGGAGGCGGCTGAGATCCACATCGAGCACCCGGCGCCGCGGCGGCGACAGGCGGCGGCGCTTGGCCTCGAAGAAATAGCTGACGTGGCAGGACGGGCCGCAGGCGAAGCGGATCTCGGCGAAGGTGGCCGCGCGCCAGATCACCTCGGGCTTCGGCAGCGTCGCGAGCTCCGGGGGAGGCTCGAGCCAGACCGGCGCGCCGGGATCCCCGTAGTAGTAGCCGACGTGGCAATCGCGATCGCTGCGGCAATCGGCGACGAGGCCGGTGCTGGGGAACGCGGAGCGGTAGAGGCAGCGCGAGGCCTGCTCCCCGCCCGGGCCCGCGCAATCGCCGGCCACCGGCGCGGGCGCAGCCGCGGCCGCGAGCGTCAGCAGGCCGGCCAGCAGGAGCGGAGGCAGCGTGAGCAGCGCTAGACTTTTTTCTCGGTCAGCAGCTCGGTCATCCGGCTGAAGAACTGATCGAGCATCATCTTGGTGACCCCGCCCAGCATCCGCTGGCCCACGCTCGCGATCAGGCCGCCGACCTGCACGTCGGCGTCGTAGCTCACCCGGGTACCCCCCTCGACATCGGAGAGCCGCATGCCCGCGTCCCCGCGCACGAATCCGGGGCCGCCGCTGCCCTCGACCGCCATCCGGTAGCGCTGCGGGGGCTCGAGGTCGGAGAGCTTCACCTTGCCCTCGAACGTGCCCTTGATCGCGGCCACCCCGATCTTCATGGTGGCCTTGTACTCGTTCTCGCCCACCGCCTCGAGCTTCTCGCAGCCGGGCAGGGCCTGCGCGAGGACGGCGGGATCGAGGAACGCGGCCCACACCCGGTCGCGCGGGGCGGCGATGTCGGCGGAGCCTTCGATCTTCATGCCTCAGCCTTCCAGGGAGCGCACGGCCGCGTCCATCCGCCGCATCCCTTCCTTGATGGTGTCGAGCCCCGTCGCGTAGGACAGGCGGATGTGCGCGTCCGACCCGAAGTCCGCCCCCGCCACGGTGGCGATCCGCGCCTCGTCGAGCAGGAACGCGCACACGTCGCTGGAGGTCTTGAGCACGCCGGCCCGGGCGCGCTTGCCGAAGAGGCCGGAGATGTTCGGGAAAGCGTAGAAGGCGCCCTTGGGCATCACGCAGCGCACGCCGGGCATCGCGTTCAGGGCCTCGATGATCACGCGCCGCCGCCGGTCGAACTCCCCCGCCATCTTCGCCACCTCGTCCTGCGGACCGCTGAGCGCCTCGACCGCGGCCCACTGGGCGATCGAGGTGGGATTCGAGGTGACCTGGCTTTGCACGTCGGTCATCGCCCGGATGATCTCCCGGGGCCCCGCCGCGTAGCCGATGCGCCAGCCGGTCATCGCGTAGGCCTTGGAGCAGGTGTTGACCACGATGGTGCGGGCCTTGATCTCGGGAGAGAGGGACGCGATCGAGACGTGCCGGCCCTCGTAGGTCAGCGACTCGTAGCACTCGTCGGAGATCACCCAGAGGCCCCGCTCCACCGCCAGCTGCGCCACCGCGGCGAGCGCCGCCCGCGAGAACACCGCTCCGGTCGGGTTGCCGGGGCTGTCGAGCACGATCAGCTTCGTGCGCGGCGTGACCGCCCGCCGGAGGGCGTCGGGATCGAGATCGAAGCCGGTGGCCTCCTGGGTCACCACCGGCACCGGCACCCCGCCGAGCAGGCGCACCTGCTCCGGGTACGAGACCCAGTAGGGGCTCGGGATCAGCACCTCGTCGCCCGGGTTCACCAGCGCCATCACGATGTTGTAGAGGGTGTGCTTGGCCCCGCAGGACACCGTGACCTCGTCCGGAGCGTACTCGAGGCCGTTGTCCCGCTTGAACTTCTGGCAGACCGCCGCGCGCAGCTCGGGAACGCCGCCGACCTCGGTGTACTTGGTCTGTCCGGTCTCGAGGGCGCGGATCGCCGCCGCCTTGATCCGGGCCGGGGTGTCGAAGTCCGGCTCCCCCGCCCCGAACGAGATCACGTCGATGCCCTGCGCGCGCATGGCCTTCGCCCGGGCCTGCATGGCGAGGGTCGGCGAGGGGGCCAGGGTCTTCATCCGATCGGCGAGCATTGGACTCCTTCCGTCCTCAGCGGGGGCCGGAGAACTTCTGGGCGAGGCGCTCCTCGACCGGCGGCGGCACCATGCCGGTGACGGGCGCGCCGAGCGAGGCGACCTCCTTGATGAGGCGCGAGGAGATGTACGTGTAGCGCTCGTGGGGCATCATGAAGACCGTCTCCACCGTGTGGCGGAGCTTGCGGTTCATGAGGGCCATCTGGAACTCGTACTCGAAGTCGGAGATGGCCCGGAGCCCGCGCACGATGCAGTCGGCGCCCTCGCGCTCCACCAGGTCGATGAGGAGGCCGTCGAACGAGGTGATGCGCATCCGGCCCATCCCGATGCCGGCGGTGCACTCGTCGATCAGCTCCAGGCGCTCCTTGACCGTGAACAGGGGCTCCTTCGACGGGTTCGCGACCACCGCCACGATCAGCTCGTCGAAGATGCGCAGGCTCCGCTCGATCAGATCCAGGTGCCCGTTGTGCATCGGATCGAACATGCCGGGGTACACCGCCCGCTTGCCCACGCCCGCCTCCCCTCGCTCGGTTCGGAGAATGCCGGAAAAACGGCTCAGTCTAGCCGTCGGATCGAAAGAAAGTCAAGGTCGTCTCCCCGAAGCGGCGCGTCTTCCAGAGCGTGAGCCCGCCCGGCGCGGACGCGGGCGGCGTCTTGGTCGCGTGCTGGATCACCACCACCGCGCCCGCGAGGAGCACCGGCCCC
>DATIFV010000129.1:0-3232 GCA_035455085.1 Candidatus Methylomirabilota bacterium | reverse complement strand
CGACCATCCGCTGGCCGCGCGCGAGCTGGAGCTGGGTGGCTCGATCGAGGTCGGAGCCGAACTGGGCGAAGGCGGCCAGCTCGCGGTACTGGGCGAGATCGAGGCGCAGCTTGCCCGCGATCTGCCGCATGGCCTTGATCTGTGCCGAGCCGCCGACCCGCGACACCGAGATGCCGACGTTGACCGCGGGCCGGATGCCGCCGTAGAAGAGGTCAGACTCCAGGAAGATCTGCCCGTCGGTGATCGAGATCACGTTGGTCGGGATGTAAGCTGACACGTCGCCGAGCTGCGTCTCGATGATCGGCAGCGCGGTGAGCGAGCCGCCCTTCAGCTCGTCGTTCAGCTTGGCCGCGCGCTCGAGCAGCCGCGAGTGGAGGTAGAACACGTCACCCGGGTACGCCTCGCGCCCCGGCGGCCGCCGGAGCAGCAGCGAGAGCTGGCGGTAGGCGGTGGCGTGCTTGGAGAGGTCGTCGTAGATGCAGAGCGCGTGCCGGCCGGTGTCGCGGAAGTACTCGCCCATCGCGCAGCCCGCGTAGGGGGCGATGTACTGCAGCGGCGCGGACTCGGAGGCGGAGGCCACGACCACCGTGGTGTAGGCCATGGCTCCGGTGTCCTCGAACACCTTGACCACCTGGGCCACCGTCGAGCGCTTCTGGCCGATCGCCACGTAGAAGCAGTAGACTCCCTGCCCCTTCTGATTGATGATCGTGTCGACCGCGATGGCGGTCTTGCCGGTGCCGCGGTCGCCGATGATCAGCTCGCGCTGACCCCGCCCGATCGGGATCATCGCGTCGATGGCCTTGAGCCCGGTCTGCAGCGGCTCCTTCACCGAGCGCCGGTCCACCACCCCCGGGGCGTAGCGCTCGATCGGCCGGTACTCCTTGGCCTCGATCGGGCCCTTGCCGTCCACCGGCTGGCCGAGCGCGTTGACCACGCGGCCGACCAGCGCCTCGCCGACCGGCACCTGGGCGATGCGCTTGGTGCGCGTCACCGGGTCGCCTTCCTTGATCTGGGTGTCGGCGCCCAGGAGCACCGCGCCCACGTTGTCGGCGTCGAGGTTCAGCACGAGCCCGAACACGCCCCCGGGAAACTCCAGCAGCTCGCCGGCCATCGCCTTCTCGAGCCCGTAGATGCGCGCGATCCCGTCGCCGACCTCGATCACGCGGCCCGCCTCCTTGAGGTCGACCTCGGCCTCGTAACCCTGGAGCTGGCGCTTGATGATGTCGCTGATCTCTTCCGCCTTGATCATGTCCTATCCCCTTGCGAGCCGCTCGCGCAGGCGCGCGAGCTGCCCGTCGAGACTGCCGTCGAGAATGACGCTGCCGACCTGGGCCACGAAGCCCCCGAGCAGCGCGGGGTCCACCTGCTCCTCCAGGATGATGCGCCGGCCGAGCGCGCGCTCGAGCCGGCCCGCGAGCTCCCGCTTCTCGGCCTCGGTGAGCGCCACCGCGGTGCGCACCTGCGCGCGGGCGCGGCCGAGGCCGGCGTCCACGAGCCCCCGGTAGGCCGCAACGATCTCGGGCAGATGGTCGGCGCGCCCGCGCTCGGCCACCAGGCCCGCGAAGTCCTGCACGAGCTTGCGCGCGCCCGTCTTCTGGGCGATCGCGACCGCCACCCCGCGGCGATCGGCCGGCTTGATCCACGGTCGGGTCAGCGCCTCGCGGGCCGGCGCCTCGCCGGCGCACACCGCCGCGACCTGCTCCATCTCCTGGCCGACCGCCTCGGCGGCCCCGGCCTCGCGCGCCAGCTCGTAGAGGGCCTTGGCGTAGCGCCGGGCCGTTCCCTCGTGCGCCCGCACGGGCTAGCTGACCTTGTCGACGCGGCCGATCGCGTCCTGGACGATTCGCCGGTGGTCCTCGTCGCGCAGCGTCTTGCGGATGAGCCGCTCCGCCGCGGTGATGGCGAGATCCACCACCTCCTGGCGCAGCTCCTGACGGGCGCGCCGCACGTCCTGCGCCATCTCGTTGCGCGCCGACTCGACCAGGCGCGCCGCTTCGCCGCGGGCGGCCTCCACCAGCCGCCGCTGCTCCTCGCCCGCCTCCTTGAGCGCGGCGGCCCGGATGGCCTGCGCCTCCGCGTAGGCCGCCGTCATCTTCTGGGCGTGCTCCTCGCGCTCGCGCTGCGCCTCGGCCCGCGCGGCCTGCGCCTCCTCGAGCGACTTGCGGATGGCCTGGGTGCGCTCCTCCATCTTGGCGAGCAGCGGCTTGTAGAGGAGCTTGACCAGGATGACCAGCAGGAGGAGGAAGTTGATGGCCTGGATGACGAGCGACCGGTCCAGGTTGATCAGGCCGCCTCCACCCTCGGCGGCCCCGGCCACCGACGGCACCACCCCGAGCAGAAGTGCAGCGAGGGCGAGCACGCGAATCATGGTGAGTTCTCCGGCTAGCGCTTTTGTGAAAGAAGGAACAAACGGTACACGAGTATCACGCGGGCGGGAAAACTGTCAAGGGGCTTCGGGGCATGCGATGACTCCCCCCCCGACCACGAGGTCGCCCTGGTAGAAGACGACCGACTGGCCCGGTGCCGGGGCCCGCTGGGGCCGCTCGAAGCGCACGAGGGCCCCCCCTCCGGGTGCCGGCTCGATGGTCGCCGCGGCCGGCTCGTGGGTGTGCCGGATCTTGGCCGACACGGCGAGCGGCCCGCTCAGGGCCGGGATGCTGATGAGGTTCACGTCCTCCGCCCGGAGCTGCTCGACCGCCTCCTCCCCGGCCTCTCCCACCACCACCGTGTTGCGCGCCGGGTCAAGCCGGGTCACATAGAGGGGCCGGGCCGAGGCCAGGCCGAGGCGGCGCCGCTGGCCGACGGTGTAGTTGGCCAGCCCGTCATGCCGCCCCAGCACCCTGCCCTGCCCGTCCTCGATCGGCCCCGGGGTGAAGGCCCCCGGGCTCCGCCGGCGGAGGAAGCCCCGGTAGTCGTCGTCCGGGATGAAGCAGATCTCCTGGCTCTCGGGCTTGTCCGCGGTCACCAGGCCGAGGGCGCGGGCCCTGTCCCGCACCTCGGCCTTGGTGAGCCCGCCCACCGGGAAGCGTGCGGCCGCGAGCTGCGCCTGCGTGAGCGGCCACAGGAAGTCCGACTGATCCTTGCGCGCGTCGCGGCCGCGCCACAGCAGGAAGCGCCCGGTGCCGGGATCGCGCGTGATCCGCGCGTAGTGCCCGGTCGCCACCGCGGCGGCATCCCACGCGCGGGCGCGCTGCAGCAGCGAGCCGAACTTCACCGCCCGGTTGCAGTCCAC
>DATIFV010000128.1:0-8581 GCA_035455085.1 Candidatus Methylomirabilota bacterium | reverse complement strand
AGGTTGGCGCCGATACGCAGCATCTCCTCCAGGACGTACCGGTCGCCGACCGCGACCTTGGCGAGGCCGATGCCCGCCTGGGAGAGCACGCGGTCGAGCGCGAGATTGGCCATCACGGTGGTCACCACCGCTCCGCCCTTGAGCAGGCCGCGCCCGGCCAGATGCCGGCCGCAGATGGCCAGCGCGTAGTCGCCGTCTCGGATCTGCCCCGTCTCGTCCACCGAGATGAGCCGGTCGCCGTCGCCGTCGAAGGCCAGCCCGACGTGCGCGCGCGCGCGGAGGACTTCCTTCTGCAGCCCCTCCGGATGCAGCGCGCCCGCCCCCCGGTTGATGTTCTGGCCGTCCGGGCTCGCGTTGAGCACCCGCACGTCCGCGCCGAGGCGCCGGAAGATCTCGGGGGCCACGCGGTAGGTGGCGCCGTGGGCGCAGTCGAGGACGACGCGCAGGCCGCGCAGGTCGTGGGAGCAGCTCGCGCGCGCGTGCGCGATGTAGTCGGCCTCGGCCACCTCGTGGGTCACGAGCCGGCCGATGTCCATGCCGGTGGGCCACGGCGCCTGGTCGGGGCCGTTCAGGCGGGCCTCGATCTCCTCCTCCCACGCGTCCGGAAACTTCGCGCCCTCCGAGGAGAAGATCTTGATCCCGTTGTCCTCGAAGGGATTGTGGGAGGCCGACAGCACCACCCCGCCGTGGGCCTCGAGGCGCCGGGTCAGGTACGCGATCGCGGGGGTCGGCAGCACGCCGACCGCGTAGACGTCACCCCCGGCCGACAGCGCGCCCGAGACCAGCGCCCCCTCCAGCATCGGGCCCGACAGCCGGGTGTCCCGCCCGACCACCAGGCGCGTCTTCTTGGTACCGTCGTGCTGGAGCAGGGTGGCCACGAGCTGCCGCCCCAGGCGGAAGGCCAGCTCGGTGGTGAGCGGGGGTTTGTTGGCGAGGCCCCGGATGCCGTCGGTGCCGAAGAGGCGGCTCACGAGCGGACCGATTCGAGCACGAGGCGGACTCGGGAGGGATTCACGCGCACCACCGTGATGCCGGGCGGCACCGTGATCTGCTCGGGGAGGACCCGCACCGTCACCTCACCCGCCTTCGCCCCGGCCAGGTTGAGCCGGGCCTTCACCCGGTCGGTGCCGAGGCGCGTGAGGGCCCCCCGCAGGCCGTGAAGCTGCACGTCCACGCTGTCGGGCCGGTCCCCTCTGACCTCGAGCCCGGCCGGGATGTTGTCGAGCTCGAGCGGGGCCGCCATGATGAGGTCGGCCTTCTCCGAGGTCATCACGAAGAGCCACAGCACCATGGAGACGCCGAGGGCGAGCAGCTTGAGCTCCCAGTGCTGGACCAGCACGCTCACTTGCGCAGCCACTCCCGCGCGGGCTCCCACCACGCGGTCCGCGCGGGGGCCGGCCCGTCCTCGAGGGAGAAGAGCTCGCCCAGCCGGCGACGGAGGGACTCGAGGTCGAGCGGCGACTCCATCTGGCCGCCCACCGCCAGCGAGATGCGCCCGGTCTCCTCGGACACGATGAGCACCACCGCGTCGGTCTCCTCGGCGAGGCCCAGGCCAGCCCGGTGCCGGGTACCCATGTGCCGGCCGAGCTGGGTGTTGCGCGACAGGGGCAGGAAGCAGCCGGCCGCGGCCACCCGGTCGCCCCGGATGAAGGCGGCCCCGTCGTGCAGCGGCGAGTACGGCAGGAACAGGCTCACCAGCAGATCGGCGGAGACCATCGCGTCGAGCGGCACCCCCAGCTCCGCGTAGTTGCGCAGGCCGGTGGTGCGCTCGAGCACGATGAGCGCGCCGATCCGCTTGCTCGCGAGCGCGTCGGCCGCCTTGACCACGTCGTCGATGATGTGGCTCCGCTCCTCGCGGGCGCCGAGCGCCATGCCCTGGAGGAGCCGGCTCTCGCCCAGACGCGTGAGGGCCCGCCGCAGCTCGGGCTGGAAGAGCACGATCAGGGCCAGCACCCAGAACGACCAGAAGTTGTCGAGCAGCCAGCTCGTGCTGAACAGCTCGAACTGCCGCGCCACGAACGAGACGAGCATGAGGCCGGCCAGGCCCAGCAGCATCTGGACCGCGCGCGTCTCCTTGAACATCACGAAGACGCGGTAGAGGACGATCGCTACCACCACGATGTCGATCGCATCCCGCAGTCGGAAGTTCTGGACGACGGGCCACACGGCGCCTACTCGCTCTCGCGCGCGCGGCGGATGGCCTGGGCCACCCGGACCGCCTGCACGGTCTCGGCCACGTCGTGGGCACGGATCACGTGGGCCCCGCCCGCCACCGCGGCCGCGGTGGCCGCCAGAGTGCCGGGCAGGCGGTCCCCGGGATCGGCCACGCCCGCCACTGCCCCGATGAAGGACTTCCGGGAGACCCCGACGTGGAGCGGACGGCCGAGGCCGCGCAGCCCGGCCAGGCCGGCCAGGACTCGGCAGTCCCAGTCGGGCCAGGCCCCGCCGCGAAAGAAGCCGATTCCGGGGTCCACCAGGATGCGCTCGTCCGGGATCCCCCCGGCCCGCGCGATCGCGAGGCTCCGCGCCAGCGCGGCGCGCACGGTCTCCACCGGGCCCCCGGGCCCGGGCGCGGGGACCGCGACCGGCGAGGCCATCACGATGAGGGCGGCGCCCGCGTCGGCCACCAGCCGGGCCAGGGCCGGATCGCCGACCAGACCGGCCACGTCGTTGACCACGCGGGCGCCCGCCGCCAGGGCGGCCCGGGCCGGCTCCGCGCGACTCACGTCGGCCGACACCGGCGCGCCCAGCTTGCTCGTCAGGAGGGCGACCGCCCACTGCAGACGCTCGGCCTCCAGGGCTTCGGGGATGCGGGTCTCGAGATACGGTGCGGTGGACATCGCCCCCACGTCCAGCCAGGCGGCGCCGGCCCGTGCCATGGCCTCGCCGGCCGCGAGGAGCCTATCGGCGGCCGCGACCACCGAGCCTGCGTAGAACGACTCCGGGCTGACGTTGAGCACTCCCGCCACGGCCACGTCCAGGCCGTCACCCACCGACACCCCTGCCACGATCGCGCGGTTCATTGGGGGATTGCTCCAGCCCCAACTTATCACCCCAACGGGCGGCCGGGGGAGTCGGAATTTACCTGGGGGTGTGCGGTGAGGCGGTGCGGTGCAACGGGCGAGGGCGGACACCCGGATCCGCCCCTCTTTCATCTGCGGGGGCCTAGAAATGGCCCCCGCACTCCCCCAGTCGGCGGACAGCTCGCGAGGCAGGCAGGCTGTAGCTATGCGGGGCTGGGGGCCTCTTGCAGCGGGGGGACGCGGAGGATGCGCGCGATCTCCTCGCCGTCGAGCGACTCGCGCTCGAGCAGGGCGCGGGCCAGCGCGTGGAGCTTCTCGAGGTTCGTCTCGATCATCTGCCGGGCCCGGGTCGCGCACTCCACCACGATCCGCTTGATCTCGGAGTCGATCAGGACCGCGGTCTCCTCGCTGAAGTCCTTGGGGCGGGCCACCTCGCGCCCGAGGAAGATGTGCTCCTCCCCCTTGCCGAAGGTGAGCGGCCCCATCTTCTCGGACATGCCCCACTCGCAGACCATCTTGCGGGCCATCTCGGTCGCCTTCTCGAGATCGTCGCCCGCGCCGGTGGTCTGCTGCTGGAAGACGATCTCCTCGGCGGCGCGCCCGCCCAGCAGGATCGTGATCCGGTTCACCAGGTACTCCCGCGAGTAGTTGTACTTGTCGTCGGCGGGCAGCTGCTGGGTGAGGCCCAGTGCGCGGCCCCGCGGGATGATCGTGACCTTGTGGAGCGGATCCGCGCCCGGCAGCAGGTCCGCAACCAGGGCGTGCCCGGCCTCGTGGTAGGCGATCGTCCGCTTCTCGGCCTCCGAGATGATCATCGAACGCCGCTCCACGCCCATCAGGACCTTGTCCTTGGCGTTCTCGAAGTCGATCATCTCGACGACCTTCTTGTCCTGGCGTGCGGCCAGCAGCGCGGCCTCGTTCACCAGGTTGGCGAGATCGGCACCGGAGAAGCCCGGAGTGCCGCGCGCCAGCACCTTGAGGTCGACCTTCGGCGCCAGCGGGATTCGCCGCGCGTGCACCTTGAGGATCTCCTCGCGACCCTTGACGTCGGGACGCGCCACCACCACCTGCCGATCGAAGCGCCCGGGCCGCAGCAGGGCCGGGTCCAGCACGTCGGGCCGGTTGGTGGCCGCGATGAGGATCACGCCCTCGTTGGTCTCGAAACCGTCCATCTCGACCAGGAGCTGGTTCAGGGTCTGCTCGCGCTCGTCGTGGCCCCCGCCCAGGCCCGCGCCCCGGTGCCGTCCGACCGCGTCGATCTCGTCCATGAAGATGATGCAGGGGGCGTGCTTCTTGCCCTGCTCGAACAGGTCGCGCACCCGCGAGGCGCCGACCCCCACGAACATCTCGACGAAGTCCGAGCCGGAGATCGAGAAGAACGGCACGTTGGCCTCGCCCGCGATGGCCTTGGCGAGGAGGGTCTTGCCGGTGCCGGGAGGGCCCACTAGCAGCACGCCCTTGGGGATCTTCCCCCCGAGCTTCTGGAACTTCGGCGGGTCCTTCAGGAACTCGATGATCTCGCGCAGCTCCTCCTTGGCCTCGTCCACGCCCGCGACGTCCTGGAACGTGACCTTGTTCTGCTTCTCGGAGATCAGCCGGGCCCGGGCCTTGCCGAAGGACAGGGCCTTGGCTCCCCCGCCCTGCATCTGCCGCATGAAGAAGATCCAGACCCCGATGAACAGCAGCATCGGGACCCACTGCAGCACGATGGCCAGCCACGAGTTGCTGTCGGGCGGCTTCACGTCGATCTTCACGCCCCGATCCTTGAGGGAGCGGACGAGATCGGGGTAGTCGGCGGTGAAGGTCCGGAAGGAGGACCCGTCGCTCAGACGCCCGGAAACGTTGTTCCCCTTGAGAGTGACCTCGCGGACCTCCCCCGACTCGACCTTCTTCAGGAAGTCGGAGAAGACGATCTCGCCCCGCGGCGACTGGTTCTGCTGGAACAGCTGGAACAGGAGGATGACGATGAGGCCGATCACCATCCAGAGGGCGAGATTCTTGTAGAACGGATTCATAGGCAGAATCATACCATACGGCGCGAGGGGGCGCGGGGCCGCCCCGAGGGCGATCAGGGCGGCGGGACCGGGTCCAGGACGGCGAGATCGGGCAGCTCGCGGTAGCGGCCGTCGTAGTCGAGCCCGTAGCCCACTACGAACTCGTCCGGGATCACGAAGCCCACGTAGTCGACGTCCACGTCCACCTCCCGGCGGGAGACCTTGTCCAGCAGCACGCACAGCGACAGGCTCCGGGGGTGGCGCGTGGCCAGATTGCGCCGCAGGTAGCTGATGGTGCGGCCCGAGTCGACGACGTCCTCCACGATGATCACGTCCCGGCCCTCAATGGACAGCGACAGGTCGGCGGTGAGCCGCACCACTCCGGAGGACCGGGTGCCCGAGCCGTAGGAGGAGACCGCCATGAAGTCCATCGCGGCCGGGGCGGGGATGGCCCGCAGGAGGTCGGCGGTGAAGAGCAGGGCGCCCTTGAGCACGCCGACCAGCACCGGGGCCCGGCCGGGATGGTCGCGCGCGATGGCCTCGCCCAGCTCGCCGACGCGGGTCGCGATCTCCTCCCGGGAGATCAGGATGCGGCCGAGGCGCCGATCCACCGCCGCCGCGTCCTACTTGGGCGTGACGAACGTGGTCAGGGCGTGCTGAGCGCGCAGCCGCTCGGAGGCGGCCACCGCCTCGTCGCGGGTCCGGTAGGTGCCGACCCGGACCCGGTAGCGGGCCACCCCCTCCTGGGCGGCCAGCGTGACCACGTAGGCGTCGAGCCCCGCACCGCTCAGATGCTGGCGGGCGTCATCGGCCTGACGGCGATTCTTGTACGCCCCGACCTGGACGGTCCAAGGGGAGCCGGCCCCCGCACCGTGCCCCGCCTCGCGTGAGGCCTTCGGACTGTCCGTCGTTTGATGCGGGGGCCCAGATATGGCCCCCGCACTCCCCCCATCCGCGGTCCGGGCCGCGGCGGCCTTGCTGGCGGGGGGGAGCGAGGGCGGGGCCGCGGGGGGCCTCGGCGCGGTTGGAGGCGGCGGCGCGGTTGCGACCGGCGCGGCGGCCCGAGGCGCGGGCGGGATGACCGGCGGGATCTTGACCGAGACCGCCTTCGGCTCGCCCTTGGGTGGAGCCCCGGCCCCGTCGAGCGGCTCGGTCAGCGTGTGGTAGAAGGTCAGGGTCGGCTCGGGAGCGCGCTCCGCCGTGGTCTCCGCCGCGATCCCCCCGCCCCGCGCCGGAGCCGCTGGCTTCTTGGCCGGCTCGGCGACCGCGGCCACCACCGCGGAGGCGCTCTGACGCGCCCACTGCCGGCCGACCAGCAGCCCCAGCGCGAACGTGAGCCCCATCATCACCAGCACCGCCCCCCCGAGCGCCAGCCACTGCACCGGGCCCGGGCCGCCCCCGCCCCTGCGGCGTGCCGGTCCGGCCACGTCAGTCGGCCTCCCCGGCCCGGGCCATGCTCTCCGGAGCCGAGACTCCGAGCAGGGCCAGGCCGTTGCGGACGACCTGGCCGACCGCCGCGCAGAGGCCGAGGCGCGCGAGCGTGCCCGCGCGGTCCCCGGTGATCACGCGGTGGGCCTTGTAGTAGGGGTGGAAGAGGCCGGCCAGCTCGGTCAGGAAGTAGGCCACGCGATGCGGCTCGCGGGCGCGCGCCGAGCCCGCGACCAGCTCCGGGTACTGCAGCAGGCGCTTGATGAGGGCCTGCTCCTCGGGGAGCGCGAGCGGGGCGAGGTCGACCCCGTCCCAGGGAGGCAGCGTCAGCCCCTGCTCCGCCGCATTCCGGAACAGGCTGGCCACACGCGCGTGCGCGTACTGCACGTAGAAGACGGGATTGTCCGCGGACTGCCGCGTCGCCACCGCGAGGTCGAACTCGAGCGGGCTGTCGTGCCGCCGGGTCAGGAAGGTGAAGCGCGCCGCGTCCCGGCCGACCTCTTCCAGCAGCTCCTCCATCAGCACGAACTCGCCGCGCCGCTTGGACATCCGCACCGGCTGGCCGTCCCGGAGCAGGGTCACGAGCTGGACGATGAGCACGTCGAAGCGCTCGGGGGCGTGGCCGAGAGCCCGCATCGCGGCCCGCATGCGCGGCACGTAGCCGTGATGGTCGGGCCCGAGGAAGTCGATGACGTGGTCGGCCCGCTGGAACTTCTCGAAGTAGTGGAAGCCGATGTCCACCGCGAAGTAGGTCAGCTCCCCGTCCGACTTCCGCAGCACGCGGTCCTTGTCGTCGCCGAAGGCGGTCGACCGGAACCAGAGCGCACCATCCTGCTCGTAGGTGTGGCCCGCGCCGGCGAGCGCGTCGATCGCGGCCTGGGGCCGGCCCGCGTCGCGCACGTCGCCCTGCTCGTGGGCCCAGCGATCGAAGCGGGTGCCGTAGGCTTCCAGGACGCGCCGCTGGCTCTCCACGATGGCCTCGACGGCCCGGCGGCCGAGCCGCTCGACCCGCTCCGCCTCCGGCCGGGCCGCGAGCTCGCGCATGCCCCGCGGATCCTGCGCGAGCCAGCCGGCGACCATCTCGACGAGATACTCGCCGGGATACGCGTTCTCGGGCAGCTCCACCGCCTCGCCCAGGGCCTGCCGGAGGCGCACGTCCACCGAGCGGGCGAGCGCCACGAACTGATTGCCCGCGTCGTTGACGTAGTACTGCGACTCGACCGCGTAGCCCTGGCTCCGGAGGATGCGGGCGAGCGCGTCGCCCACCGCGGCGGCGCGGGCGTTGACGATCACGAGCGGACCGGTCGGGTTGGCCGAGACGAACTCGAGGAGAACGCGCGCCCCCTTGCCCGCGTCACCCCGGCCGTAGTCGTCCCCGGCGGCGAGCACCTGGTGGAGGCCGTCGGCGCACCACCGCGGCGACAGGAAGACGTTCAGGAAGCCGGGGCCGGCGATCTCCAGGCGCTCGACCACGTCGGTCCTGGGGAAGTTGGCCACCACCGCCTCCGCGATCTTGCGGGGCGGGCGGCGGGCCTCCCGGGCCAGCGCCATCGCCGCGTTGGTGGCGTAGTCGCCGTGACGCGCCTCGCGCGGGACCTCCCATTGCACCTCGGCGGGTGCGGGCAATCCGGCGGCGTCGAGCGCGTGCCTCAATGCGTCCGTCAGATGATCGGTGATGTTCACAGACAAGCGCCGCGGCTCCGGTGGCGGCGATAGGAAATCATACCCTCCGGCCTTCGAGGCAGCGAAGAATTTTCGGGCGCTTACGCGACGCCGAGCCCGGTCACCGCAGCTCGAAGACGAGCGGCACGCGGATCAGCAGCGGGCGGCGCGGCAGGGAGTCCGGGAACGGTACCGGCCCGAGGCGGCGGATGGCCTCGACGGCGGCGTCGTCCAGGACGGGGTGCGACGAGGAGCGCGCGATCTGCACGTCGCGCACGCGGCCGGTGGGCTCGAGCCACACGTGGAGCTCGACGGTGCCGCCGAGCCCCTGACGGCGCGCCGCGAGCGGATAGACCAGGCTCTCCAGCACGCGCTGGCGGAAGCGGCGCAGGTAGGGGCCGTACTCGGCCGGCACCGCGCCCGGGCCGTCGGCCGCGGGCAGCGCGAGCGCCAAGGCAGAGCCGGGGGCGCCCC
>DATIFV010000127.1:0-14919 GCA_035455085.1 Candidatus Methylomirabilota bacterium | reverse complement strand
AGACCGCGGTGTAGGCGGCCAGCTCTCCCCACTCGTGCACGGCGGCCGCCTCCACCAGGCCGCCCTCCACCGGCTCCACCGGCTCCAGCTCGGCGACGCCGCGCGCGGCCACCGCGCGGGCCAGGAACAGGGGGGCGGGCGGCACGAGGGCGCGCCCGTGCCAGACCAGCACCAGGGCGAGCGCCGCCGCGGCCAGGGCGAGCGCGTGGGCCCGCACCCAGCCGAAGGCGCCGCGCCGGCGGAACGCGGGGGCGAGGGCGAGCGCGGCCAGGACCGCGCTGCCCTCGAGGGCCAGGATGGGCTGAACGCCGACCAGGGGCAGCGCCACGTTCAGCGCCGCGAAGACGGAGAACCCGAGCAGGGCGTGGTTGAGCCACGGCCGCGGGTGGACCAGCCGGCGGTAGAGGGGATCGACCGCGGTGACCAGCGCCCCCGCCGCCACCAGCGCCGGGAAGACCGCGTTGGGGGAGTCGAGCGTGGCCGCCGCATAGTAGGCCGGGAGCACGAAGAGCAGCAGGTTGTGGTAGAGCGTCTGGATCGTGTAGTCGCCGACGGTGAGCACCACGTGGCGGCCCCGCTCCATGAGCGGCGCGCGCAGCTCGGTGACGAGCACCGACAGCAGCCACAGCAGGAGCAGGTAGCCCACGATCCAGCCCACGTGGGGCAGCCCGCGGCGGAAGACGAGGAGCACCGCCAGCCCCAGGGCCAGCGAGACAATCGAGATCGGCCAGCCCCCGAGCCAGCCGACCACCGGCAGGCGCGGGGCGGGCGGGACGCCCTCGTCCCTCACGTGGTCGCCGGCGGGGCCGGCGCCGGGGTCCCCTCCTTCCGCCAGTAGAAGAGGAAGAGCGCGATGGTGAAGAGGGACTGCGCGACGGCCAGCAGGCAGTCGAAGAGCACACGCGCCACGAAGTGGTTGGCGCCGGGCACGGTGCGGAAGACGTGGCCTCCCAGCAGGGCGACCCCCAGGATCAGCACGAAGAGCGCCGCCGCGGTCCAGAGGATGCTCCAGCGCTGGCCCGCGGTCAGCGCGGCGGCCCGGCGCCACACCGTGATCGGCGAGGCGCCGCCGAGCACCACCGCGGAATCCATGAGCGCGAAGCGGACCAGCAGCACGAGGATCAGCCCGGTCAGCCCGATGAGGCCGAGGCCGCCCGCGACCTGGAGCGCGGGCGTGGCCCGGTAGACGGCCAGCCAGCCGAGCGAGGGAAGCAGGAGCACCCAGATCACGATGAAGCGCACCAGCATCAGGCGGGGCCAGGCGCGGAACCCCTCGGCGAGCGCCTGCCAGTAGGTCACCTCCACCCCCCCCTTGATGCGCGCGAGCGCGGACAGGAGCGCGCTCACCACGAACGGGTCGAGGACCACCTGGGCGGTGAGGACGACGCGCAGGGCGCGGCCGGGGGACTCCTCGCCGGCCTCGAAGAACTCGAGATAGTTCAGCAGCACGTGGACGGGCAGCCACACCGTCAGCGAGATCAGCGTGAACAGGTGCAGGTGACGGGCGAGGAGGCCGAACGTCTCCCCGAGCACGGCCCGCACTACTTGACCTTGGCGCCCGAGGGCACGTCCTTGTCGAGGGTGAGCAGCGACACGGTGCTTCCGTGCGAGGCGGCCAGCACCATGCCGTTGGACTCGATGCCCATGAGCGTGGCCGGTTCCAGATTGGCCACGATCACGATCTTCCGCCCCACCAGCTCCCCGGGCTCGTAGTGCTCGGCCACCCCCGCCACCAGCGTGCGCGTCTCCTCGCCCACCCGGATCGTGAGCTTGAGGAGCTTCTTGGACCTGGGCACGCGCTCGGCCGCGAGGACCTCCGCCACCCGCAGCTCCACCTTCTGGAAATCCGCGATCGGGATCCTGCCGGTGCCCTCGGGGGTTGCCCCCTCAGAAGGAGCCTCCTGCGGGGACCGGGCCCGCGAGACCTGCCTCTCCCCTCCGGGGAGAGGCCCGGGGGGAGGGGCCTTGGTGTCGATGCGGGGAAACAAGCCGGACAACCGGCTCACCGGCGGCAGCGACGCGAGGTGCCCCACGACCGCGGCTTCGAGGGCAGCGGGGGCCGTCTGGCCGAGCGCGGCCCGGATCTTGGCGGCGGCGGCGGGCAGGAACGGGTCGAGCATGATGCCGAGGAAGCCGAGCGAGTCGGCGAGCGTGCACAGCACCCGCTCGAGCCGCGGCCGCTTCGCGGCGTCCTTCGCGAGGGCCCACGGCGCGCCGGCGTCCACGTAGCGATTCACGGTGCCGATGAAGGCCCAAAGGCCGGCGAGCGCCTTCTGGAACGCGAACTCCCGCATCGCCTGCTCGACCGCGGCGCGGGCCTCGACCGCGGCGGCCGCGATCTCGCGGTCCGCGGCCTCGACGGGCCCGGTGATCTGGGGCAACGGCCCGCTCCCGGCCAGCAGGGTGGTGGCCCGGCTCACGAGGTTGCCCAGGTCGTTGGCCAGGTCCGCGTTGAGCCGGTCCACCAGCGCTTCCTCGCTGAAGCTGGCGTCGAGGCCGAAGTTCATCTCGCGCAGGAGGAAGTAGCGGAAGGCGTCGTGACCGTACTTGTCGGTGAGCTGGAGCGCCTCCACCACGTTGCCGATCGACTTCGACATCTTGCTGCCGCCCAGCGACCAGTAGCCGTGCACGTTCAGGCGCCGGTACAGGGGGATCCCGGCCGCCTTCAGCATGGTCGGCCAGTACACCCCGTGCGGCTTCAGGATGTCCTTCGCGATCAGGTGCTCTACGTGCTCCCAGAGCCCGCGGGTCCTCTCCTGGGCGGGCTCGGTCACCGCCGAGTAGTAGTTGAGCAGCGCGTCGAACCAGACGTAGGTCACGTACTGGTCGTCGAAGGGCAGCGGGATGCCCCACACGACGCGCGACCGCGGCCGGCTGATCGACAGGTCCTGGAGAGGCTCGCGCAGGAAGCCCAGCACTTCGTTGCGGTAGCGCTCGGGCTGGATGAAGCCGGGATTGGCCTCGAGGTGCTTGATCAGCCAGTCCTGGTACTTCGACATCTTGAAGAAGTAGTTCTTCTCCTTGATGAAGGTGAGCGCGGTCTGGTGATCGGGGCACTTGCCGTCCACGATCTCCTTCTCGGTGTAGAAGCGCTCGCACCCGTAGCAGTACCAGCCGCCGTACTCGCCGAAGTAGATCTCGCCCGCGTCGTACAGGCGCTGCAGCACCTCGCGCACCACCTTCTGGTGGCGCGGCTCGGTGGTGCGGATGAAGTCGTCGTTGCTGATCCCGAGTCGGCGCCACGTCTCCCGGAAGGCGTTCGCGATCTCGTCCGCGTAGGCCTGCGGGGACTTCCCGGCCTTGGCCGCCACCTGGGCGATCCGCTCGCCGTGCTCGTCGGTGCCGGTGAGGAAGTAGACGCGGTCACCGGCCAGCCGCCGGTAGCGGCACATCGCGTCGGCCATGATGGTGGTGCACGCGTGCCCGAGGTGCGGGCGGGCGTTGACGTAGTAGATCGGGGTGGTGAGATAGAAGGTGCCCATCGCGGAAGACCTGGCTAGGCGGGCTTGATGTGGTCGCGCCCTTCCCAGGTGAGCTGGTCGAGGGGGACCTCAGCCTCGGTGCCGTCCGGGAAGGCGACCACCACCGCCTGCTTGAGCACGCGGATCGCCCGCACCTTGCCGGTCATGCAGCCGCTGCCGCCGCAGGAGGCCGAGCACGGGGTGTTCACGCGGGGCAGCCGCGAGCGCAGCTCCTCGTAGGTCGAGAACTCGTAGAGCAGGCAGCACTTGAGCCGGCCGCAGTTGCCGAGCAGGCGGCTGTCGGTCAGCGGCATGTCCTGCGCCTTCGCCATCTTCACCGAGATCGGATCGAACTTGCGCAGGTGCGAGGAGCAGCACAGCTGCCGGCCGCAGGGGCCGATGCCGTCGAGCAGCTTGGTGGTGTCGCGCGCCCCGATCTGCCGCATCTCGATCCGGGCGTGGAACTCGCGGGCGAGGTCGCGCACCAGCTCGCGGAAGTCCACCCGCTCCTCCGAGTTGAAGAACACGGTGACCCGCCGCTGCCGTGCCTCGATGTCCACGTCCACGATCTTCATGCCGAGCCCGCGGGCCCGCGCCATGCGCTGGCAGGTCTCGACCCCCCGGACCTCGCGCACGCGCCGATCGCGCCACTCCGCGGCTTCCGGGGTGCTGGCGCGGCGGACGACCCGGCGATAGACCCGATCGCGCCTGAATGCGGGCAGCGGGCGCCGGGGCCGCCGTACCTCGCCCACCGTGGTGGAGCCCCCCAGGTCCAGCACCACGAAGTCGCCGACGTGCAGGTCGGTCTCGGTGGTCAGGTAGTCCTCGGCGGGAAGCGGCTCACGCAGGCGCACCCCGATCAGGTACTGGGGCGTCTCCTCGGCCTCGGCGGGCGCGGTCGCGGCGGGCTCGAGCGGCTCGCTCACGGTCAGGCGGCCCTCCCGGTGAGTCGGCCCAGCAGCACTTCCACGGTCAGCCGGGGGGAGACGCTGCCCTGCAGCGCGAGCCAGGCTTCGCGGCAGTCCCGGAGCGCGCCCAGCAGCTGATCGAGCGAGCGGCCCCCCGGCGCCTTCGCCGGCGCCGCCCCGAACGCGGCCAGGCGCGCGCCGCCGCCGGCCAGCCCGCACAGCAGGTCGCGATGCCACAGCCAGCACGCCTCCACGAACGTCTCCGCCGCCTGCCGGTCGCGGCCGACCTGCTCGCCGAGACGCAGGATGGCCTCGACGCCCTGCTCCCGCGCGTCGCCCAGGAGACGGAGGCTGCGGGTATGGGCCTCACCGCGGACGTCGGGGAGCAGGGCGGGCACCCCCTCCACCGGCCGGGGACGGAAGCGCACGACCTGGCAGCGCGAGAGGACGGTGGCGGGCAGCGCCCGCAGCTGCGAGAGGACCAGGATGATCACGGTCCGCGGCGGCGGTTCCTCCAGGGTCTTCAGCAGCGCCTGCGGCGTGGCGAGGGTCATCTTCTCCGCCTCGTCCACGATGAACACCTTCCAGGCCGCCTCCGCGGGGGTGAGCGCGGCCAGCCGCTCCACCTCCCGGACCGTCTCGATGCGGAGCGCCGGCGTGCCCTTGGGATTGCTCGGGGGCGGCGTCGGCCCCAGCAGGTGCACGTCGGGATGGCTCCCGCGCCCGGCCCGGGCCGCGGCGGGCCCGCCCTCGGGCGCGACCAAGGCCGACGCGAAGGCCAGCGCGGTGGTCTTGCGCCCGGAGCCCTCCGGCCCCACGAAGGCGTAGGCGTGGGCGACGCGCCCGGTGCGGAGCGCCCGGCGCAGCAGGGTCACCGCCTCGTCCTGGTCGCGGATCGCGTCAAGCACCACTGGGGTCGCCCCGCCGCGCCAGCAGCTCGTCCACCGCGCGGACGACCGCGGTGTGCAGCGTCTCCGGGTCGCGGGCGGCATCGAGCACGACCACCCGGCTCTTGTCCGCGCGCGCGATCTCGAGGTAGCCCTCGCGCACGCGGCGGTGAAAGTCGAGATCCATCTTCTCGAAGGCATCGAGCGCGCGGCCGCGGATGCGCCGCATGCCCGCGACCGGATCGAGGTCCAGCACCAGCGTGAGATCGGGCAGGATCCCGCCCGTCGCGAGCACGTTCAGCTCCCGGATCGTCTGCACGTCCATGCCCTGGCCGTAGCCCTGATAAGCAACGGTGGCATCGGCGTAGCGGTCGGAGATCACCACCGCGCCACGGGCCAGCGCCGGCCCGATCACCCGCACGACGTGCTCCTGGCGCGCCGCCATGAAGAGGAAGGTCTGGGTGAGCGGGGTGGGGGTGGGGCCCTCCTCGAACAGGGCGCGGATGCGCAGGCCGAGCGGGGTGCCGTCGGGCTCGCTCGTCCGCACGACGTCGAGGCCGAGGCCGGCCAGGTGGCGCGCCAGCCGCGCACACTGGGTGGACTTGCCGGATCCCTCGACACCCTCGACGGTGATCAGCAGGGCGGGCATGCGCGTACTCTAACACACCGTTTTGCGGGGTTCCCCCCATCGCCCCCCTCAGGGAAATTCCTTCCACAGTCCCTGCCCGATCTTTCCTAACGCGAAGCAGCGAAGCGGCGGAGAAGGGCCGGCAAGGCGGCGTTTGCCTCGAGCCCGGCGGTGGCCCGGCTCTTGCTCTCTCCGGGAACGCCCGAGGCGGAGTGCGGGTTGACCGGGTACGGAGTCCTCGCCACACACCGGTCCTGAGCGAGGATCAGACCCGCCTCCGCCGTCGGGTCCAAGAGCGCCGGACCGAGAGGAACGAGACATGAGCCACCTGGCACTGCAGAGCCCCGGGATGCGCGACCGCGGACTCGGCTGGCGAGCCGAGCGGTGCGCGGATCCCCAGAGCTGCGAGCTGCACCTCTGTGTCGCGGACGACCGCGGCGCCTACTGGCATCCCGCGGATCCGCTCGCCTTCGCGCGCTGGCGGATCCGCGCCGATCTCGACACCATTCCCGCGCACGTCACGGTCCGCGTCGGAGGCTGGCAGTCGCTGCGCCGCACCGCCGTCCTGGGCGCCCTCGGTGTGGGCGGCGCCGCCGCGGTGCTCGGCAGCATGTGGTGGGGCCGTCAGAGGCTCTTCTCCATGAAGACGCTGAGCGAATCCGGCCTGTACTCGCCGAACGCCTCCCGCTCCACGTAGCCCGCCGAGCGATAGAGCCCGAGCGCCTCGGGCTGGCGGATCCCGGTCTCGAGGCGCAGGCATGCCAGGCCCTCGCGCCGCGCCTCCTCCTCGATGCGGTCGAGGATGCGGCGGCCCAGCTTGTATCCCCGGGCCTCGGGGGACACGAACATGCGCTTGAGCTCGCCGTAGCCTGCCGTGTCGATCCGGAGCGCACCGCAGCCGAGCGCCCGTCCCTCCCGCCGCGCCACGAAGAAGCGGACGTTCGCCGCCGCGAGCGCGTCGACGTCCAGGAAGTGGTTGCTCTCGGGCGGGTAGAGCGCGCTCTGGTAGGCATCGAGCGCCTCGAGCAGCCGCTCGACGTCCGCCTGGCGGGGCGACTCGATCCGGAGAATTATGCCGGTCACGGACGGGCCCCCTCCGCCCGCCGGGCCACCGCCCAGTAGCGGAGCACCGGCGGCACCAGCGGCAGGACGGCCCGCGTCGCGGCGACCGCGGCGCGGAGGGCGCGCTCCCGGTGGGGGTTCCAGCGCAGCCCGTACGCGGCGCGGATCTCGGCGGGCAGGAGGCCGACCGCGGGCAGGGCGGCCAGCCAGAGGGCCGGGCGAACGGGCCACGGCGCGGGGGGCGCCACGATCTCCCGGGCGAGCCGGCGGGCGGTGTCGGTCACCTCGATGACGCCGGAGGCCAGCATCGCGTCCACATACTCGCGAAGCTCGGCCTCGGTGCGCGGCAGCCGGCCCGCCGGGATACCCAGAGCCACCTCGATCCCGGCAGACTCCGCGCAGTACCGGTCGGCAAGGGGGGCGGGGACGGGCTCCACGAAGAGGCGATGGGTCAGCAGGAAGGAGTCGACGAGCGTGGCGTGCACCCAGGCCAGGAGCTCCGGGTCGTGGGCGCTGTAGGCCGCGCCCGGGCCCATGCCCCCCGCCGGGCCCTCGAGCCGCCCGTGGACCCGGTCGTGGATGGCATTGATCCGGGCCGCAGCGGCCGCGGCCTCCTCCCGAGAGCCGAAGGTCAGGGCGAGCATCGCGGAGAGGGTCCGGTGCAGGCGCCGGATCCGCCCCCAGGGCTCGGTCGTGAACCGGCTGTGCTGGGCCACCCCGCACGCGACCATGGGATGGGCGAGCTGGAGCAGGATGGCCCGGCCCCAGCCGGCCAGGAGCACCCGCTCCCGGTGTATCCTCCAGGCGATGCCCCCGGCGACAACGCGCTCGGCGGGACGCAGGTGGGGCATGAGGGCATTATGCGCGCGCCCGGGAAACTTCGGGAGCCCGGGGCCGGTTGTGTGGGCGTTACCCTTCACGCTGGAAAGGAGAGCCTCATGCGTCGACTCGCTCCGCTGCTGGCGGTGGCCCTGCTGCTGACCGGCCTCGGCTGGGCCGGCCCCGCCGCCGCCCTCGAGGTCGGTCAGAAGGCACCCGACTTCGTCCTGCCGGGCCCGGGCGGCAAGCCGGTCAAGCTCTCCGAGCTGACCCCGAAGGGCCCCGTCGTTCTCTTCACCTTCATCCAGGCCTTCACCGCCACCTGAACCAAGGAGCTCCTCGGCTTCGAGGAGATCCTCCCCAAGTTCCAGGCCGCGGGCGCCCAGGTGGTGGGGGTGAGCGCGGACCACGCGGCCACCCTCGATGCCTTCACCAAGCAGAACAAGATCAGCTACCCGCTGCTGTCCGACTTCCGCCGCGTGATGCTCCCCGGGTACGACGCGATGGTCTCGGACGAGAGGAGCCCGATCTTCCGCTACGCCAAGCGCGCGTACTACGTCATCGACCGGAGCGGCGTGGTCCGGTACATGAAGGTCCAGGACAATGCGCTGGACCTGCTGGATCCCGCCGAGGTGCTGAAGGCCCTCCAGGACTCCGGCGCGTGAGCCGGCCTGCCGCGCTCGCGCTGCTCGCCGCGGCGGGCTGGGCGGCGGTCGCGAGCGCCCAGCCCGCCGCGCCTCCGAGCTGGGTGAAGATGGACGTGCAGGCCTACGAGGCGCCCAGGCCCGCTCCCGCGTTCGCGCTTCCCGCGCTCGACGGCCGCATCGTGCGCCTGGAGGAGCAGCGGGGCCGCGCGCTGCTGCTGTTCTTCTGGGCGACCTGGTGACCGACCTGCCGGGAGGAGTTACCTTCCATCAACCGGTTGTACGAGGAGTTCAAGGGGCAGGGTCTGCAGGTGCTGCTGATCAGCTTCCGCGAGAGCGGGGAGGTGGTCAGGCGGGTGGCGACCGAGCGCGGCTACACCGCGCCGGTGCTGCTCGACGCCTCCGGTGACGTCACCGGGCGGGCCTACGGCGTGTTCGGACCCCCCACCGCCTATCTGGTGGACCGAGAGGGACACCTGGTCGGCCGCATCGGCGGCGGACGGGACTGGAGCGGGACGGCCGCGCGCGAGCTGATCCGCGACTTGCTCGCGCTGAAGCGTCGCTAGAAGCTTCACTCCGATCAACTATACTGGGGTGATGTTCCATCCGGTCGTCGACGCGTGGTTCAGCGCCCGCTATGCCGAGCCCACCCCGGTCCAGGCCGGCGCCTGGCCGCTGATCGCGGAAGGCCGGGACGTCCTGCTCACCGCCCCCACCGGATCCGGCAAGACGCTCGCCGCCTTCCTGGCCTGCCTCGACCGCCTCTTCCGGCAGGCGGTGGAGGGCCGGCTCGAGGACCGGACCGCGATCCTCTACGTCTCGCCGCTCAAGGCGCTGTCCAACGACATCCGCCGCAACCTGGACGAGCCGCTCGCGGAGCTGGCCGCGGTGGCGGAGGCGGCGGGCCTCCCCGCTCCCGGCATCCGCACCGCGCTGCGCACCGGGGACACCCCCGCGCACGAGCGGCGCCTGACCGGCCGCCGGCCGCCGCACGTGATGGTGACGACGCCGGAATCGCTCTTCATCCTGCTCACCGCGGAGTCGAGCCGGCGCTGGCTCGCCGACGTGCGTACCGTGATCGTCGACGAGATCCACGCGGTGGCCGGCGACAAGCGCGGGGCGCACCTGGCCCTGTCCCTCGAGCGGCTCGCCACGCTGGTGACCGCGCGCGGCGGCCACCTGCAGCGCATCGGCCTCTCCGCCACCGTGCGCCCGATCCAGACCGCGGCGCGGCTCCTGGTCGGCGCCGACCGGCCGCTGCCCGAGATCGTCAACGTGGGCCAGCGCCGAGACATGGACCTGGCGGTCGAGGTGCTGGGCGACGAGCTGGGCGCGGTGTGCACCAACGAGCAGTGGGAGGAGATCTACGACCGGGTCGCCGACCTGGCCCGCGCGCACCGCTCCACCCTCGTGTTCGTCAACACCCGGCGCCTGGTCGAGCGGGTAACGCGCCATCTCGCCGAGCGGCTCGGCGCCGAGCGGGTGGCCGCCCACCACAGCAGCCTGAGCCGGCAGCGCCGCTTCGACGCCGAGCAGCGGCTCAAGGCGGGACACCTCTCGCTGCTGGTGGCCACCGCCTCGCTCGAGCTGGGGATCGACGTGGGCACGGTGGACCTCACCTGCCTGATCGGGTCACCGCGCTCCATCGCCACCGCGCTGCAGCGGGTGGGCCGCTCGGGTCACGCGCGGCTCGCCACCCCGAAGGGCCGGCTGTTCCCGCTCACCCGCGACCAGCTCGTCGAGTGCGCGGCGCTGGTCCGGGCGGCGCGCCGCGGCGAGATCGACCGGCTCGCGCTGCGGCCCGCGCCGCTGGACGTGCTGGCCCAGCAGGTCGTGGCGATCTGCGCGTGCGGGGAACAGGACGAGGACGATCTCTTCGCGCTCTGCCGCCGGGCCGCGCCCTACGCGACCCTGGCCCGCGAGGACTTCGACCAGGTCGTGGACATGCTGGCCGAGGGCATCGCCACGCAGCGGGGCCGCGCGGGGGCGCGCCTGCACCGGGACGCGGTGGGCCGCCGCCTCACCGCCCGCCGCGGGGCTCGGCTGGCCGCGCTCACCTCGGGCGGCGCGATCCCCGACAACGCCAGCTACGAGGTGGTGCTGGAGCCCGACGAGACCGTCATCGGCTCGCTCGACGAGGACTTCGCGATCGAGTCGATGGCCGGCGACGTGATCCTGCTCGGCAACAGCTCCTGGCGGATCCGGCGCATCGAGAGCGGCCGCGTCCGCGTCGAGGACGCGGGCGGCGCCCCCTCCAACATCCCCTTCTGGCTGGGCGAGGGACCCGCGCGCACCGTCGAGCTCTCGTCGGAGGTCTCCGCGGTGCGGCAGGCGGTGGCCGAGCGCCTCGGCGACCCGGAGGGCGCGGCGGAGTGGCTCGAGCGGGAGGCCGGCCTCGACCGCCGCGGCGCGGTCCTCGCCCGCGACTACATCGCGGCCGCGCGGGCCGCGCTCGGCGCGGTCCCCACGCGGCAGACCGTGGTGGTGGAGCGCTTCTTCGACGAGGCCGGCGGCATGCAGCTGGTGGTCCACGCCCCGTTCGGCGGCCGCATCAACCGCGCCTGGGGCATGGCGCTGCGCAAGCGGCTCTGCCACAGCTTCAACTTCGAGCTGCAGGCCGCGGCCACCGACGACGGGGTGCTGCTCTCCCTGGGCCCGCAACACAGCTTCCCGCTCGAGGCGGTGTTCGAGATGCTGCACCCGGGCGGCATCGAGGAGCTGCTGGTGCAGGCCGCCCTGCAGGCCCCGATGTTCACGACCCGGTGGCGTTGGAACGCGTCGCGGGCCCTCGCCCTGCTCCGCTGGCAGAGCGGCCGGAAGGTGCCGCCCCACCTCCTGCGCATGCGCGCGGAGGACCTGCTCGTCGCGGTCTTCCCCGCCCAGCTCGCCTGCCAGGACAACACCGCGCCGGGCCCCGTCGAGGTGCCGGAGCACCCGCTGGTGCGGGAGACCCTGCGCGACTGCCTCACCGAGGCGATGGACGTCGACGGCCTGCGGGCCACGCTCACCGCGCTGCACGCGGGGGAGATCCGGCGGGTCACCCGCGAGACCGCGGAGCCGTCGGTCTTCGCCCACGAGATCCTGAACGCGAATCCCTACGCCTTCCTCGACGACGCGCCGCTCGAGGAGCGCCGCGCCCGCGCGGTCAGCCTCCGGCGCGGGCTGCCCGCCGCGGTGGCGGACGACGTGGGACGCCTCGACCCGGCCGCGATCGCCGCGGTGATCGAGGAGGCGTGGCCCGACCTCCGGAGCGCGGACGAGCTGCACGATCTGCTGCTCGACGTGGGCGCGCTGCCCGAGCGCGACGGCGGCGCGTGGCGCGGCTTCCTCGACGAGCTGATCACGGCCGGGCGGGCCGCGCGGCTGCGCCACCGCGACCGCGTCCTCTGGGTTCCCGCCGAGCGGCGCTCCCTGGCCGCCGCGGTGTGGCCGCACTATCGCTTCGAGCCCGCCCTGACAGAGCCGCCCGCGCGCCGGGCGCCCGCGTGGGCAGGGCGCGAGGGTGCGCTGGTCGAGGTCGTGCGGGCGCGGCTCGGCCTGGTCGGCCCCACCACGCCAGCCACGCTCGCGGCCGGGCTCGACGTCACCCCCGGCGAGGTCGAGGCCGCGCTCGCCGCGATCGAGGCCGAGGGCGGGGTGCTGCGCGGGCGCTTCACCCCCGAGGCCGCCGCCGCGGACAAGACGGTGGAATGGTGCGACCGCCGCCTGCTCGCGCGCATCCACCGTCGGACCCTCGACGGCCTGCGACGCCTCATCGAGCCGGTCTCGCCCGCGGTGCTCGTCCGGTTCCTGCTCTCCTGGCAGCACGCGCGGCCCGCGACCCAGCAGCACGGCCGCGACGGGCTGCTGCGGGTGATCGAGCAGCTTCAGGGTTTCGAGGCGGCCGCCGGGGTGTGGGAGCGCGACCTGCTGCCGGCGCGGGTGGCCGCTTACCAGCCGGGCTGGCTCGACGAGCTCTGCCTGTCCGGGGAGGTGACCTGGGGGCGGCTCGGCCCGCACGCGAGCGCGCGCCACGCCGGGCGGCGCCTCTCCGCCGCGGTGCCGGTGGCCCTGATGCTCCGCCGCGATCTGCCCTGGCTGCTCGACCCGCGGCCCGCGCCGGAAGCCCCGCCGGTGCCTCCCCCGCTCGCGGGCGCCTCCGCGATCCAGCCCTCCGGTCCCGCCCGCGACGTGCTGGCCCATCTCGAGCGCGCGGGCGCATCCTTCGTGGACGACATCGCCTCCGCGGTGCGGCGCCTCCGGATCGAGGTGGAGGAAGCCCTCTGCGAGCTGGTGACGGCCGGGCTCGTGACCGGCGACGGCTTCGCCGGGCTGCGCAGCCTCCTGCACGGCGAGAAGCGCCGCCGTCCGCGCCCGGGCCGTCCGGTCGCCGCGCGACCCTCGCCCGGCACCGGCCGCTGGGCCCGCCTGCTGCCTCCGGCCACGGCGCCCGCCGACGACGTGACCGAGGCCCGGGCCCGGCAGTACGTGAGGCGCTACGGGGTCGTCTTCCGCGACCTCCTGCAGCGCGAGCCGGGGGCGCCGGCGTGGCGCGACCTGCTGCGCGTGTACCGGCGCCTCGAGATGCGAGGCGACCTGCGGGGCGGGCGCATCGTGGGCGGCTTCGTGGGCGAGCAGTTCGCCGCGCCCGAGGCCCTCGAGGCCCTGCGGGCGATCCGGCGCGAGGAGCCGGCGGGTCAGACCGTGCGGATCTCGGCATGCGACCCCCTCAACCTCGTGGGCATCGTCACGCCCGGCCCCCGGGTTCCCGCCGTCCCCGGCCACCATATCCACTACCGCGACGGCGTCCCGCTCCTCGAGGAGCCCCGCCCCCTGCGTGATCGCGCGGCTGCCCGCAGGCGGCGCTGATCGGCCCCGCCCCCTCACCCTGCCCCCTCTCCCCCGCGGGGGAGAGGGAGACTTCAGCCGCACACCCGCAGCGCGTGGCGGGCGCCGAGAAGGGTCCAGATGCGAGGCGGCGCCCGAAGGGCGGGCGCGAGGCGTAGTCTCTCTACGTTGAGCGCCCCGACCGAGGGCGCCAACGAAGCAGCTGGGCCCTTATCGGCGCCCGCCTATCGGCGCCCGAGGCCGCGGGACTGGATGCCCTGCGTGACGTCGCGGTCGAGATCCGGCCGCCGCGGGGGCCCCGGCTGCACCTCGCGCAGCATGCGCTCGGTGCGCTGGCGATCGAGCTCCTGCACCGCCTGGGCGGTGTCTTCCTCGATCTTCTGCGGCGGCACCGGCCGCAGGGCCGGGGTCCGCTGCTTGTACTCGAGATCGAGCTTCCCCGAGGACTTCGCCTGGGCGGCCGCGATGCCGGCGCTCCCCAGCGCGACCAGCAGGGCCAGCAGCAGCGTCTTCATGGCTCCCTCCGTGCCAGAGCCTAGGCGCCGCGGCGGCGGAGAGTCAACTTTTGCCCCCGGGCCCGTCAGGACCCCATCAGCACCCGGACTTCCTGCTTCGGGAGCGGGACCGCGACCCCGGCCGCGACGAACCGATCGGAGAGAGCACGGTAGAGCTCGGCCTCGGCGACGACCACGTCGGGCACCCGCACCCACGGGCTCACGGCCATCCGGACACCGGCCAGCTCGAGCTGGGACACCCCGATCATCGGCGCGGGATCGGCGAGCACGCGGGGGTTGGCCACCACGACCTGGCGGACCATCGCCAGCACCGCGGCCAGGTCCGAGCCGTGGGGCACCATCACGGTGAGGTGGATCTGCCGGGTGTTGCCGAAGTTGTGGAGGATCTCCCCCACGATCTTCCGGTTCGGAATGATGATGCGGGACCGGTCGGGATGGACCAGGGTGGTGGAGAAGAGCTCGATGGTGTTGACGTCGCCCTTCACGCCCACCACCTCGATGTGCTCGCCCACCCGGAACGGCTTGGTGAAGATGATGGTGAGCCCCGCGATCACGTTGCCCAGCACGCCCTGCAGCGCGATGCCGATGCCGAGGCCGGCCACCCCGATGCCGGCCACTAGGGGGGCCACCTGGAAGCCGAACTTGTCGAGCGCGACCACGAGGGTGAAGATCAGCACCACCACCCGCACCGTCCTGACCATCAGGCTGCGCACCGGCGGATCGAGCGCGCGCCGCTCGAGCCAGCTCCCGGTAACGTTGCCCACGTAGCGGGCCAGGATCAGGCCGACGCCCAGGATGACGAGGGCGCCCAGGATCTGGAAGCCGTATCGGATCAGCAGATCGGTCGTGAGCTCCTTGGCGGACAGCAGCGGCATGGGAGTCCTCCTCGGCGGATTCGGATGACGTCCGGTGGGAGGATCAAAGCACGACTGCGTGGCCCGCGCGAGACCCGCGGGCCGGTGCGGCGGCTAGACTAGTTCCAGAGGAACTGGCGGGGATCCACGGCCTGACCGTGGACCTGGATCTCGTAGTGCAGGTGCGGGCCCGAGCTGCGGCCCGTGTTGCCGGTGAGCGCGATGACCTCGCCGCGCTCGACGTGCGCGCCCTGCTTCACCCGGATCTCCTGGAGATGCCCGTAGAGCGAGCGCAGGTCGTGGCCGTGGTCCAG
>DATIFV010000126.1:0-9260 GCA_035455085.1 Candidatus Methylomirabilota bacterium | reverse complement strand
GCCGCGAGCATGCCGCCCCACGACGGCTCGTCGGGGGGAGCGCCGGCGCCGATGAAGCTCAGCGAGGCCTCCACCACGATGGCGTACGAGATGTTGGTCGTGACGAGCACGATGTAGCTCGCCATGCAGTTCGGAATCAGGTGCCGGAAGATGACGCGGGCGCGGGAGGCCCCCACCGCCTCGGCCGCCTCGATGAACGGGGTGGCCACCACCCCGAGCGCGACCGAGCGGATGGTCCGGGCCGCGGTGGGGGTGAGCAGGATCACGAGGGCCAGGATCACGTTGTCGACGGACTGGCCGAGCGCGGCCATGAGCGACAGGGCCAGGATGATCGGCGGCAGGGCCATCAGGCTGTCCACCACCCGCTGGCTGCCCACGTCGGCCGCGCCGCCCAGGTAGCCGGTCACCGCGCCCCACACCGCGCCCAGGGTGATGCCGAACATCACCGAGACCACACCCACGTAGAGCGACAGGCGGGCCCCCCAGATCACGCGGCTCAGCAGATCACGCCCGAGCTGGTCGGTGCCCATCGGGAACTCGCGGCCGGGGGCCACGTACGGGGCGAAGGCCGCTTCCTTGGGGCCGTGCGGGGCCAGCACCGGCGCGGCCAGGGCGACCACGACCAGGACCAGCACCACCACCGCCCCCATCGCGCCCAGGGGCTGGCCGATCACGAAGCGGGCGAGCGCGGCCCTCATGCGTAGTGGATGCGCGGATCGAGCCACGCGTAGAGCAGATCCACCGCCAGGTTCACGACCAGGAAGACCAGCGCCATCACGAAGACCATCGCCTGCACCGTCGGGTAGTCGCGCTGGCTCACCGCCTGGATCAGCGCGCTGCCCATGCCCGGCACCACGAAGATGATCTCCATGATCACGAGGCCGCCGAGGAGGCGCCCGCCCCACCAGCCGATGAAGGTCACCACCGGCAGCAGCGAGTTGCGCAGGGCGTGGCGGTAGACCACCGCCCGCTCGGCCAGGCCTTTGGCCCGCGCGGTGCGCACATAGTCCTGGCGGATCACCTCGAGCATCTGCGAGCGGGTGAGGCGCGTGATCGGCGCGCTGATGTAGTAGGCCTGGGCGAGGGCGGGCCAGATGAGCTGCTTGAGGTTCTCCACCGGATCGTCGGTGAAGGACACGAACTCGAGAGGCGGCAGCCAGCGGAAGAAGCGCACCAGCCCGTACAGGATGAGGGCGCCGGTGAAGAAGAGGGGCAGGCTGAGGCCGCTCAGGCTCACCAGGCGCGCCAGGTAGTCGAGCGGGCCGTTCTGGCGCACCGCCGAGACCACCCCGAGGGGGATCGCCCACGCCATCGCGATCAGCAGGGTGAGCACCGCCAGCTCCATGGAGCGCGGAAAGCGCTCCTTGAGGATGTCCATCACCGGCCGGCGCTGCAGGTAGGACTGCCCGAAGTCGCCGCGCACCGCCCCCGCGATCCAGTCGACGTACTGGGTCACGATCGGGCGATCGAGCCCCAGCTCGTGTCGGATCTGCTGGATCTGCTTGTGCTGCACCGCGCTCGCCTCGGAGCCGGTCTGGTAGACGAGGATCTCCGCGATGTCCCCGGGCACCAGGCGCATGAGCACGAAGATGAGGATCGAGGCCCCCAGGAGCGTGGGGACGAACAGCAGCAGCCGCCGCACGACGTAGGTCGCCACCGTGGGGTCAGGTCTTACATTCCGACATTTTCCAGCCGGTGCCGCCGGATGGTCTTGGCGGTGGCCTCCGGGCTGAAGCCGAGCTGGAGCAGGGCCGCGCCCATGTCGAAGGACTCGCGGTACGCCGCGATCTTCCCGCCGCGCTTGTCGAACCAGCTCATGCCGCGGAAGCGCACCCGGCGGCCCGCGCTCCGCGGGATCGCCTCGGTCACCGTGTAGCCGAAGGTCCACTCCGCGGCCGCCCGCTCGTCGGTCTCCACCACCGCGTCCATGGTCCAGCGGTAGTCGCGGCCCTCGCGGAACATCCGCTCGAACATGGCGCGCAGATCGGCGGTCCCGGCGTGGCCGCCGAAGAAGGTGTCGTGGTAGGTGCCGTCCGGCGTGAAGCACGCCACCAGGGCGGCCACGTCCTGCCGGTTGAAGGCCCGCTCGAACTCCCGCACGATGCTCATGGGGCGATGCTCCTCGATGACGCGGCCCGCGGCGGGCCCCGGCTCAGCGGATCACGAACTCCAGGTGGCGATGGGCCTCGCGCAGGGCGGCTTCCGCCTCCCCGGGCGTGGCCGCCCGGGAGAAGATGAAGCCGAGGTAGCGCGAGCCCTCCGGCAGGGGCACCACCTCCTGCCCCTTGAGGATCGAGATGGTCACGTCCTCGATGCGCGGCACCGCCCGCGCCTCGTCGAGGCCCCGCACTTCCTCCAGCACGCCCCCGCGCGGGATCGGGATCATCAGCACCGCGGCGGCCGCGCGCTCGCGCTCGAACGAGGGCACCGCCCGCCCGAGGGCGCGGCGCAGGATCAGCTCCTCCAGCGACATCCCGGTGCCGAAGCGCAGGGTGCGCCCGCACAGGCCGCCGATCGAGCGCGCCGCGATCTCCAGCACCACCGGCTCGAGCCCGGCCGCGGTCGGGCGCAGGCGCAGCTCGGCGTGCACCGCGCCGTCGGAGAGCCCGAGGGCCCGGGCCGCCCGCGCCGCGACCTCCGCGACCGCGGCCTGCGTGCCCTCGGGCAGGCGGGACGGGGTCACGTAGATGGTCTCCTCGAAGAAGGGGCCGTCCAGCGGATCCGGCTTGTCGAAGAGGGCCAGGGGGCGGAGCGCCCCGTCCTCCAGCAGCCCCTCGAGCGCGACCTCGGCACCGGGCACGAACCCCTCGACCAGGATGGTGTCGGTCACCCCGCCCAGCTCCGCCACGTCCGGCGCATCGAGGATCGCCCGGATCCGCTCGAAGGCGGCCACGAAGCCCCGCGCGTCGTCGGCCCGGATCACCCCGCGGCTGGCCGAGAGCCCGAGCGGCTTGAGCACGCAGGGGTAGCTCATGCGGGCCGCCGCCGCGAGCGGATCCTCGCCCACCGCCACGGTGGTGTAGCTCGGCTGGGGCACCCCGGCCCGCGCCAGCCGCTCGCGCATCACCCGCTTGTCGCGCGTGGCCTGGGCCGCGGCCATCGGGTTCACGCGCAGGCCGAGCACCTCGCCGATGGCCGAGGCCACCACGGTGGTGGCGTCGTCCACCGGCACCACCGCGTCGAGCGGCCGGCGGGCAGCATAGGCCTGCATCTCGCGGGCCGCCGTCGTCGCATCGTTGAAGGGCAGCGTGAGCAGGTGATCCGGGAACTCGCCCGCCATCACGTTCGGGCGGTCGGCGGCCACCACCAGGTCCACGTCGAGGGCCCGGGCCGCCTCGACGAAGTCCTCGGTGCGGTAGGAGGTGGTGGGGATAAGCAGCAGCAGTCGCTGGGACGTCATGGCCGCGGCGGCCCCGAGTTTATCACGGGGCGCGCGCCCCGCACTTGCGGTATACATGAGAACCCGGCTCCGCCCGGCATCCCCGAGCCTCGAGGAGAGCAGAGCATGCGTGTCGGCATCATGATCGAAGGGCAGGAAGGGCTGACCTGGGAGCGCTGGCTCCGGCTCGTCCAGGCCGCCGAGGACATGGGCTTCCAGTCCCTCTGCCGGTCGGATCACCTCACCGGGCTGTGGGGCGAGTCCCGGCGGCCCTCGCTCGAGACGTGGACCTCGCTCACGATGCTCGCGATGCGCACCCGCCGCATCCGCTTCGGGCCGCTGGTCGCCCCGATCACGTTCTACCACCCCGCGCGGCTCGCCAAGATGGCGGTGGCGCTCGACACCCTGTCCAGCGGCCGCCTGGACCTGGGGCTGGGCGGCGGCTGGAACGAGCACGAGCACGCCATGTTCGGCATCCCCCTGCCGCCCATGAAGGAGCGCCTCGACCGCCTCGAGGCCGCCGCCCGCTACATCCGCGCCCTCGGGGTCGGCGAGCCGGTCACGCTGGAGCAGCCCTACTACCCGCTCCACAAGGCCGAGAACTACCCGCTGCCCACCTACGGCCGCCTGCGGATCGTGGTCGGCGGACGCGGCGAGAAGCGCACGCTGCGCATCGCCGCCGAGTTCGCCGACGAGTGGAACGTCACCCGGGTGGATCGGGACGGCTTCCGCGCCAAGCGCGAGGTCCTGGCCCGTCACTGCGCGGCGGTCCGCCGCGATCCGGAGACGATCGAGCGGTCGCTGATGATCCCCCTCGCCATCGGCCGCGACCGGACCGACGTGGCCCAGCGCATCGCGGCGGCCCGCGCCACCTTCCCCCAGATGCCGGCCGACGCGGAGGCCTGGGGCAAGGCCAGCTTCCTGGTCGGCTCGCCCGACGACGTGGTGGCGAGCCTCAAGGAGTGGGAGGCGGCAGGGGTGCAGCGCGTGCTGCTCCAGATGCTCGACATGGAGGACCTCGCCGCGATCGAGCTCGTCGCGCGGCACGTGCTGCCCGAGCTCAGGTAGGCGCGCAGCCGAGCGAATGGGCGCGCTCGTCACCGCCGACGGCCTCCTGGCGCTGGTCACGCTCTCCGCCATGGAGATCGTCCTCGGCATCGACAACGTCGTCTTCATCGCGATCCTGGTCGCCCGCCTGCCCGAGGCCCGGCGCGAGATCGCCCGGCGGGTCGGGCTCATCCTGGCCCTCGGCATCCGCATCGGCCTGCTGTTCACGATCTCGTGGATGATGGGCCTCACCGCGCCCCTGTTCACGGTCCTCGGTCAGGCGGTATCGGGGCGCGACCTCATCCTGCTGGGCGGGGGCCTCTTCCTGATCTTCAAGGCCACCTGGGAGATCTACGACAAGGTCGAGGCCGGCCCCCACCACCAGGCCGCGGCGGCCGCCCGCGCCGCCTTCGCCGGGGTGCTCCTGCAGATCCTGCTGCTCGACATCGTGTTCTCGCTCGACTCGGTGATCACCGCGGTCGGCATGGCCAACAACCTGTCCATCATGGTCATCGCGATGGTGCTCGCGATGCTGGTCATGCTGGCCTCCGCGGCCGCGGTGAGCCGCTTCATCGACGCCCACCCCAGCCTCAAGATCCTGGCCCTGGCCTTCCTGCTCCTGATCGGGGTGATGCTGGTGGCGGAGGGGATGGGCACGCACGTGGAGAAGGGCTACATCTACTTCGCGATGGCCTTCTCCCTGCTGGTGGAGCTGATCAACATGCGCTACCGGCGCAAGCAGACGGCGCGCTAGGCGGTCTCCCGCCCGCCCGCGCGCGCTTCGTCGGCGAAGCGCAGCAGCGCCAGGGTGAGGGCCACCACCACCGGCCCCACCACGAGCCCGATCGGCCCGAAGGCGCTGATGCCCCCCAGCAGTCCCAGGAACACCGGCAGCGTGGAGATCTGCGCGCGCCCGGAGATGAACAGGGGGCGCACCACGTTGTCGGAGGTCGATACCACCGCCACGCTCCACGCGATCAGGAAGAGGGCGGCCACCCAGCGCCCCTGCAGGAAGAGGGCGCCGACCGCAGGCACCCACACCAGCGCGGTCCCCACGAAGGGAACGAGCGAGGCGACCGCGGCCACCGCGCCGAACACCACCGGCGAGGGCAGCCCCACCAGCGCGAAGCCGACGCCCACGAGCAGCCCCTGCACCAGCGCGGTGAGGAGCGAGCCGAACACCACCGCGCGGGTGACCGCCGCGATGTACTCCACCAGCTGGCCGCGCCGGTCGGGCGCCATCGGGATGAGCCGGACCACCGTCGTCACCATCAGCTCACCGTCACGCAGGAAGAAGAACAGCAGGAACAGCATGATCGCGAGGCCCACCACCGCGTTCAGGGTGCCCACCACGAACGAGCCGCTCACCGCCACCAGCCCCTGCAGCACCGCCTGTGCGCCGCTCACCAGCCACTCGTGGATCTGCGCGGGATCCACCGGCACCACCGCCTCCGCCCACCGCACGGCGCGGCTCACGATCGGGATGTCGAGCACGTCGCCCGGACGCGCGATACCGGACTCGGCCACCAGCTTCTGCACCCGCTCGAACAGGTCCTTGGCCTGCCTCGCGAAGGCCAGCGCGAGGAGAGGCAGCGGCGCGACGAGGACGATGGTGGTGACGAGCGTCAGCAGGAGCGCGGTCACGGCGAAGCGCCCGCCCAGGCGCCGCCCCAGCGCCTGCTGCGCCGGAGACAGCAGGAACGCGACCAGCATGGACCAAAGGATGGCGGCCAGGAACGGGCGCAGGATCAGGAACATCGCCCCGGCGAGGAGCGCCGCGGTGACGAGCGCGAAGACGCGCGGGTAGAAGTGGTCGTCGCGCTCGCTCACCGGCGGGATCCGAGCTGGCGGAGCGAGACCGCATGCAGGAGCCAGGCCAGCGGCACCAGGAACGCAGGCAGCCAGATGTAGGGCAGGTCGGCGATGAAGGTGGTGGGCGGATCCGTCTCGAAGACGCGCCACGGCGTCGGGGCGGATAGCTGCGCGTGCACCACCACGTTCAGCAGGATGGCGATGCCGGCCCAGTTCCACCAGACTGCCACCCGCGCGGGCCACGCGCGCCGGACGAAGCACGCGTAGGCCACCACCGGCGCGCTGAGACCGACCAGGATGTCCCAGTTCCGGCCGGTGAAGCTCAGCAGCTCCGGAATGACGCCCGCCACCGCGAGCCGCCACAGCACGATCTCGACCGCGATGCGGAACGCCTGGGCGGCCACCGGCCAGGCCGGAGGCAGCGCGGCCAGGAGCGGGACGAGGCGCCGGGAGGACGCCAGGGCGATCAGCGCGGCCAGGGGCAGCCCGATCGCGAGCAGGATCCGGGGCGGCACGGCCCGGAAGTCGTCGAAGACGCCCTGCTCCGCGAGCGCGCCGGTCAACGCCAGCCAGCCGGCCAGGGCGATCCCGGCAGCGCGCACACCTTGCACTGCGCGGGGACCGACCGGCCGCGCCGCGCGCATCGCGCCCCAGAGCGTGAGGACCAGCATCACGAGGACGATGGCCACGAAGAGCAGGCTGATCGGGGGCGGGGCCGTCGTGAGCATGAGGGCATGGATAGCACATCCGGGGCGCGAACGCCCGGCCAACACCGACGTCATCCGGCTGACACCGCGGGCCTCGCCGGCCCGCCCTATCCCCTCACCGGATCGGCCCATCCGGGCGGGCCCGGGCTGGCATCACGATTGCTCCTCTCGGTGCCCTGCGGAGACTCTTCCCGACAACGGCAAACCCGTCGTGAGACGGGGACGCAAAGCCACGGATCAGGCGAACACCTGACAGCCGGGCTACCGAAGGAAGGGCGCTCAGGTGGCGCTCGTCGGGATCCAAATGTGCTCCGCCAGAGGAGGATCCCGATGCGACACAGTCTGCTTCGCTTCATCGTGCGCCGGCTCGCGGCACTCGCTCTCATCGTCTTCATCCCGGCTCCGGCGGCGGCCGACGACGCGATCATGAGCGTGGACCAGTACAAGACCCCCAAGGCCAAGACTCTGGCCACCACGCACCAGCCGTTGCTCAAGCAGATCCGCGAGGACATCTACAACTGCATGCCGTGGGTCGGCGTGCAGAAGGCGGGGATCGGCTTCCGCCAGCCCAAGGGGGCGGTGGAGGACGACCGCTACCTCTCGGTGTGGATCGTCATCGATCAGGAGGAGGACGCGCGGTTCTCGGCCCTGCCGCCGGAGCGGCGCGCCTCCGCGATGTTCTCCCGCTACGGCACGGATCTCCTGCGCCGCATGGCGCAGCTCGGGCCGGTAGCGACCGACCCCAACGTGCAGGGGTACTCGGTCGTGCTCTCCTGGTTGAAGCCGGGCACCGGCAAGGCGGTGCAGCCCGTGAACGAGACGCTCGCGCTCTGGAGCGACAAGCAGACCACGCTCGGCTTCCTCGCCAAGCGCATCACGGCGAGCGAGTTCACCCGCCGGGCCAAGTTCAACGTCTTCGACGGCGTGCAGGACATGGGGCGCCTTCCCCTCGAGGTCTGGGAGGACTCCTTCGTGCGCACCTACAAGGTCGCCAACTACGAGGCCCCCAAGGGGCAGAGGTGCTCCGGCTAGATCTTCCACGAACAGGCCGACGAGAAGGGGCCAGATGCGAGGCGGCGAGGGCGGCCGCGACCCGAGGCGTACTCTCTGTACGTTGAGGGTCGCGGCCCCCGACCCAACGAAGCAGACGGCCCCTTGTCGGCGGCCGTCAGGACACCGGCAGACGGTCGCCGGCCTGGTACCACACCGGGTCGGCGGCCGGCCGGAACAGCTTCACCCGGGCGGTGCCGTGGACGGTCACGGCACCGTCCTCCACGATGACCCACGCGCCTTCCTCCAGCCCCAGCACCGGGTTCGTGTTGCCCACGTGATACTCCCGGATGCGGTCGTCCCTTGTCTCGCTGAAGGCGGCCATGGCCGGGTCGGCTTCCTTGTAGTGGGGATTGATGTTGAAGCCCACCAGCCCCAGGGCGTCGAAGCGATCCAGCCCCACCACGTTCCAGTCGTTGGTGGTGAGGATGGTGGGCCCGGCCACGTTCGAGCCGGCGCTGGCCCCGAGATAGGGCATGCCCGCGAGAACGCGGGTGCGGATCGCCTCGAGCAGCCCGGCGCCGCGCAGCCGCTTGAGCAGCGCGTAGGTGTTGCCTCCGCCCATGAACAGGGCCTCCGCCTCCGCGAGGGTGGCGAGCGGCTCGCGGTCCCAGCGCAGGTGCAGGAGCTCGAGGCCCGCGCCCTCCGGGGGCGCCGGCTCGAGCGCGGCGCGGATGCGCTCGAAGTAGGCCGGCTCGTCGTGGAGGTTGGCGGCGGTGACGAAGGCCACCCGGCGGCGCGGTCCCAGGAACTCGGGCAGGGCCGCGCGGCCCACCGGGCCGAGCGGGCCCCCCGAGTGCAGGAAAACGCGCACCGCTACGGGCCGAGGAGCCGGCGGAGCTGCGCCATGGACTTGACCATATAGTGCGCCACTCCGTCCGGCCCGCCCTTGGGAGCGAACAGCACCGCGGTCATGCCCACGCGGCGTGCCCCCCGCACGTCGGAATCGATGCTGTCGCCCACCATGGCGGCCTCGTCCACCGTCACGCCCATGCGCGAGAGGGCCAGCTCGAACAGCGGGGGCTCGGGCTTGCCCACCACGATGGGGCGCGTGCCGGCCGCGGTCGCGACGGCCTCCACGATGGCGCCGCACCCCGGGAGGAACTGACCGTCTTCCATCGGCAGCCGCGGATCGATATTGGGCGTCAGGAACGCGGCGCCGCCGGCCACCGCCCGCGCGGCGGCGGTCAGGCGCTCGTAGCTGAAGTCGAAGTCGTTGCCGACCACGACGACGGTCGCGTCACCGGCGGCCCCGATTGGGACCA
>DATIFV010000125.1:0-7364 GCA_035455085.1 Candidatus Methylomirabilota bacterium | reverse complement strand
GGTCCAGGCGGACCGGGGCGCCGACCCGATCCTCCGCACCGAGGGCCTCACCATGCGCTTCGGCGGCCTCACCGCGGTCGGCAACGTGAGCCTGACGGTGCCGCGGGGCGAGATCCGCGCCATCATCGGCCCCAACGGCGCGGGCAAGAGCACCTTCTTCAACTGCGTGACCGGCGTGCTGCGCCCCACCGGGGGACACATCTTCCTGAACGGGGAGGACGTGGCCGGGCTGCCTCCCCACCGGATCTCCCACAAGGGGCTCGCCCGCTCGTACCAGATCACCAACATCCTGCCCGGCGCGACGGTGCTGGAGAACGCGCGCATCGCGGCTCAGTCGCGCCACCACGGCTGGAGTCTCCTCCGCCATCACCGGAGCTACCGGGATCTGCTCGAGAAGGCGCGCGCGGTGCTCGACGCGGTGGGGCTCCTCGACAAGGAGACCGAGCTGGCCGCCAACCTCTCGCACGGCGAGCAGCGCAATCTGGAGATCGCGATCGCGCTCGCCACCGAGCCCCAGCTCCTCTGTCTCGACGAGCCGACCGCGGGCATGAGCGTGACCGAGACCCACGCCACCGTGGAGCTGGTCCGTCGGATCGCGAAGAACCTCACGATCCTGGTGGTCGAGCACGACATGGAGGTGGTGATGACCCTGGCCCACCGGATCACCGTGCTGCACTACGGCGAGGTGCTGGCCGAGGGGACCCCCGCGGAGATCCAGGCGAACCCCCGCGTGCAGGAGGTCTACCTGAAGGCCTGATGCTCACCCTGGCCGACGTCCACACCCACTACGCCAAGAGCCACATCCTGCACGGCATCTCCTTGGAGGTGAAGCCGGGCGAGGTCGTCGGGCTCCTCGGGCGCAACGGGGTCGGCAAGTCCACCACGCTCAAGAGCGTCATGGGCCTGGTGCGGCCCTCGAAGGGGCGGGTCACCTTCGAGGGCCACGACATCACCGGGCTGCCCGCCCACAAGATCGCCCACCTCGGGATCGCCTACGTGCCGGAGGATCGGCGAATCTTCAAGCTGCTCAGCGTGATCGAGAACCTCCGGACCGGCCTCGACCGCCCCGGCCTCACCGAGGCCCGCCGCCGGGCCCTGCTCGACAAGGTCTACGAGAGCTTCCCGGTGCTCGGGGAGCGCAAGAGTCAACTGGGCGGCACCCTGTCGGGAGGCGAGCAGCAGATGCTGGCGATCGCGCGGGCGATGATGCTCGAGCCCAAGATCATCCTGCTCGACGAGCCGACCGAGGGGCTCATGCCCCGCATGGTGTCGCAGATCCGCGACATCATCGCCCGCCTGCACCGGGACGGCGTCGCGATCCTGCTCGTGGAGCAGGACGTGGGTCTCACCCTCGGCGCCTCCAGCCGCTGCTACATCATGGAGAAGGGGCTCATCCGTCACCACGCCCCCTCGGCCGATCTCAAGGCCGACCCGTCGGTCATCCACCAGTACATGGGAGTGTGAGCGGTGTTCGAGCAGATCCTCGTCCAGACCGTCAACGGCCTCGTCAACGGCATGGTCCTGGCGCTGGTCGCGTCGGGCCTGACCCTGATCTTCGGCATCATGGATGTGGTCAACTTCGCCCACGGCGATCTCGTGATGCTGGGCGGGTTCACCGGCGCGGTCACGGTGGCGCAGACCGGCAATTTCTGGCTCGGGCTCTTGGTGGCCGCGCTGGCGATCGCGGTCTTCGGCGCTCTGCTCCAGGTCACCACGCTCCGGCCGCTCATCGGACGCGATCCCCTGACCACGATCATCGCGACCTTCGGGGTCTCCCTGGTGCTCCAGAAGTACGCGCTCTGGCAGTTCGGCCCTACCGCCCGGAACATCCCGCAGCCGATCCCCGGCCAGTTCGAGCTGTTCTACCTGCAGTATCCCTGGTACCGGCTGGGAGCCGCCGTGATGGCCGGGGCCATCATCGGGGGCCTCTACCTGTTCCTCAAGTATGGCAAGTACGGGATCTGGATCCGCGCGACCACCCAGGACCGGATCATGGCCTCCGCGATGGGGATCCCGGTGCCCCTCGTCCACACCGGGGTCTTCGCCATCGGCTCCGCGATGGCCGCCGCCTCCGGCGTGCTGTTCGCGCCCCTGGCCTCGGTGACCCAGACCATGGGGGCCGAGTTCACCCTGCGCGCGTTCAGCGTCGTGGTGGTGGGCGGGATGGGTAACCTGGGGGGGTCCATCCTGGCCGCGCTCTTCATCAGCCTGCTGGAGGCGTACGCCTCGCTGGTGGTGAGCCCTTCCCAGGCAGTCATCGTCTCGTTCGTCGTCCTGATCCTCACCCTGCTGTTCAGGCCCACCGGGCTGTTCGTGCCGACCCCGAAGTGACGCGCATGAGCTCCCGGACCGGCACCGGCTTCTGGATCGGCTTCGTGGTGGTGGTGGCCGCCCTCGCGGTGGTGCCGCTGGGGCTTCCCGAGTTCTGGCGGAAGTTCCTCACCGAGATCCTGATCTGGGGGCTGCTCGCGATGTCCTCGGACATCCTGATCGGCTACACCGGCATGGTCTCGTTCGGCCACTCCGCCTTCTTCGGGCTCGGGCTCTACGGGGCCGCCGCCGCGCTGCTGGTGATGCGCTCCCCGAACCTCTGGGTCGCGCTCGCGGTGGGGCTGGGGGCCGCGTCGCTGGTCGCGGTCTTCGTGGCCTACTTCGCCACCCGCCTGCGCGACATCTACTTCGCCATCTCCACCTTCGTCTTCTCGCAGATCTTCTACGTGATCATCTTCACCTGGACGGACGTGACCGGGGGCGAGAACGGCCTGTACTTCACCCAGCCCCCGTTCACCATCCCCGGCATCTTCAGCGCGCGGTTCTCGACGGTGAGCCTGCACTGGTTCGTCCTCGCGGTCGTCGCGCTCTCCTATCTCGCCCTGCGCCGGATCACCCAGTCCCCGTTCGGCATGGTGCTGCAGTCGATCCGGGAGAACGAGCCGAGGACCCGAGCGATCGGCTATCACGTGGAGCGCTACAAGATCGTGGCGGTGCTGCTCTCGGGGCTCTTCGCGGGGCTCTCCGGGACCCTCTACGCGATCCAGCACCGCTTCGCCGCCCCCGACTTCGTCTTCTTCACGGTATCCGGCGAGGTGGTGATCTTCAACGTGATGGGCGGCATGGGCACCCTCGTCGGCCCGCTCGTGGGAGCCGCAACCTTCCTGCTGCTCCGCGAGGGCCTCTCCCGGTTCTGGACCGAGTACTACCTGATCCCCCTCGGCATCACCTTCATCCTGATGGTGATCTTCATGCCTCAGGGACTCCTGGGCTTCTGGAAGCGCCGCCTGAACCAGTAGCCGGGTCCCCTCTGCCCTCCCGTCGAGACGGCAGGACGATCGCGTGGGGACTAGGTGCCGGTGCTGCCGAAACCGCCCCCTCCCCGCTGGCTGGCCGCGAGCTCGCGCACCTCGACCAGCGTCGCCCGGGCCACCGGCTGGATCACGAGCTGGGCGATGCGCTCGCCGCGGGCGATGCTCACCGGAACCGTCCCGTGGTTGATCAGCAGCACGCCGATCTCCCCGCGGTAGCCCGAGTCGATCAGGCCCGGGGCGTTCAGCACCGTGACCCCGGCGCGTAGCGCGAGCCCCGAGCGCGGCAGCACGAGCCCGGCGTAACCTTCCGGGATCGCGACCCGCAGGCCGGTCGGCACCAGCTCCCGGCCGCCCGGCGACAGGGTCACCGCCGCGGCCGCGACGAGATCGAGCCCCGCGTCGCCCGCGCGCGCGTAGGCGGGCAGCGCGAGATCGGGGTCGCCGCGGATGACGTCGACGCGGACGGGTTGCGAGGTCACGAGCGCTTATACCACGAAGCCCTTGCGCGCGCCGATCCTGCGCCGTGGCCGAAAGCGGGAGCCGGCCTGACAATTTTGGGATGGCGCGCGGTCTCCGCATGATCCGTAACCGGTGGTTTCAATTGATACCCGGCCGATGCTGACCGCCTCGCTCGCCGGTGACCTCAAGGCGCTGCAGGCGCGCGCCAACCAGGCGGCCGCGGAGGGGACCGGCACAGAGGCCCAGCGCTGGAGGGAGCTCGCCCGGAAGGCGGAGGCGCTCGAGGCGCGCGCGACCAGCAACGCCCGGACCGGCGCCGACCTGTTCCAGAGTCAGCAGCTCGGGCTCGGCTGCCTGGACGGGTTCGCGGCCGAGCGCGAGGCCCTCCGCGCCTCGCTGGAGGTCGCGGTGGCCGACCCCCGCGCCTACGGCGAGTCGCTCCACGAGGCGCGGCAGCACGGCAGCACCCGGCTCCGCCAGGACCTGAGCCGCCTGCAGGAGCGCGGCCGGGCTCTGTCGGCGGAGTGGAAGCGGACGCGCGCCGAGGCCCTGGCGGGGGCGCAGGCCCTGAAGGCCGAGATGGCCGACCCGAGGCGCCGGAACACCGCGGTGCTCGAGAGCGAGCCGGCCCGGGCGATGGCCGACCCGGTCCTCGGGGCCGCCGAGAGCCTCGTCGCGGCCGCGGAGGCGTGGGATCGCGAGCAGGCGGCGGGCCGGCTCGATGCCGCCCGCGACGATGCGGAGCGGCGCAAGGCGGCCGGCGAGCGCGAGGACGCCGCGCGGCAGGCGCAGGACTACTGAGCCGCCGCCGACCGGCTGCTCGGCCGGCGGACGCTCACCGGCTCCCCCTAGCCGGGGAAGAGCGTCCCGAGGAGCTGGCGGAACTCCTTCAGCTTGAAGGGCTTCGTCACGACCGGCGCCTTGGAGTCGGCGAGGAAGTTCCGGTAGCCGGGCGCCTCGTCCTCGCCGGTGATGAAGATGAAGTGGGGCGCCGTGTCGGGCTTGCGCTTGCGGGTCTCGTGATAGAGCTTCGGCCCGTCCACCTGCGGCATCTGCAGATCGCTCACCACCAGGTCGTAGCTCTGCTGCTCCAGCAGCTTGAGCGCGGCCATGCCGTCCTCGGCCGGATCCACCGTGTGGCCGTCCGCGGCCAGGGCTTCCACCAGCAGCTCCCGCATGTGCTCTTGATCGTCCGCGACGAGGACCCGAAGCGCTCGCATGGCTCCGAGTCTAGCAGATGCCTCCGGCTCAGCGTATCGCTTCCGGCACATTGACGCGGCCTGGAGGAGTTTTCACACTGGGCCCGTGCTCGCGCGGGTCCGGTCGGCCACTCTCAGCGGCATCGAGGCCGCCACCATCTTCATCGAGGTGGACGTCGCCTCCGGGCTGCCGTCCTTCACGACGGTCGGCCTCCCGGACTCGGCGGTACGCGAGAGCCGCGACCGGGTGCGCGCGGCCATCCGCAATGCCGGCCTCGAGTTCCCGGTGGACCGCATCACCGTGAACCTCGCCCCCGCGGATCTCCGCAAGGAGGGCGCCGCCTTCGACCTGCCGACCGCGATCGGCATCCTCTGCGCGACCGGGCTGATCAAGCCCGGGCGGCTCGAGCGCGCGCTCGTGGTGGGAGAGCTGTCGCTCGACGCCGGCGTCCGCCCGGTGCGCGGCGTACTGCCGGTAGCCCTGCACGCCCGCCGCGAGGGCTTCACGCCCCTGCTCGTCCCCGTCGCCAACGCCGCCGAGGCGGGCGTGGTCGACGGGGTCGAGGTCATCCCGATTACCACGCTGCACGAGGCCGTCGAATACCTCAACGGGGAGCGGGAGATCGGCCCCATCCTCGGCCATCGTCGCCCCGGGCGAGACGATGGCGACGGCCTAGACTTCGCGGACGTCCGGGGGCATGCGCATGCCAAGCGAGGGCTCGAGATCGCCGCCGCCGGCGGCCACAACGTCCTGATGGTCGGGCCGCCCGGCACGGGCAAGACCATGCTGGCCCGCCGGGTCGCTTCCGTCCTGCCGCCGCTGTCGCTGGAGGAGGCCATCGAGGCCTCCACCATCTGGAGCGTCGCTGGCCTGCTGCCGCCCGGGCAGGGCTTGCTCACGGCACGCCCCTTCCGCAGCCCCCACCATACCGCCTCCGAGGCCGGGCTCATCGGAGGTGGCGGGGTCCCGCGTCCGGGCGAGATCAGCCTCGCCCACCATGGTGTGCTCTTCCTCGACGAGCTGCCCGAGTTCTCCTCCCGCGTGCTGGAGGCTCTCCGCCAGCCCCTCGAGGATGCCCGCGTCCTGGTCGCCCGTGCCGTCGGCACCGCCACCTTTCCCGCCCGCTTCCAGCTCGTGGCCGCCGCCAACCCCTGCCGCCGAGGCTGCACCTCGCTCGCCACGTGTGCCTGCTCGCCCGCCGAGCGTGTTCGCTACCTCGCCCGCCTCTCGCGCCCCCTTCTCGACCGCATCGATCTGCACCTCGACATCCCGCCCCTGCCCTATGCGCAGCTGGCCGACGGCCCTCCCGGCGAGACCTCCGCCGCCATCCGCGCCCGCGTGCTCGTCGCTCGGTCCCGCCAGGCGGTCCGCTTCGTCGGCACCGCGACCCGCGTCAACGCCCGCATGTCCAGCCGCCAGACGCGCCGGTTCTGCCCCCTACCCTCGGAGGCCGCACGCCTGCTCGGACTGGCCGTCACCCGGCTCGGGCTCTCGGTCCGAGCCCACGACCGCCTCCTGCGCGTGGCCCGCACCATCGCGGATCTGGCCGGCGCGGAGGCGATCGGCACCGAGCATGTCGCGGAGGCGATCCAGTACCGCGGGCTCGACCGGATCCCGTCCTCGGGGCCGGGCGGCGAGCCCGCCGACTAGAGGTCGAGGTCTACCCAGATGGCCGCGTGATCCGAGGCCGCGTGCACCGGCTTCATCATCTCGGGATAGATCTCCCAGAGGGTGCCGTGGGTGCCGCCCCACACCCCCTTTCGCCACACCCCGGCGCCAGCGGCACGGACCCCGGGGTGTCGTTGAGATCGCCGAGGACCGCGATGTTCACGACCCCCTCCTGCCGCCGGGCGTCGTAGATCTCGCGTACGCGCTGGGCCTGGCGCAGGCGACGCGCATCGGAGTCGGCCTGACCGCCGTAGCCCTTGCTCTTGAGGTGATTGACGAGGAGGAGCAGGCGTGCTCCGCCTGACAGCTCGAGCTCGTACTCCGGACAGTCCCGGCTGAAGATTGGGCTGCCGTCCACGCGATCGTCGACGTGGCTGCGCATGGTGGCGATCGGCGAGCGCGACAGCAGTCCCACGTCGATGCCCCGCTCGTCGTTGCCGTCGATGACCATCACGTGGGGATACGGCACCGCCGAGAGGGAGGAGCGCGGTGTTGAACCGCCCGAGCGCGACGCGGTTGTCCACCTCGATCGTCGCGATCACGTCCGCGTTCACGTCGCGCACGACCTGGGCGGTGGTCCGGGTCGCTACCTCGTTCATCTTCAGCTCGACCCAGCCGATCCAGTCGCCGCGTCCGGCCGCGACGACCTGGGCGGGGCCGCTGCTCGGTCGCTTGAGCAGGTGCCCCCGGTTCTGGCGAAGCCGCGCGAACCTCCCGCCGTCGTCGCGCTTG
>DATIFV010000124.1:0-4604 GCA_035455085.1 Candidatus Methylomirabilota bacterium | reverse complement strand
CTGCCGCCCGATCTCAAGAACCCGCGGATCTGGCTGGAGATGGTGACGCGGGTGGGCGCCACCTTCACGGTGTCGCCCGATTTCGGCTACCGCAACTGCGTGCGCAATGTCGGCGACACCACCGGGATCGATCTCTCCTCGCTCAAGCAGGCGCTCTCCGGCGCGGAGCCGGTGCGGCTCAGCACCATCGAGGCCTTCGAGGAGAAGTTCGGGGTGCAGAACCTGATCACCCCGTGCTACGGGCTTGCCGAGGCCACCCTCGCCGTCGCGATCTGGCCCCGGCGGACCCCGCTCCGCCTGGACTCCTCGGGCCGGTTCCTCTCGGTGGGGCAGCCCTGCCGTGGCGTGCGCGTGCGCGTGATGGACGGCGAGGAAGAGGTCAAGCCGGGCGTGGAGGCCGAGATCTGCGTGCAGAGCCCCGGGGTGATGCAGGGCTACTACAACAATCCCGAGGCCACGCGCCGTGTGCTGACGCGCGACGGCTGGCTCCGGACCGGCGATCTGGGGTTCGTCGACGCCGAGGGCTTCCTCTACATCACCGGGCGGCTCAAGGACGTGATTATCCTGGGCGGGGAGAACGTGATCCCCGGCGACGTCGAGGAGATCGTGGACCACGTGCCCGGGGTGCGCTACTCGGCCGCGGTCGGCGTGGAGAGCGAGCGAACCGGCACCCAGCGGCTGCACGTGGTGGCCGAGGTGCGCGAGCAGGCCACCGGGCCGGACGATCACTCGCGCCTCGTCCAGGAGATCGTCAAGCGCGTCCACGCCGGCCGCGGGCATCGCCCCGCCCGCGTGCTCCTGGTCGTGCCCAGCACCATCCCCAAGACCTCGTCGGGCAAGATCCAGCGCTCGCGCCTGCGGGAGATGATCGCCCGCGACGAGCTGCAGGATCGGATCGTCCACGCCTCCGGCGCCCGCCGCGCCTAGCCGCCCCGCGATGCGGATCGGCTGTCACCTGCCGATGTACGGACCGGTCGCCACGCGCCGGAGCGTGCTCGCCTTCGCGCGCCGCGTGGAGGCGCTCGGCTACGATTCGCTGTGGGCGAGCGACCACGTGGTGATCCCCCACCGGATCGCCTCGCGCTACCCGTACAGCCCCACCGGCCAGTTCCCCCTGGGGCCGGAGGTGCCGTTCCTCGAGCCGTTCACGACCCTGGCCCTGGTGGCGGGCGTCACCGAGCGCGTGCAGCTCGGCACCAGCATCCTGGTGCTCCCGCACCGGAACCCGGTCCTGGCCGCGAAGATGGCCGCCACTCTCGACCACCTCTCGGAAGGGCGCCTGGTCCTCGGGGTTGGCGTGGGCTGGATGCGGGAGGAGATCGAGCTGCTCGGCGGCGACTACGACCGGCGCGGCGCCTGGAGCGACGAGGCCCTTGCGGTGATGCGCGCCTGCTGGCGGGATGCCCGTGCCGCGCACCACGGCCAGTTCTTCTCCTTCGACGACATCGGCGTCTTCCCGAAGCCCGCCCGCGGCGACATCCCGATCCTCATCGGCGGGCACACCCCGCGGGCCCTCCGCCGCGTCGCCGCCCTCGGGGACGGCTGGCACGCCGCCTTCATCACGCCCCACGCCCTGCGGGCCGACATCGTGCGGCTGCGGGAGGAGTGCGCGCGCCAGAAGCGCCCGTTCGAGCGGATCACGATCAGCGTGCGGGCCGGCCTGTCGCTGCGGAGCGCCCCGCTCGGAGCCGACCGCCGGCCCCTGCAGGGCTCACCGGAGCAGGTGATCGCGGACCTGGCCGCCTACCGCGATCTCGGCGTCGAGTCGATGCTCCTCGAGACGCGCTACCGCGACCTCGACGAGATGCTCGCCATCTACGAGACCTTCGCCCGCGACATCCGCCCCCGCATCTGAGGCCGCCCCCGGACGCCGGCCGACTTCACGCGGCGGGACGACACACCTTGCAGGGCCGGTAGCCGACCGAGCGGGCATCGTCCACCGAGGCGAACACCACCCGGTTGTCCGGACGCATGTGCCGGCCGTGGATGCAGCCGACCCGGCACACGATCCGCGTGCTCGTGCAGCCCTCCAGGACCGGCGTGGCCCGCTCGAGCGCGGCCAGTCGATCCTTGACCGCGGCGCCGAAGATGTAGCCGCCCAGCCCTCCGTCGCTCCGCCACACCCGATGGCACGGCAGGATCAGCGGCACCGGATTGCGCCCGAGGGCGGTCCCCACCGCCCGCACTGCGCGGGGGTGCCCGACGCGTGCGGCGATCCACGCGTACGGGCGCGCCTCGCCGAACGGGATGAGCCGGGCCGCCTCCAGGACCCGCCGCTGGAAGTCCGGCACGTCGGCCAGATCCACCGGCACCCGGAAGAAGGCGCGCTGGCCCCGCAGGTACTCGTGGATCTCCTCGCGCGCCTGCTCGGCGAGCCGCCGCGCCGCCGCGGTGGCCGGCCGGCGGGACCGGCCGAGGCGGACCCGCGAGACGCCGCGCGGGGTGGCCTCGATCCCCAGCCTTGCCTCGAGGCGGGTCAGCTCGGCCCGCGGGCCACGGGCGGCGGCGGCGATCCGGCGTCCCAGGCCCGCGGGAGCCGGCTCGGCCCGGAAATACTCGGCCAGCAGCCGATCGAGGTGATCCTGCGCCTTGCCGTCACTCATGGCCTGCTCCTCGCTTGGCGAGCTCGTCCCGCAGCAGGGCCTTGCCCCGCGCGAGCTGGCTCTTCACGGTGTTGATCGTGATGCCCCGTATGCGCGCGAGCTCCCCGTAGGAGAGCCCGTCCACGTAGCGCAGGGCCAGCAGGACCCGCGCCTCGCGCGGCACGCGCTCGAGCGCCCGGTGCAGATCGAGGTACGCGGCGGGCGGCAGGTGGCTGCTCGACGCTTCCGGCCGGCCGGCCGAGCCCTCGGCGTGGGCCGTCCGGACCCCCCGCCGGCGGAGCTCGTCCACGCACACGTTGGTGAGGATCCGGTACAGCCAGGTGGACACCGCCCAGCGGGGGTTGTATCCGGCGGCTCCGGCGTAGCACTGCAGGAGCGTGCGCTGGACGGCGTCCTCGGCGTCGGCGCGGGAGCCCAGCAGGCGACCGGCCACCGCCAGGAGCTTGCCGCTGTAGCGCTGGACCAGGTCGCCGAACGCGCCCTGGTCCCCCCGCGCCACCCGGGCCATCAGCCCCCGCTCGTCCGCCATCTCATGCCCTCTGCTAGATATACGGGCCAGGCGGGTAGATGGGTGGAGCCCGACTCCGGAGACCTCGGCGGGCAACCGTCTGGCTATCGACCGTCCAAATCTTCAGGCTCTGTCCAATGCGAGGGCCCAGAAATGGCCCCCGCACTCCCCCAGTCCGCGGACGCTCGTGAGGGTCCGGAGACTAGATCTTCTCGCCGAGCTTGGTCCAGTCGTCCAGGAACTTCTTGAGGCCGATGTCGGTGAGGGGATGCTTGATCAGCATCTCCAGCACGCTGAACGGCAGGGTGGCCACGTGGGCCCCCGCCTTGGCCGCGTCGATCACGTGGAGGGGGTTGCGGATCGAGGCGGCCAGCACCTGCGTCCTGAAGCCGTAGTTCCGGTAGATCTCGCAGATGTCCCGGACCACCTCCATGCCCACGTGGCCGATGTCGTCGAGCCGGCCCAGGAACGGGCTGATGTAGGTGGCGCCGGCCTTCGCGGAGAGCAGGGCCTGCGGCGCGGAGAAGCAGAGCGTCTGGTTGACCCGGATCCCCTCCCCGCTCAGGTACTTGACCGCCTTGAGCCCGTCCCGGGTGAGCGGGCACTTGACCACCACGTTGGGCGCCACCTGGGCCAGCTCCTTACCCTCCTTCACCATGCCGTCGAAGTCGGTCGCCACCACCTCGAGGCTCACGTCGCCCGGTACCACCCGGCAGATCTCCTCCACGAGGGGCCGGAAGGGGCGCTTCTCCTTGGCGATCAGCGACGGGTTGGTGGTGCAGCCGTCCACGAGGCCCATCGCCACGCCCTCGCGCAGCTCGCTCACGTTCGCGGTATCGAGAAAGAACTTCATCCAGTCCTCCCCGTCAGGCGCGCTCCACGCGGACCGTGGTCCCGGAGCGCACCGACTTGAACACGGTGGGGTCGCCCAGCAGCCGTCCGATCACGTTGACCGGGCTCGCCGGCCTGATCTCGTCCCCGCGGCTGGCCGGGGTCCGCTCGAAGAAGATGCAGAACGCGGAGCCGGGAGGCCAGTAGGCGAGATCCCCCAGCTCCACCACCTCGCGGGCGTCGTCCGCCTTTGCCTTCACCGGGATGCCGAAGTAGATCTCGTCCCCCCAGGTCTCGCCGGGAACGTCGAGCGGCAGCGCGGCCCAGACGGCCTCCGCCGTCTTCGAGGCGTTCAGCCTCGCCTCGGCCACGACGCGGCCCGCGGTGATCCGGATCTTGCGCTCCGCCATGTGGACTCGCCCGCCTCGCTTCCGAGTGTAGCCCCGGGGCGCGGGCCGCGGCAAGGCGGAGGCGCTTCAGAGACCGTGCCGGCGCCGGTAGGCCGCGAGCCGCGCCTCGAGGCCCTCGTGGTCCGGAATCCCCGCGGCCCCTTCGGCCTCGACGGCCGCGGCCGCGCAGCAGGCCGCGGCCGCGGCCGCGTCCCACGCGTTCCCCTCCCGGTTGTAGGTGATCAGCAGCGCGGCGGCGAAGACGTCGCCCGC
>DATIFV010000123.1:0-12446 GCA_035455085.1 Candidatus Methylomirabilota bacterium | reverse complement strand
CGCGGCCGCGGTGGCCCCGCCCGTCCCGGCGGCGCCGGTCGCGCCGCCGAAGCCCGCGCCGGTGGCACCGCCGCCCGCGGCCCCGGAGCCGCCGCAGGAGGTCAAGCGCGAGCTGATCCGGCTGCCGGAGTCGGTGACGGTGGGCGAGCTGGCCGCGGCCATGCGCCATAAGACGGGCGAGGTGATCAAGGCGCTGCTCGAGCTCGGGGTGATGGCCACCGTCAACGAGGTCCTGGACCCGACCGCGGCCAAGCTCGTCGCGGACAAGTTCCACTTCGACGTGCAGGTCCGCTCCCTCGAGGGCGACGTCCTGGGTGAGGAGGAGGAGGACCGCGCGCAGCTGCGGCCGCGCCCGCCGGTGGTGACGGTGATGGGCCACGTCGACCACGGCAAGACCTCGCTGCTCGATGCGATCCGCACCACCAAGGTGGCGGAGCGCGAGTTCGGCGGCATCACCCAGCACATCGGCGCCTACCAGGTGGACACGAGCCACGGCAAGGTGACCTTCCTGGACACGCCGGGCCACGAGGCCTTCACCGCGATGCGGGCCCGGGGCGCCCAGGCGACCGACATGGTGATCCTGGTGGTGGCGGCCGACGACGGGGTCATGCCCCAGACCGTCGAGGCCATCAACCACGCCAAGGCGGCCGGGGTGCCGATCCTGGTGGCGGTCAACAAGATCGACAAGCCCGGCTCCGATCCCGACCGGGTCAAGCGCGAGCTGTCCAACCACGGCCTCGTGCCCGAGGACTGGGGCGGGCAGACCATCTTCGTGCACACCTCGGCCAAGCGCGGCGACGGCATCCCGCAGCTGCTCGAGATGACCGCGCTCCAGGCCGAGATCCTGGAGCTGCGCGCCAACCCCGGCCGCTCCGGCCGCGGGGTGATCGTGGAAGGGCGGCTCGACCGGGGCCGGGGCCCGGTGGCCACCGCGCTGATCCAATCGGGCACGCTGAAGGAGGGCGACGCGGTGGTGGTCGGCTCGCACTCGGGCCGCGTCCGCGCCCTCTTCAACGACCGGGGCAAGAAGGTGACGAGCGCGGGGCCGTCCGATCCCGTCGAGATCCTGGGGCTCTCCGGCGTGCCCCAGGCGGGCGACACGCTCCTGGTGGTCTCCGACGAGCGCAAGGCGCGGCAGATCGCCACCGTGCGCAGCGAGCGCGACCGGCTGAAGGGCAAGAGCGCGACGCGGATCACCCTCGAGGATCTGCACAAGCAGATCGAGGCGGGCGAGGTGAAGGAGCTGCGGCTGGTGATCAAGGCCGACGTGCAGGGCTCGGTGGAGGCGCTCACCGAGTCGCTCGAGCGGCTCTCCACCGACGAGGTCAAGCTCAAGGTCATCCACAGCTCGGTGGGCGCGGTCACCGAGTCGGACGTGATGCTGGCCTCCGCGTCCAATGCCATCGTGCTCGGCTTCAACGTAAAGGCCGACGCCAAGGCGACCACCCAGGCCCAGGCCAACGGCGTGGACATGCGCAGCTACAACGTCATCTACGACGCCATCAACGACGTCAAGGCGGCGCTGTCCGGCATGCTGGCCCCCGAGATCCGCGAGATCGTGCTGGGGCGGGCCCAGGTGCGCCAGCTCTTCCCGATCACCAAGGTCGGGGTCATCTACGGCTCGTCGGTCACCGAGGGCAAGATGGTCCGCGGCGCCCGCGCCCGGATCAAGCGTGGCGAGACCCTGCTTGGCGAGGGGGTCATCAGCTCGCTCAAGCGCTTCAAGGACGACGTGCGGGAGGTGCTGCAGGGGCTCGAGTGCGGCGTCGGGATCGACGGGATCAAGGGCGTGCAGCCCAACGACACCATCGAGGCGTTCTCGACCGAGGAGGTCGCCCGGACCCTCTGATGTCGGAGGGGGCTGCGCCCCTAACATGTCTGGAGCGCGGGTGGCGGTGGGGACGGTCGAGCTGCACCTGCCGGACGTGGGGTCGCTCAAGGGCAAGCGCCACGTCCTCAAGGGCCTGAAGGACGCTCTGCGCCGGCGCTTCGAGATCTCGGTGGCCGAGGTGGACCATCAGGACGTGTGGCAGCGCGCGACCCTGGCGCTGGCCTGCGTGTCGGGCGACTCTCGCCACGCCAACGAGGTGATCTCCAAGGCCATGGACTACATCGAGGACCACGTCGACGGCTGGGTCACCGACGTCCAGGTCGAGATTCTCTAGCCCATGCAGGGCAAGCGGCTCGAGCGGGTGAACCAGCTCATCAAGGAAGAGATCTCGATGCTCGTGCAGCGGCAGCTCAAGGACCCGCGCCTGGGGTTCGTGACCGTGACCGAGGTGGACACCACCCCGGATCTGAAGCACGCCAAGGTCTACGTCTCGGTGCTCGGGCCGGAGGAGCAGTGGGCGGCGTCCTTCAAGGCCCTCGAGAGCGCGCGGGGCTTCGTGTGGAGCTGGCTGCGCCGCCACCTCGACCTGCGGACCACCCCCGAGATCGTGTTCCGCCCGGACCGGTCCATGGAGCACGCGGCCCACATCCAGGCGCTCCTGGCCGACCTCAAGGCGAAGGCGGTCGACGGCGGGCCCGGGACCGACGCGGCATGAGCCCCGAGGGCGTCTCCGCGGCCGGCACGACCGTCGTCGGGCCCGAGCCGCCCGCCCGCCTGCTCGAGCTGCTCGGCCGTCCGCGCGGGACCGCGCTGATGCTGGGGCACGTCCACCCCGACGGCGACGTGCTCGGCACCCTGCTCGGCCTCGGCCTCGCCATGGAGCAGGCGGGGTGGGCGGTGACGTACGCCGGTCCTGACCCGGTGCCGGAGGTGCTCGACTTCCTCCCGGGGGCCGAGCGCTGGCAGGTGTGGCGGACCGCGCCCGCCCGCTTCGACGTCATCGTGCTGACCGACTGTCCCAACGACGGCCGCACCGAGGGGTTGCTCGCGGGCGCGCGCGGCCCGGCCACCGAGGTGCTCAACATCGACCACCACCCGGACAACCGGCGCTACGGCACCCTGAACTGGATCGATCCGTCCGCGGCGGCGGTCGGCGAGATGATCTTCGACCTGCTCGGCGCCCTCCGCTGGCCCGTCGGTCCGGAGATCGCCCTCGGTCTCTACACCGCGGTCCACACCGACACCGGCTCGTTCCGCTACTCGAACACCACCCCGCGCACCTTCCGCATCGCGGCCGCCCTCACCGCGCAGGGCGCCGAGCCCGCGCTGGTCACCGACCGCCTCTACCAGCGCCGCTCCCCGGACGCCCTGCTCACCCTGGGCCGTCTGCTGAGCCGGGTGGAGGTGAGCGCGGACGGGCGCATCGCCACCCTGACCGTGCCCGACGGCGCGGCCTCCGAGGCGTTCATGGCCGCCGAGGACGTCGTGACCTACCCGCGCTCCATCGCCGGCGTCAAGGTGGCGGTGCTCCTGCGGGCCGAGGCCGACGGCCGCGTCAAGGCGAGCCTGCGCGGCAAGGGGGACGTCCCGGTGAACCGTATCGCGCATCAGTTCGGCGGCGGCGGCCACGAGAACGCGGCCGGCTGCACGCTGCCGGGGCCCCTCGAGGCGGCCAAGGCGGCGGTCCTGGCCGCGGTGGAGCGCGCCCTCCCCGGCCGGGATCCGTGAGCGACCGCCACCGCTCCGGCATCCTGCCCGTCGAGAAGGGGCCGGGTGTCACCTCGTTCCAGGTCGTGGCCCACCTGCGCCGCGTGCTGCGTGTCTCGCGGATCGGGCACGGGGGCACGCTCGATCCCGCGGCCACCGGCCTGCTGCCGATCCTGATCGGCGAGGCGACCAAGCTCACCCCCTACCTGGTGGACCTGGACAAGGAGTACGTGGCGACGGTCCGGCTCGGCGTGGTCACCGAGAGCCAGGATCTCTCCGGCGCGGTGCTCGAGACCCGCCCGGTGCCCGCTCTCGACCGGTCCGCCCTCGAGGCCGCGGTGGCCCCGTTCGTGGGGGTGATCCGGCAGGTGCCGCCCATGTTCTCGGCGCTGCGCCGGGGTGGCAAGCGCCTCTACGAGCTGGCCCGGCAGGGGGTGGAGGTCGAGCGCGAGCCGCGCGAGGTCACCGTCTACTCGATCGTGGTCGAATCGGTGGCGCTGCCCGAGTTCGTGATCCGCATCCGCTGCGGCAAGGGCACCTACGTGCGCACCCTCGCCGCGGACGTGGGCGCCGCGCTCGGTTGCGGGGCGGCGCTGGCCGCGCTCGTCCGAACCCGGGTGGGGCCCTTCGCGCTCGAGGCGGCCGTGCCATGGGACGAGCTGCGCGAGGCCCGGTCGGGCGAGCGGTTGTGGCCGCGCCTGCTCCCGCCGGACACCGCGCTGGCCGCGCTGGCCCCGGTGCAGCTCGACGCGGGCGCGGCCCGCGCTTTCGCGCACGGCCAGGCGGTGGCCGCCGGGGCCGGCCTGCCCGGCCTGCTGCGCGTGTACGGCCCGGACGGCGGCCTGCTCGGGGTGGGGCGGGGCCTCGGCGACCGGGTGAAGCCCGAGCGACTCCTGCATGCGGATCCTACGAGATCTTCGATCCTTCCCGCCTGAGCTCAGGCCGTCGGTGGCCGCCCTCGGCGCCTTCGACGGCATCCATCTCGCTCACGCCAAGATCCTGGATACCGCGGTGGAGCGGGCCCGCGCGCTCGGCGTCGCCGCGGTCGCGTGCACGTTCGACCCGCATCCGGCCGCGGTGCTGCGGCCCGCGCTGGCCCCGGCTCCCATCGCCACCCTCGAGGAGAACCTGGCCCGGATCGCCGAGCACGGCCTCGACGCCACCCTGGTCATCCCGTTCACCCCGGAGTTCTCGCGGATGGAGGCGGAGGCCTTCGTGCGGCAGGTGCTCCGGCAGACCCTCGCGGTGAAGGAGGTGGTGGTGGGTTTCAACCACACCTTCGGGCGCGGCGCCCGCGGCACCGCCGCCCTGCTGCGGGACCTGGGGCTGCGCGACGGCTTCGTCACCCACGTGTTGCCGCCGCTGCAGGTGCGGGGGCTCGCCGTCTCCTCCAGCGTCATCCGGGAGGCACTGCGCGAGGGAGACGTCGAGCTCGCGCGGGAGCTTCTCGGGCGGCCCTACTCGGTGACCGGCACCGTGAAGCGCGGAGCCGGGCGCGGGCGCACCCTCGGCTTCCCCACCGCGAACCTGCGACCGGACCGCCCCCTGGTTCTGGCCGGAGGCGTGTATGCGGCCCGGGCCCGGTGGGATGGGGAGCAGGCCGAGGCGGTCGTCAACATCGGCTACCGCCCCACCTTCGAGGAGTCCGAGTACTGGATCGAGGCGTACCTCTTCGACTTCGCCGGCGACCTCTACGACCGGGCCCTCACCCTCGACTTTCTCGCCCGGATCCGACCCGAGATGAAGTTCTCGGGGGTCGAGGCGCTCAAAGCCCAGGTGCAGGCCGACATGACCGAGGCTCGGCGCCTGCTCCGCGGGGCCGGCGCTTGAACCCCTCCCGGCCGCGTGTTACACTCCGCTCGTCTTGACGCGGGTTTGAGCGGTCCAACGAACCCGTCCCAACGGAGCCGCAGTCGGGGCTCTGGGGGCGTGGCGATTGGGGGGGGACCCCCCGGGAGGATATCGGTATGTCGCTGTCCCAGGACAAGAAGAAGAGCCTGATCGAGCAGTTCAAGGTGCACGAGGGCGACACCGGGTCGCCCGAGGTTCAGATCGCGCTCCTGTCCGAGCGGATCAACGGCCTCACGGACCACTTCAAGACCCACCAGAAGGACCACCACTCCCGCCGCGGCCTGCTGATGCTGATCGGCAAGCGCCGGGGCCTGCTCGAGTACCTGCGCAAGAAGGACACAGAGCGCTATCGAGCGCTCACGGAAAAGCTCGGGATTCGCCGGTGACCCCGGATCCCGATCGGATCGATCTCGTCTTCGCCCGGCCGGGCCGGGCTCCCCTCGAAGTCGCACCTACCCCAGCTGGAGGACGCTGAGCGTATGACTCCCCACTCCGTGCAGATCAAGATCAACGGCACCCCCCTGTCCATCGAGACCGGGAAGGTCGCCAAGCAGGCCGACGGCGCGGTCGTCGTCCGCTGTGGCGGCACCATGGTCCTGTCCACCGCGGTCGCGGCCAAGACCCCGATGGAGGGCCGGGACTTCCTGCCCCTCACCGTGGAGTATCGCGAGAAGACGTATGCGGGCGGCCGCATCCCGGGTGGCTTCTTCAAGCGCGAAGGGCGGCCCGACGAGAAGGAGACGCTGACCTGCCGCCTGATCGACCGGCCGCTGCGCCCCCTGTTCCCCAAGGGCTTCCGCAACGAGCTCCAGATCATCAACCTGGTGATCTCGGCGGACAACGAGAACGACCCCGACGTGCTCGCGATGATCGGCTCCTCCGCCGCCATGTCGCTGTCCGGCATCCCGTTCTCCGGCCCGGTCGGCGCGGTGCGGGTGGCCCTGGCGGACGGCAAGCTGGTGGCCAACCCGACCTACAAGCAGGTGGCCGAGTCCCCGCTGGAGCTGGTGATCGCGGGAACCGAGGACGCGATCCTCATGGTGGAGTCGGGGGGCAAGGAGATCGCCGAGGAGCAGATGCTGGAGGCCCTGGCCTTCGGCCACGAGCGGTGCAAGGAGCTCGTGCGGATCCAGAAGGACCTGATCGCCCGGGCCGCCAAGCCCCGCTGGGCCTTCGACGCCCAGGCCGGCGCGGATCCGGCCCTCGAGGCGCGCGTGAAGGAGCTGGCCTCGGCGAAGGTGGCCCAGGCCCTCTCGGTGCACGAGAAGCAGGCGCGGGCCCAGGCCCTCGAGGCGATCTTCGAGGAGATCTTCTCGGCCCTCGGCGGCGACGAGGCCGTCCGCGGCAAGGCGCGCGAGTACTTCGAGAAGGTGGAGAAGGCCGAGGTGCGGCGGCTGATCGTGGACAAGGGCATCCGGGTGGATGGCCGCAGCGTCAAGGAGGTGCGGCCGATCTGGAGCGAGGTCGAGTACCTGCCCCGCGCCCACGGCTCCGCGCTGTTCACCCGCGGCGAGACCCAGGCCCTGGTCTCGGCGACCCTCGGCACCAAGGACGACGAGCAGAAGATCGAGTCGTTCGAGGGCAACGGCTATCGCCGCTTCATGCTGCACTACAACTTCCCCTCGTTCTCGACCGGCGAGGTGAAGCGCTTCGGGACGCCCGGCCGTCGCGAGGTCGGGCACGGGGCGCTCGCCCAGCGGGCGGTCGAGGCGGTGCTGCCGCCCCACGAGGCGTTCCCCTACACGATCCGGGTGGTGTCGGAGATCCTCGAGTCCAACGGCTCGTCCTCGATGGCCACCGTCTGCGGGGCCTCCATGGCCCTGATGGACGCGGGAGCTCCGCTCAAGGCTCCGGTGGCGGGGATCGCGATGGGGCTGGTCAAGGAAGGGGACAAGGTCGGGATCCTGACCGACATCATGGGGACCGAGGACCACTACGGCGACATGGACTTCAAGGTCGCCGGGACCGAGAAGGGGATCACCGCGCTCCAGATGGACATCAAGATCGGCGGGGTGTCGATCGACATCATGCGCCAGGCCCTCGCCCAGGCCCGGGAGGGCCGCCTGCACGTGCTGGCCAAGATGGCCGAGACCATCAAGGGGCCGCGCGCCCAGCTGTCCCCCTACGCGCCCCGCTTCCTGACCATCAAGATCCGGCCCGAGAAGATCCGGGAGATCATCGGCCCCGGCGGCAAGGTCATCCGCGGCATCCAGGAGAAGACCGGCGCCAAGATCGACGTGGAGGACGACGGCAAGGTGACGGTCTTCTCACCGAGCAGCGAGGCGGCGCAGATGGCGATCGGGATCATCCAGGACATCTGCCGTGAGGCGGAGCTGGACCGGATCTACGTGGGGAAGGTCAAGAGCATCAAGGAGTTCGGGGCCTTCGTGGAGATCATCCCGGGCAACGAGGGGCTGCTCCACATCTCCCAGATCGCGGAGAACCGCATCCGCTCGGTGGGCGACGTGCTCTCCGACGGCGACATGGTCGCGGTCAAGGTCATCGAGATCGACAGCAACGGCAAGATCCGGCTCTCGCGCAAGGCGGCCCTGCGGGACCAGCCCGCGATGGCCGAGCAGGAGAAGCTCAAGATCGCCCCGGGGACGGGCTCCGCTTAGTGGCGTATCGCAAGAGTGCGCTGCCCAACGGGGTCCGGGTCGTCACCGAGACGATGCCGCATGTGCGCTCGGTGGCGGTGGGCATCTGGGTGGAGACGGGCTCGCGGGTGGAGCCCGAGCCGCTCGGCGGGATCTCCCACCTGATCGAGCACCTGGTCTTCAAGGGCACCGCCACCCGGTCCGCCGAGGAGATCGCCCGCGCGATCGACTCGGTGGGCGGCCAGATGGACGCGTTCACCGCCAAGGAGCACACCTGCTTCTACGTGAACGTGCTCGACGAGCACCTCCCCCTCGCGGTGAGCCTGCTCACCGACATCCTCCGGCAGCCCCTCTTCGCACCGGCGGACATCGAGAAGGAAAAGGCGGTCGTTCTCCAGGAGATCAAGATGGTGGAGGACACCCCGGACGACCTGGTGCACGACCTGTTCGCGGAGCGGATCTGGGCCGACCACCCGCTGGGGCGGCCGATCCTCGGGCGCTGGGACGTGGTCAAGGGGTTCGACCGGGACGCGGTGCGCGGGCACTTCGAGCGCGAGTACGCGCCCGGCCGCATCGTGGTGGCGGTGGCGGGGCACGCCGAGCACGAGCGGGTGGCCGATCTCTTCGCGGCCGGCTTCGACGGCTGGGGGCGGCCGGCGGCTCCGGCCGCCGTCGCCCCGCCCACGCTGCGGTCCGGCGTGCACACCGTGCACAAGCCGCTCGAGCAGGTCCACCTGGTGGCGGGGCTGCCCGGCGTCTCGGACAGCGCCCCCGACCGCTACGCGCTCTACCTGCTCAACGACATCATCGGGGGCAGCATGTCCTCCCGCCTCTTCCAGGAGGTGCGGGAGCGTCAGGCCCTCGTCTACTCGGTGCACTCGGGCCAGCAGGCCTACCGCGACACCGGCCTCTTCTACGTGTACGCGGGCACCGACCCGGCCAACCTCGGCAAGGTGCTGCACGCCCTCATGAAGGAGATCCGCGGCCTCAAGAAGGACGGGGTCACCGCGGAGGAGCTGCGCCGGGCCAAGGACCACCTGAAGGGCAGCCTGATGCTGTCGCTCGAGTCCACGCCTTCCCGCATGAATCGATTGGCCTCGCACGAGATGCGCTTCGGCTCGTTCATGTCGATGGACGAGATGCTGGCCGCCATCGACCGGGTACCGATGGAGGAGGTGGACGCCCTCATCCACCGCGTGCTCGATGAGGAGCAGCTCTCGCTCCTGACGCTGGGCCCGGTGGACCGCCGCCATCTCCCCCGCGGCCTGCTGCGCTCCTGAGGAGGCCCGCATGATCCCCCGCTACGCGCGCCCCGAGATGGCGCGGATCTGGACCCCGGAGGCCAAGTACCAGACCTGGCTGCAGGTCGAGCTGGCGGTCTGCGAGGTGTACGCCAAGCGCGGCCTGATCCCGGAGGACGCGCTCGGGCGCATCAAGGCGCGGGCGCGCGTCTCGGCCGCCCGCATCGACGAGATCGAGGCCACCACGCGTCACGACGTGATCGCGTTCCTCACCAACCTGGAGGAGGCCCTCGGCGCCGACTCCCGCTACGTCCACCTGGGCCTCACCTCCTCGGACGTGGTGGACACCGCGCTCGCCCTGCAGCTCGGGCAGGCCGCGGAGCTCCTGCAGCAGGGGCTCGAGCGCTACCGGGGCGCGCTGCGGACCCTGGCCCTTCGCCACCGCGACACCCTCTGCGTGGGCCGCACCCACGGCATCCACGCCGAGCCCATGGTCTTCGGCCTCAAGGCCGCTCTCTGGTACGCGGAGGCCGGCCGCAACCTCGAGCGCCTGGAGCGGGCGCGCGCCGCGGTGCGAGTGGGCAAGCTCTCGGGGGCGGTGGGCACGTTCGCCCACGTGGACCCGGACGTGGAGGAGGAGGCGTGCCGCCTGCTCGGCCTGGAGGCGGATCCCGTCTCCAACCAGATCGTCCAGCGCGACCGGCACGCCGAGCTGTCGGCCACCCTGGCCATCGTGGCCGCCTCCCTCGAGAAGGTCGCGATCGAGATCCGGGCCCTGCAGCGCACCGAGATCCTGGAGGCGGAGGAGCCGTTCACCGCCGGCCAGAAGGGCTCGAGCGCGATGCCGCACAAGCGCAACCCGGTCTCCTGCGAGCAGGTCTCGGGGCTGGCCCGGCTGGTGCGCACGAACGCCCTGGCCGCGCTCGAGAACGTGGCCCTGTGGCACGAGCGCGACATCAGCCACTCCTCGGTCGAGCGGGTGATCCTGCCGGACTCGACCTGCCTGGTGGACTACATGCTCCATCAGATGACCCGGATCCTGGAGGGCCTGCAGGTCTACCCGGAGCGCATGCGCGAGAACATGGAGCGGAGCTTCGGCCTCCTCTTCTCCCAGCGGGTGCTGCTGAAGCTCACCGACAAGGGCCTGGCCCGGCAGAAAGCCTACGAGATGGTCCAGCGCAACGCGATGACCGCGTGGCGCGAGCGCACCGGCTTCCGCGCCCTGCTGGCCGCCGACCCCGAGATCACGGCGCGGCTCACCCCCGCGGAGCTCGACGCCTGCTTCGATCCGGCCTGGTACCTCCGCAACGTGGGCGCGATCTACCGGCGCGTCGGCCTCCAGCCGTGAAAGCGCGCGTGCTCGTCCGCCTCAAGCCGAGCATCCTGGACGCGCAGGGCGCCACCGTGAAGCGCGCCCTGGCCTCCCTCGGCTTCGCGGAAGTGCAGGATGTGCGCGTGGGCAAGGTGGTGGACGTCGAGCTGGACGGTCTCGGCCCCGCGGAAGCGCGGCGGCGCGTCGACGAGATGTGCGCCCGCCTCCTCTGCAACCCGGTGATCGAGGACTTCACCGTGGAGTTGTTGGCGGATACCGGGTGATCTGGGGCAGTTGCTTGGCGAGGTGCAGCCGAAGGCGAGCCGAGCGGATACCAGAGAGGGGTCCCCGGTGGCCTGGCCGGTGCGGGAAGGGCTGTTCGCGCGCGTGATCCCCTTGTCAGATCGGAACGGGCGGGTTAGAGTGGCGATGGAGCCACACAAGGAGGAACACACGGTCCCATGAACTTCGGCGTGGTGATCTTCCCGGGCACGTGGAGTGACTGCGATTTTCACTACGTGATCAGCGAAGTCCTGCACCAGCCGGTGCGCTACGTCTGGCACCGCGACGCCAACCTCGCCGATTTCGACTGCCTGATCCTGCCCGGCGGCTTCTCCTACGGGGACTACCTCCGGGCCGGCGCGGTGGCCGGCCGCTCGCCGGTGGTGGAGGCGCTGCCCGAGTTCACCGCCCGCGGCGGGCTCGTGCTCGGCTCCTGCAACGGCTTCCAGATCCTCTGCGAGGCCAAGCTGCTGCCGGGCGCCCTCATGCGCAACGAGTGCCTGCAGTACCGCTGTCAGTCCACCCACCTCCTGGTCGAGAACGCGGAGACCCCCTTCACCCGGGCGATGCGGGCCGGCCAGGTCCTCCGGATGCCGATCTCGCACGGGGAGGGCAAGTACTACGCCGATCCCGAGACCCTGCGGCGGCTCCGGGCCAAGAACCAGGTCGTCTTCCGCTACTGCACGGAGGACGGGCGCCCGACCAAGGAAGCCAACCCCAACGGCTCCCTCGACAACATCGCCGGCGTGATCAACGAGGAGGGGACGGTGCTCGGGCTGATGCCGCACCCGGAGCGCGCTGCCGAGGCCGCGGTGGGGGGGACCGACGGCATCCTGATCTTCCACTCGATCCTCGGCACCCTCGTCGAAGACGGCTCGTTCCTCAAGGGGTAGAGCACGTGGGCACTGGGTGGGGGCGGGGTGACCGCGGCCGAGCCTAAGGTCACGCTGGATCTGGCCCTGGCTCACGGCCTCACGGCCGAAGAATACGATCGCATCATCCGGCGGCTCGGCCGGGAGCCCACCTTCACCGAGCTCGGCCTGTTCTCCTCGCTCTGGTCCGAGCACTGCGCCTACAAGCACTCCCGGGTGTTCCTGCGCACCCTGCCCACCCGCGCCCCGCACGTGCTGCAGGGGCCGGGGGAGAACGCGGGCATCGTCGACCTCGGCGGAGACCTGGCCCTGACCTTCAAGATCGAGAGCCACAACCACCCCTCGTTCATCGAGCCCTTCCAGGGCGCGGCCACCGGCGTGGGCGGCATCCTGCGGGACATCTTCACCATGGGCGCCCGGCCGATCGCGGTGCTGGACTCGCTCCGCTTCGGCGATCCGGCGGACCCCCGCACGCGCCGGCTCATCGAGGGCGTGGTCTCGGGCATCGGCTGGTACGGCAACTGCTTCGGCGTGCCCAACCTGGGCGGCGAGGTGGCCTTCGCCCCGGAGTACGCGGGCAACCCCCTGGTCAACGCGATGGCGGTGGGGCTCGTGCGCAAGGACGGGATCTTCCGGGCCCGCGCGCAAGGGGTGGGCAACCCCGTCCTCTACGTCGGGGCCAAGACGGGCCGCGACGGGATCCACGGCGCCACCATGGCGTCGGCCACGTTCGATGAGACCGCGGAGGAGCGC
>DATIFV010000122.1:0-37831 GCA_035455085.1 Candidatus Methylomirabilota bacterium | reverse complement strand
GCAGCTGCTCGATTGGGGTGGTGACGGGGGCCCCATCATCACAACGACAGAGGCGCCCCACTTCCGGCGTGTCGTCCTCGAGCGCGCCCGCCGTGCCGGGCGCGGCCAGGCGGCGCTGCCGCGCGGCCCCATGGGCCACGGCGCGGGCATCCGCGACGGCAACGGCATCATGTTCATCTCGGATGCCGGCGAGGTGCGTCCCTCGGGGTTCTTCGCGGTCGCGGCGGGCGACGTCCGGACCGCCGATCCGGTGGAGCTCTATCGCCACTCCGACCTCTTCCGCGCGCTGAGACGGCCCGATCTTTTCCGGGGCCGCTGCGGCCGGTGCGAGTGGCGCGAGGTCTGCGGAGGCTCCCGGGCCAGAGCCCTCGCCGCGGGCGATCCCCTCGGAGAAGACCCGCTGTGCCTCTACGAGCCGGGGGGGGCGGCGCAGTCGCGGACGTGAGCGGTCAGGGGCGGCCCTCGATGGCGACGTCCAGCAGGAAGGGCCGTCCGGCGCCGAGCGCCCGATCCAGCGCCGGGCGCAGCTCGGCCGGCGTGGCCACGCGCACGCCCTCCACTCCCAGCCCGCGCGCGATCTCGACGAAGCCCAGGTCGGGCGAGACGAGGTCCATGTTCGGGTAGCCGCGATCCGGCTTCGCGCCGAACCGCTGGCGGTACGTGTCCATGTTGTGCTTCAGGATGCGGTACTCGCGGTTGTTCAGGATCACGAAGACGACCGCGAGATCGTGATGCGCCGCGGTCCAGAGCGCCTGGATGCTGTACATCGCCGAGCCGTCGCCCGACAGGGCCACCACCGGCCGGCCGGGATGGGCCAGCTTCACGCCGAGCGCCCCGGGCAGGGCCTGGCCGATGCCCCCGCCGCGGGCGCCCACGTAGTCGCTCGGACGCTCGAACTGCACGGTGCGCGCCAGGTCCAGGCTCGCGGTGATGGCCTCGTCGACCAGGATCGCGTCGGCGGGCAGGGCCGCCTCGATCTCGGCCACCAGCCGCGGCACCGAGATCGGCGCCTGATCCCAGCGCTTGGCCGCGCGGGCGCGCTGGGCCTGGGTCTCCTGGGCCTTGAGCGCGCGGAGGGCCTCGTTGCGCTGGGCCGCCGCGGCGCGGAACGCGGGGCCCGCGCCGCCGAGGACCGCTGCTCGGAGCGCGGCGAGGGCGGCGCGCGGGTGACTCACGAGCCCGACCCGGACCGGAAGGTTCTGCGCCAGCCGCTCCGGCGACAGCTCCACCTGGATGGCCGCGGCGCCCGGCGGCAGCGGCGAGCCGGGCGCGTACCAGACCTCCTCGAAGAAGGGGCCGCCGACGAGGAGGACGACGTCGGCGTCGTCGAGCGCCCGGCGGATCGCCACCGCGTCGAAGGGCAGGCCGAGCCGGAAGCTCGGATGGCCCGTCGGCATCACCTGGTGGGTGCGGATCCCCTCGCACCACACCGCGGCCCCGAGTTGCTCGGCGAGGGCCGTCATCTCCGCCGCCGCGCCGGCCGCGTCGTCGCCGGCCACGATCACCGGCCGCCGGGCTCCGAGCAGCAGCTCCGCCGCCGCCTGGATGCCGGCCGGATCGGGCTCGGGGGCGCGGTAGAGCCGGCCCGGAGGGAAGGGCGCCACGTCGGTCTCCTGCTCGAGCACGTCGATGGGCAGCGCGACGAACACCGGGCCCGCCGGCGGGTCGGTGGCGATCTTGAGCGCGCGGTGCAGGATCAGCGCGAACTCGTCCGCGCGCTCCACCTGCACGCTCCACTTGGTGAGCGGCGCCGCCATCGCGACCAGGTCGTGCCCGAGCACGGGCCCGCGCAGGCGCAGGCGCGTGTCCTGCTGGCCGGCGGTCACGAGCAGCGGGGCCCGGGCCTTGAAGGCGTTGTACAGCATGCCGAGCGCGTTGCCGAGGCCCGGGGCCACGTGCAGGTTGACCACCGCGGGCGTGCCCGCGGTCAGGGCGTAGTAGCTCGCGGCCCCGAGCGCCACCCCCTCGTGCAGGGCCACGACGTACTGCAGCTGCGGGTAGTCGAGGAGCGCGTCGAGGATGGGGCTCTCGGTGGTGCCGGGATTGCCGAAGATGCGCTCCACCCCGTGGGCGATCAGGGTCTCCATCAGGACCTGCTTGCCGCGCATGTCAGCTCGTGCCCATCTGGGTGCCGCCGTCGATGTTCAGGTTGGTGCCGTACACAAAGCTGGCGGCGCGGCCCGAGGCCAGGAAGAGCACGCCGCTGGCGATCTCCTCGGGCCTGGCCATCCAGCCCAGCGGGATGCTGGCGGTGACGCGCGCCCGCTGCTCGGCGGTTAGGGGAGCGTGCATCGGCGAGTCGATCGGGCCGGGGTTGAGGCAGTTCACGCTCACGCCGGTGCCCAGCAGGTCGCGCGCGATATTGCGGGTCAGCGCGACCACCGCGCCCTTCGAGGCGGTGTAGGCCGCGGTGGCGACCCGGCCGCCGCCCCGGGTCACGCTGTCCGAGCCGATGGTGACGATGCGCCCGCGCTTCTGCGGGAGCATCCGCTTCACCGCCTCCTGGATGCAGAAGAAGGTCCCCCTGGTGTTGATGGCCATGACCCGGTCCCACTCCTCCTCGGTCATGACGGCCAGCGGGGCCGAGCTGATGATGCCGGCGCAGGTGACCAGGATCTCGACGGGGCCGAACGCCTCGTCGCACAGGCGGAAGAGCGCCGCGATGTCCTCGCGCCGGGTGACATCGGCGCGCAGCCAGCGGGCCTGATTCCCGAGCTCGCCGGCCGTCCGCTCGAGCCCGGCCTTGTCGATGTCGCCGAGCACGACCCGCGCGCCCTCACGCACGAGCCCGCGCGCCACCGCCTGCCCGAGGCCGCTGGCCCCGCCGGTCACCACCGCGACCTTGCCCTCGAGCCCCAGGAACTCGCTCATGTCCGGCGGCTACTCGTAGCTGCGCAGGACCCGGCCGGGCATCGCGCCGGTGTGCCGCCCCGCCTCGTAGAGCGGGGTGCCTGCCACGAACACGGCCTCGATGCCCTCGGACTCGGCGATCAGCCGGCGGCCGTTGCACGGCAGGTCGTGGACGTAGCGGGGTGCCTTGGCGGTGACGGTGGCCGGGTCGAACAGCACCAGGTCGGCGACCTTGCCCTCCTCGAGCACGCCGCGGTCGGGGATGCCGAAGACGGTGGCGGGCACCTGGGTCAGCTTGTGCACCGCTTTCTCCAGGCTCAGCACCGGGCGGCGGCGCACCCAGAGATCGAGCAGGGCGGTGGCGTAGCCCACGTCGCAGATGACGTCCACGTGCGCGCCGCCGTCGGAGAGGCCGACCAGGCAGCGGTCGTCCGCGATGAGGCGCTCGACCCCCGCCGGGTCGAAGTTGAACGTGGAGGACTGAAAGCGCGTGGCGAGGTCGTCGGCCAGGCCCAGGTCGAAGTAGGCGTCCACCGGGCGCTTGCCCTGGGCGGCCGCGATCTCCTCCAGGGTGCGGCCCACGTGGGCGGCCAGCTCGGGCCGGCCCACCTCCAGCACGCGCATCTGGCCCCACATGTGCGCGCGCCGCCGGCTCTCCAGCTCCCGCTGGAAGGCGTCGCGGAAGGCGGGGTCCCGGTAGGCGGCGATCTTCTCGGCGTCGGTCCGGCCGAGGACCTTCTGCCAGGAGAGGAACGAGCCGAACATGCTCGGGTTCTTCAGATCGCCCCGGCTGTTGATCGGCCGGGGCGTCACCTGCGGGATGGCCTGCTTCACCAGGTCGCCGAGCTTGGCGAAGGTCTGGTCGTGGAAGTCGGGCTGCCCGGGATGGGCGAAGAGGGCCAGCCACGTCACCGGCCGGCCGCTCGCCCGGGTGATCTCCCGCAGGAGCTCGACGTCCTGGTCGCTGACCACGTCCATGCCGCCCGAGCTCAGGATGATCTCGATGGCCCCACGGCCGACGTCGGCCAGGCCCCGCACCACGCCGACCAGCTCCTCGCGGCTCGCGTTGCGGCAGGCCAGGGGCCGGCCCTGGTAGCCCACGTGGTTGCGCGAGGTGGTGGTGGTGAAGCCGAAGGCCCCGGCCTCCATCGCCTCGCGGAGCAGCCGCCGCATCGTGGCGATCTCCTCCGCGGTGGCGGCCCGCTCGAACGAGGCCTCGCCCATCACGTAGTGGCGCAGCGGGGTGAAGGCCACCAGCCCCGCCACGTTGATCCCGAGGCCGCCGCGGCCGACCGCGTCGAGGTACTGCCCGTAGCTCTCCCACTGCCAGTCGATGCCGGCCTTCATGACGTCGTAGGGGATGGCCTCGACGTTGACCAGATCGTGCATCAGGATCTCGCGGGTCTGGGGCTTCACCGGGGCCACGCCCACGCCGCAGTTGCCCATCACCACGGTGGTCACGCCGTGCCAGGGTGAGCAGGTCAGCAGCGGGTCCCAGGCGATCTGGGCGTCGTAGTGGGTGTGGGGGTCCACGAAGCCCGGGGCCAGGACGAGGCCGTCGGCGTCGATCACCCGCTCCGCGGTCTGCCCGTTGCGCGGCCCGACGTACCGGATGCGGCCGGCCTCGACCCCGAGGTCGCCCATGAAGCTCGGTGCGCCCGTGCCGTCACAGATCCGCGCGTTCCTGATCAGTAGGTCGAGCATGGCCGGTCCCCTTTCGGCGGGCGTCCCCTCGCCTCGCGGCCCCAAGCATCGCCAGTCCGGGCCATCCGGTCAAGGGCCCCGGCGTGCTATCCTCGCGGACGGTCCGACCCGCCAGATCGTCGGGCTACCGGGGGGCCCCGAATGGAGCGTCACGAATCCGAGTCCACCGCCGACCTCGCCGCCCGGGTCGAGGCGCTGCGGACTTCTCTGCAGGAAGAGCGGGCCAGGAGCGCTCGCCTCGAGCGGGAGCTGACCGAAGCGCTGGAGCGGCAGACGGCCACGAGCGCGATCCTCGGCGTGATCGCAGGCTCGCCCGCCGACGTGCAGCCGGTGTTCGAGGCCATCGCCGACAGCCTCATGCGCCTGTTCGAGGCCTGGTCGGCCTCGGTCTTCCGGTACGAGGGCGGCCTGATCGAGCTGGCGGCGGCCCGGGGCGGCCTGCCGGGCAGCAACGAGCCCTTCGTCGAGCAGCTCCAGGCCCCCCGCCCGCCGACCGAGGACAACCCCGAGGGGCGGGCCGTGCTGACCCGCACCCTGCAGCACATCGACGACGTGGACGCCGACCTGTCCTGGGGGGACCGGTTCCGCGAGCACGCCCGGCTGCGCGGGTTCCGAGCCCTCCTGGTCGTGCCGATGCTCCGGGGAGACGTCGTGGTCGGCGTCCTCGCGGCGTCCCGGGCCCGCGCCGGCGCCTTCACGTCGTCGGAGATCGCGCTGGCCCGGACCTTTGCGAGCCAGGCGGTGATCGCGATCGAGAACGCCCGCGTGCTTCACGAGCTGCAGGTCCGGAACGGCGAGCTGCGCGCCGCCCTGGAGCAGCAGACCGCGACCAGCGACCTGCTCAAGGTGATCGGGCGCTCCACCGTCGATCTGCAGCCGGTCTTCGACGCGCTGGCCGAGAGCGGCTTCCGGCTGTGCGCCGCCGAGCGCGCGTTGATCTTCCGCTTCGACGGCGAGGCGCTGCAGCTCGTGGCCACGCACAACGTCGCGGCGGAGCACCGGGCGTTCACCGCGCGGAATCCCATTCCGCCGGCGCGCCACAGCGCCGCGGCGCGGGCCGCCCTGGAGCGCCGATCCGTCCATATCCACGACGTGGCGGCCGACCCCGAGTACAGCTCCGGGGCCATGCAGGTAGAGCCCTACCGGACGGTCCTGGCGATTCCGATCCTGAGGGCGGGCGAGCTGCTCGGCGTGGTCCTCATCTACCGGCACGAGGTGCGGCCGTTCACCGACGGCCAGATCGCCCTGATGGAGACCTTCGCGGACCAGGCGGCGATCGCCATCGAGAACGCGCGGCTGCTGCGCGAGCTCCAGGCGAAGAACGCCGACCTCACCGAGGCCCTCGAACAGCAGACCGCGACCGCCGAGATCCTGAGCGCGATCTCGCGCTCGCCGACCGACGTGCAGCCGGTGTTCGAGACGATCCTCGAGCGCGCGGCCCGGCTCTGCGAGGCGCAGCTGGCGCTGCTGTGGCTGCACGAGGACGGCGAGTGGTTCCGGCTCGGGGCCGGGCACGGCGCGCGACCGGACTACCTGCAGTGGCTCGAGCATGGGCTCCAGCGGTTCGGCCGTCCGTTCTTCCGGGAGCGCGGGCCCTGGCGGGTCGGCCAGTTCCCGGACGTCCGGGATACCGAGCCGTACCGGCAGGGCGACGCCCTCTGGGTCCGGACCGCCGACGAGGAGGGGATGCGCACGCTGCTCGGCGTGCCGCTGGTCAAGGAAGGGCGGCTCGCCGGCTCCCTCGCCATCTACCGTCGCGAAGTCCAGCCGTTCACGGACGCCCAGGTCGCGCTGGTCAAGACCTTCGCGGACCAGGCGGTGATCGCGATCGAGAACGTACGCCTGTTCAGGGAGCTGGGGGCCCGCAACCGGGAGCTGCGGGTGGCGCTCGAGCAGCAGACCGCGACCAGCGAGCTGCTCAAGGTGATCGGGCGGTCCACCTTCGATCTGCAGCCGGTGTTCGAGACGCTGGCCGAGAACGCGGTGCGGCTCTGCGAGGCCGAGCGCGGCCTCATCATGCGCTTCGACGGGGAGTTCCTACGGTTCGTGGTGGGTCACAACGTCTCGCCGGCGCTCAGAGAGTTCTTCGAACAGAATCCCATCGCACCCGGGCGTCAGAGCAACGCCGGTCGCGCCGTGCTTGAGCGGCGCACCGTCCACAACCACGATGTCCTCAGCGACCCGGAGTACAGCTACGGGGGGTCCCAGGTGGACCCGTACCGGACCGTTCTCGCGGTCCCCATGCTGAGGGCGGAAGAGGTGCTCGGGATCATCCTGGTGTACCGGCACGAGGTCCGGCCCTTCAGCGAAGGTCACATCGCGCTGCTGGAAACCTTCGCCGACCAGGCGGCCATCGCCATCGAGAACGCGCGGCTGCTCACCGAGTTGCAGGCCAAGAACGCCGATCTCACCGTGGCCCTCGAGCAGCAGACCGCGACCAGCGAGATCCTGCGCGTGATCTCCAGCTCGCCCACCGACGAGCAGCCGGTGTTCGAGGCGATCGTGGAGAACGCGCGGCGGCTGTGCGAGGCCACCTACAGCATCGTCTTTCTCACCGAGGCCGGACAGCTGCGGCTCGCCGCCCTGCGCGGGCTGGACCCGGCCGGGATCGCCGCCATTCACCAGGCCTACCCCCGGCCGATCGCGCGGGACACCACCTCGGGGCGCTCGATCCTCGAGCAGCGGGTGATCCACCTCGAGGACTCGTGGCGCGACCCCGAGTACACCCACCCGCTGCGCGATGTCATCGGCCTGCGGTCCATCCTGACCGTGCCCATCTTCCGGGAGGGGCTCCCGGTCGGCGCGATCAGCGTCTGGCGCCCGGAGGCGAGGCCCTTCACCGACAAGCAGATCGCGCTCCTCCAGACCTTCGCCGACCAGGCGGTCATCGCGCTCGAGAACGTCCGCCTCTTCAAGGAGCTGGAGTCGCGCAACGCCGAGCTGCGGGCGGCGCTCGAGCAGCAGACCGCGACCAGCGAGATCCTGCGAGTCATCTCGGGCTCGCCCACCCAGATCGAGCCGACCTTCGAGGCCATCGCGGCGGCCGCGACGAGCCTGTGCGAGGCCGATACCGCCAGCCTGTTCCGCTTCGACGGAGCCCTCATCCACTTCGTGGCCCATCACGGCCGGACGTCCTCCGAGGTGGAGTCGGTCCGGGGATCGTTCCCGCAGCCGCCGCGCCGCCAGAGCGTGACCGCCCGGGCCATCCTCGACGCGGCCGCCGTGCACATCCGGGACGTCCGGGAGGACGCCGAGGTCGAGGAGGCCCTGCGCCGCCTCTACCGCACCGTGCTGGCCGTGCCCCTCATCCGCGAGGGCCGCTCCCTGGGGACGATCACGGTGGCGCGGCGGGTCGTCGAGCCCTTCACCGAGCAGCAGGTCGCGCTGCTCCGGACCTTCGCCGAGCAGGCGGTGATCGCCATCGAGAACGTGCGGCTGTTCCAGGAGCTGGAGGCCCGCAACGCCGATCTCACCGAGTCGCTGGAGCAGCAGACCGCGACCAGCGAGATCCTGCGCGTGATCAGCCGGTCCCCGACCGACGTCCAGCCGGTCTTCGACGCGGTGACGCTCAGCGCGGCGCGGCTCTGCGAGGCGCGGGACTCTCACCTGTTCCGGGTGGAAGGGGACCAGCTCCGGCTCGCGGCCCAGCACGGGGCGCTTCCGGGCGCGGAGACGCTGCCGCTGGTGCCCACCACCGCCAGCGGCCGCGCGGTGCTGGAGCGGCGCACCATCCACATCGCCGACATGCAGCGCGAGGAGGAGGAGTACCCGGAGGGCAGCGGGGTGGCGCGGCGGCTCGGGCACCGAGCGGTGCTGCTGGTGCCGCTGATCCGGGACGGAGAGGCGATCGGCGTGATCGGGGTCCGCCGGGCCGAGGCCCGGCCTTTCAGCGAGCGCCAGGTCGCGCTGCTCGAGACCTTCGCGGACCAGGCGGTGATCGCCATCCAGAACGCGCGCCTCTTTGCCGAGCTCGAGGCCCGCAACCGCGAACTGCGGGTGGCGCTGGAGCAGCAGACCGCGACCAGCGAGCTGCTCAAGGTCATCGGTCGGTCCACCTTCGATCTCCAGCCGGTCTTCGAGACGCTCGCCGAGAACGCAGTGCGGTTGTGCGAGGCCGAGCGGGCGTTCATCTTCCGCTTCGATGGTGAGGTTCTCAGAGGGGTGGCCAGCCAGAACGTGTCCCCAGGGCTGAAGGCCTTCGTCGAGGCCAATCCGGTAGTTCCCGGGCCCACCAGCGCCACCGCCCGCGCGGCCATGGAGCGGCAGGTCGTCCACGTTCACGACGCCTCGAGCGACCCCGAGTACACCTACGGCGGGCGCGGGATCGATCAGTACCGAACCATCGTCGGAGTTCCCATGCTGAGGATGGGTGAGCTGCTCGGGGTGATCACCATCTACCGGCACGAGGTCCGGCCGTTCACCGACGGTCAGATCGCGCTGATGGAGACGTTCGCGGACCAGGCGGCCATCGCGATCGAGAACGCGCGCCTGCTCACGGAGCTGCAGACCAAGAACGCCGACCTCAGCGAGGCTCTCGAGCAGCAGACCGCGACCAGCGAGATCCTCCGGGTGATCTCGCGCTCGCCGACCGACGTCCAGCCGATCTTCGACGCGATCGTGCAGAGCGCGAGCCGGCTGTGCGGCGGCGAGTACGCCATCGTCACCCGGTATGATGGGCAGCTGCTCCATCTGGCCGCGCAGCACAACCCACGGCCGGGGACCGCCGACGAGACCGAGAGGTTCTTCCCGCAGGTCCCGCGACGGGACGCATCGATCACGGCCCGTGCGCTCGTGGACGCGGTCGTCGTCCACGTCGCCGACGTCGAGGCGGAGGAGCTGCAGCCGGCGGCACGCGAGACGTATCGGGCGATCGCACTGCGCGCGGTGCTGGCCGTGCCGATGATGCACGAGGGACGTCCCATCGGCGTGGTCTCGGTCTCGCGCGCCACGCCTGGCTCGTTCTCCGGGCGGCAGATCGACCTGCTGCGGACGTTCGCGGACCAGGCGGTGATCGCCATCCAGAACGTCCGTCTGTTCACCGAGCTGGAGGCCCGCAACCGGGACCTCCGGGTGGCCCTCGAGCAGCAGACCGCGACCGCCGAGATCCTCCAGGCGATCAGCCAGGCGCAGGCGGACGTCCAGCCGGTGTTCGAGGTCATCGCGGACAGCGTCATGCGGCTGTTCGGCGCCTGGTCGGCCGCGGTGTTCCAGCACGAGGACGGGCTCATCCGGCTGGCCGCCGCCCGGGGCGGGCCGTCCGGGAGCAGCGAGTCGCTCATGGCGCAGCTCCGGGCGCCGCGTCGTGCCACGCAGGACTACCCGCCGGGCCGGGCGGTGCTGACGCGGGCCATCCAGCACGTCGTCGACGTGGACGCCGACGCGTCCTGGGGGGAAAGGTTCCGGGACGACGCCCGCCTGCGCGGCTTCCGCTCGGCACTCGCGGTTCCGATGCTGCGCGGCACCGAGGTCGTCGGTGTCATCGGGGTCAACCGCGAGCGGGTCGGGGGCTTCACGGCGGCCGAGGTCGCGCTATTGCGGACGTTCGCCGACCAGGCGGTGATCGCGGTCCAGAACGCCCGGCTGCTGACGGAGCTGCGTGACCGGAACGCCTCCCTCACCGAGGCCCTCGAGCAGCAGACCGCGACCGCCGAGATCTTGCGCGTGATCAGCAGCTCCCCGACGGACGTGCAGCCGGTCTTCGCCACGATCGTGCGGAGCGCCGTGCAGCTGTCGGGAGCCGGCCGGGGCGCCCTGTATCGCTTCGACGGGGACCTCATCCACCTGGTCGCGCACCACAACCAGAGCCCGGAGGCGCTGGCCGCTTTGCAGGCCGCCTACCCGATGAGGCCGAGCCGCGCCCAGGTGTCCGGCCGCGCCATTCTCGGCCGCCGGGTCACCGAGATCCCGGACGTGCGCAGCGACCCCGAGTACCGGCAGGAGATGGCGGTCCAGGCGGATCTGGGCAGCCTGCTGGCGGTGCCGATGCTCCGGCCCGATGGCACCCCGACCGGGGTCATCGTCATCCAGCGATCCCAGTCGGGACCCTTCGCGGCCGGGCATGTCGAGCTTCTCAAGACGTTCGCGGATCAGGCGGTGATCGCGATCGAGAACGTCCGCCTGTTCACCGAGCTGGAGGCCCGCAACCGTGAGCTGCGGGTGGCCCTCGAACAGCAGACCGCGACCAGCGAGCTGCTCAAGGTGATCGGGCGGTCCACCTTCGACCTGCAGCCGGTGTTCGAGACGCTGGCCGAGAACGCGGTCCGGCTGTGCGAGGCCGAGCGCGCGATGATCTACCGGTTCGAGGACCAGACGCTGCGGGCGGTGGCCGCTCACAACGCCTCCGCCGAGCTGCGGGAGTTCCTGGCGCAGAACCCGCCGCCCCTCACGCGGGAGAGCGTGGCGGGGCGAGCCGCCATGGAGCGGAGGACGGTACAGGTCGAGGACGTCGCAGCCGACCACGAGTACACCTACCGGGCGAGGGACGTGGACGGGCTTCGCACGGTGCTCGGGGTCCCGATGCTCAGGAGCGGTGGCCTGCTCGGGGTGATCGCGATCTACCGGCACGAGGTCCGCCCGTTCAGCGAGAGCCAGATCGCGCTGATGGAGACCTTCGCCGACCAGGCCGCGATCGCCATCGAGAACGCGCGCCTGCTCACCGAGCTGCAGGCCAAGAACGACTCCCTCACCGAGTCCCTCGCGCAGCAGACTGCCACCGCGGAGATCCTGCGGGTCATCGCCGCCTCGCGGACCGACGTGCAGCCGGTGCTGGAGGCGATCGCCGAGAACGCGGCGCGGGTGTGCGCCGGCTACGACGCGCTCGTCGTCCTCCGGGAGGGCGATACGCTGGTCCTGGCGGCCCACCATGGACCGATCGGCCTGTCGGCCTGGTCGCCCAGCGGCTCGGTGCCGCTGACCCGTGACATGGTCGTGGGCCGGGCGGTCCTGGAGGGGCGGCCGCAGCAGGTGCGCGACATGATGGCCGAGGCGGAGGAGTTTCCGCGGAGCCGGGAGCTGTCCCGGGCGAGCGGGTTCCGGACCATCCTGTCCGTGCCGCTCGTGCGCGAGGGAGCGGCCATCGGCGCCCTGTCCATCCGCCGCCGGGAGGCCCAGCCCTTCACCGAGGGCCAGATCGCGCTCCTGCAGACCTTCGCCGACCAGGCGGTCATCGCCATCGAGAACGCCCGGCTGCTGAACGAGCTGCAGGAGCGGACGAGCGAGCTGACCCGGTCGGTGCAGGAGCTGCAGGCCCTGGGCGAGGTGAGTCAGGCGCTCAGCTCGACCCTCGACCTGGACACCGTCCTCAACACCATCGTCGCGCATGCCAGCCAGCTCGCCCGGACCGACTCGTGCTCGGCATACGAGTATGACGAGAGCGCCGAGCAATTCCTCCTCCGCGCCACTCACAACCTCGACGAGGCGGTGGTCGCGGTGGCGCGACGCACGCCCATCCGGCGCGGCGAGGGCGTCCTGGGGCGCATGGCCGCCACGCGGGAGCCGGCCCAGATCACCGACATCGGGCAGGAGGGGGCCTACCGGGGGCCCCTGCGCGAGGTCCTGTTGCGAACGGGGAGCCGGGCGCTGCTGGCCGTGCCCCTGCTGCACGAGGACCGGCTGGTAGGTGGGCTCACCGTCAACAAGAAGACCCCCGGCGAGTTCCCCCGGGAGGTCGTCGACCTGCTCAAGACCTTCGCGAGCCAGTCGGCGCTGGCCATCCAGAACGCGCGCCTGTTCCGCGAGATCGAGGACAAGAGCCGCCAGCTCGAGGTGGCCGACCGGCACAAGTCCGAGTTCCTGGCCAACATGTCCCACGAGCTGCGCACGCCGCTCAACGCCATCATCGGCTACAGCGAGATGCTCCAGGAGGACGCGGTCGATCTCGGCGCCGCTCAGCTCACCGACGACCTGAAGAAGATCAACGCGGCGGGCAAGCACCTGCTGGAGCTGATCAACGCGGTGCTCGACCTCTCCAAGATCGAGGCCGGCAAGATGGAGCTCTACCTCGAGAGCTTCGACGTGGCCGGGCTCGTCCGCGACATCGCCGCGGTGATCCAGCCCCTGGCCACGAAGAACGGCAACCGCCTCGAGATCCGCTGCCCGGACGACGTCGGCGCGATGCGCGCGGACCTGACCAAGGTGCGCCAGACCCTCTTCAACCTCCTGAGCAACGCCTGCAAGTTCACCGAGCGGGGCACGATCGCCCTGGCGGTGGACCGGGAGGCGCACGACGGCCGGGAGTGGATGGTGTTCAGCGTGACCGACACCGGCATCGGCATGACCCCGGAGCAGCTCGCGCGGCTGTTCGAGGCCTTCTCGCAGGCGGACGCGGCGACCACGCGCCGGTACGGCGGCACCGGCCTCGGCCTGGCCCTCAGCCGGCGGCTGTGCCGGATGATGGGGGGCGACGTCATCGCCGCGAGCGAAGCGGGACGGGGCAGCACCTTCACCATCCGCCTGCCCGCCGAGGTGGCCGAGGCCGTGGAGGAGCCGGCTGCTCCCGCGCCTGCCGCCGACACGCTGCCGCCGGGGGTGGGCTCGGTGCTGGTGATCGACGACGAGCCGGCGGTGCGCGACCTCATGCAGCGATTCCTCACCCGCGAAGGGTTCCGGGTGGTCACCGCCGCGGGGGGAGAGGAAGGCCTGCGGCGGGCGCGGGAGCTGCGCCCGGATGCCATCACGCTCGACGTCATGATGCCCGGGATGGACGGCTGGGCGGTCCTGTCGGCGCTCAAGGCGGACCCGGCCGTCGCGGACATCCCGGTGGTCATGCTGACGATCGTGGACGACAAGAATCTGGGCTATGCCCTCGGCGCCTCCGACTACCTCACCAAGCCGATCGACCGCGAGCGGCTGGTGACGGTGCTCCGCCAGCATCGCCGCGACCGGCCGGTGCTGGTGGTCGACGACGACGCGGGACTCCGGCAGCTCCTGCGCCGCATGCTGGAGCCGGAGGGCTACGCGGTGGTGGAGGCGGAGAACGGACGGGTGGCCCTCGATCGGCTGCGCGAGGTCGCGCCCAGCGTCATCCTGCTCGACCTGATGATGCCGGAGATGGACGGCTTCGCGTTCGTCGCGGAGCTGCGGCGGCACGACGCCTGGCGGGCGACCCCGATCGTGGTGATCACCGCGAAGGACCTCTCCCGCGAAGACCGCGAGCGGCTCAACGGCTACGTCGAGAAGATTCTCCAGAAGGGCGCCTACGGCCGCGAGCAGCTGCTGGCCGAGGTGCGCGAGCTGGTGGCGCAGAGCGTCGCCCGCCGGAGGCCCAAGGCCTGATGCCCAGGATCCTGCTCGTCGAGGACAACGAGATGAACCGTGACATGCTGTCCCGCCGCCTCACCCGGCGCGGGTACGAGGTGGCCCTCGCGGTCGACGGCGAGCAGGGGGTGGCCATGGCGCGGTCGGAGACCCCCGCCCTGATCCTGATGGACATGAGCCTGCCCGGGCTCGACGGCTGGGAGGCGACCCGCCGGATTAAGGCCGCGCCGGAGACGCGGGCCATCCCGGTCATCGCGCTCACCGCGCACGCCATGGCCGGCGACCGCGAGAAGGCCCTCGCCGCCGGCTGCGACGACTTCGACACCAAGCCCGTGGACCTCGAGCGCCTGCTGGGCAAGATCGAGGCCCTGCTCGGAGGCAAGGCCGGGGCTTGAGCACCGATCCCGGGGCCCTCGCGCATCTGCGCCACGAGCTGCGCACACCGCTGAACCACATCATCGGCTACGCGGAGCTGCTGCTCGAGGACGCCGGGCCGGACCGGGCGTCCCTGGCCGCCGACCTCCGCCGGCTCCTCGAGGATGCCCGCGGGGTGCTCGCGGTCGTCAACGAGCGGCTGGCCCCGGGCGGCCGGGATGCCGAGACGATCAACCTGGAGGCGCTCGGCGCGGCGGTCGGCGAGCACCTGGCCCGCATCGTGGCCGGCACGCAGCGGCTCGAGCGGCAGGCCCAGGACGGGGGCGCGCCGGCGATGCTGCCGGATCTGGCCCACATCGCGGAGGCCGCGCAGCGGCTCACGAAGCTGCTGGCCCCCGCGGGGTCCGCCGCGCCGTCGGCGGTGGCGGGCGGAGGGGCGCCCGCCGCCGCGGTGAAGGCCTCCCGCGGCACCATCCTGGTCGTCGACGACGACCACGACAATCGCGATCTCCTCTCCCGCCGCCTCGCCCGCGAGGGGTATGCGGTCCAGGTCGCGGCGGATGGGCAGGCGGCGCTCGAGACGCTCCGCCGTCAGGAGCCCCCGATCGACCTGGTGCTGCTCGACGTGATGATGCCGGGCGTCGACGGCTACGAGGTGCTCCGGCAGCTCAAGGACGACCCGGCCCTGCGGCCCCTCCCGGTGCTCATGATCTCGGCGCTGGACGAGATGAGCAGCGTGGTCCGCTGCATCGAGCTGGGGGCGGAGGACTACCTCCCGAAGCCGTTCGATCCGGTGCTCCTGCGGGCCCGCATCGGCGCGTGTCTCGAGAAGAAGCGCCTCCGCGACCAGGAGGCGCGCCAGGCGCGGGAGCTGGCCGAATGGAACCGCACCCTGGAGGCGCGCGTGGCGGAGCACGTGGGGCAGGTGGAGCGCCTGGGGCGCCTCAAGCGCTTCTTCTCCCCCCAGCTCGCGGACCTGATCCTCGCCGGCGGCACCGCCGATCCGCTCAAGAGCCACCGGGCGGAGGTGACGGTGGTCTTCCTCGACCTGAGGGGCTTCACCGCCTTCGCGGAGTCCGCCGACCCCGAGGAGGTCATGGGAGTGCTGCGGGAGTACCACGGCGAGATGGGGCGGCTCATCCTCGAGCACGAGGGAACCCTCGAGCGGTTCACCGGCGACGGCATGATGGTCTTCTTCAACGATCCGGTGCCGGTGCCGGATGCCCCGGCGCGGGCGGTCCGGATGGCCCTGGCGATGCGCGAGCAGATGCGGCGGCTCGATGCGGGGTGGCGCAAGCGCGGCTACGAGCTGGGCATCGGCATCGGCATCGCGCAGGGCTACGCCACCATCGGCGCCATCGGCTTCGAGGGGCGCTGGGACTACGGGGCCATCGGCACCGTGACGAACCTGGCCGCCCGCCTCTGCGGCGAGGCCAGGCCGAGCGACATCCTGGTGTCCCAGCGCGTGGCCGGCGCGGTGGAGGACCTCGTCTCGCTGGAGCCGGTCGGGCCGCTGACCCTCAAGGGCCTGGCCCGGCCGGCGCCGGCGTGCCGGGTCCTGGCGCTCAAGACCGCCGGGTAGCGCGCCCCCCCTGGAAAAATTCGGCCGCGATATCATCACCTTGTGCTCCGTCCCCCGGCTCCGGATCAGCCGCACCCCCCGCAGTCGCCCGAGGCCCTGATCGCCGCGCTCGCCGGGATCGAGCGGGAGCTGATCGTCGAGCTGAATCCGGACAAGCTGCTCGGGGTGATGGTCGCGGGGGCCAAGCGGCTTCTCGACGGGGAGTGCGGCGTCCACCTGCTCGGCGACGCCGGCTGGCTCGTACCCCGCGTCGATACCGATCCGAGGGCGATGGAGACGCGGATCGCGGTGGGCGATGGCGTCGCGGGCCGATGCGCGGCGACCCGCCAGGGGCTGCTCGTCAACGACTACCCGAGCTGGCCGGCGGCCCTGCCGTGGGCCGTGCGCCGCGGTCTCCAGCACGTGATGGCCCAGCCGCTGCTGATGCACGAGGCGCTGCTGGGGGTCATCCTGGTGAGCCGGCGAGGCCCTGCGGCGCCCCGCTTCCGGGACGAGGACCTGGGCACCCTCGAGCGCTTCGCGGCGCTGGCCGCCCTCGCCCTGCACAATGCCACGCTGCACGAGGATACCCGCCGGCAGCGGCAGAAGGCCGAGATCCTGGCGCAGCTGGCCGGTGACCTGAACCGCTCCCTCGACCTGCCCACCGTCCTCGAGTGCGTCGTGGCGGGCGCCCGCGATCTGTGCGCGAGCGACCTCGCGGCGGTCGCGCTGCGCGAGCAGCCGGACGGGCCCGTGACGTTCCGGGCCACGCCGGGCGCCCGGCAGGACTGGCGAGGGGTCGTGATCGAGCCTGGGCGCGGCGCGGGCGGGCTCGTGCTGGCCTCCGGGGAGCCGTTCCGGACCGACGACTATCGGGCCGACCCGCAGGTGGGGCTCGCCCACCGGGGCATGGCGGCGGGGGAAGGCATCGTGGCGCTGGCGGTGGTGCCGATCCGCCGCGAGGGGCGCGTCCAGGGCCTGCTCTACGTGAGCAACCGGTCGCCCCGGGCGTTCTCGGATCACGAGGTGGGGGTGCTCCTGCACCTGGCGGACCACGCCGCCATCGCCATCCACAACGCGCAGCTCTACGCCGAGCGGACCGCCGCCTTGACCGCCCTGCGGGAGAGCGAGCAGCGCTACCGGCTCCTGGCCGAGCACGTGGGCGACGTCGTCTCCCTCTTCGACATGAGCCTGCGCGCGATCTACGTGAGCCCCTCGGTGACCCGCCTCCGCGGCTACACCCCCCAGGAGGCGATGGAACAGACCTCCGCCGAGCGCTTCACCCCCGCCTCGGCGGAGCTGGCCTTCCAGGCGCTGAGCGAGGAGCTCGCGCTCGAGGCTTCCGCCCAGGGTGATCCGGGCCGGTCTCGCATCATGGAGCTGGAGCTCCGGTGCAAGGACGGCTCGACGGTGTGGGTCGAGGCCACCACCTCGTTCGTGCGCGACGGCGACGGGCGCGCCATCGGGGTCGTCTCGGTGGCCCGCGACATCACCGAGCGCCGGCGGGCCGAGGCCGTCCTTCGCGAGCGAGAGGTGCAGCTGCGGCAGGCCCTCAAGATGGAAGCGGTGGGCCGCCTGGCCGGCGGGATCGCCCACGACTTCAACAACATCCTGACCGTCATCGGTGGGCGCGCGCATCTGCTGCTCACCACGCTCGAGCCCGGGTCGACGGGACGGCAGGGGGTGGAGCTCATCCAGCAGGCGGCCAAGCGGGCCGCCATGCTCACCCGCCAGCTCCTCGCGTTCAGCCGCAAGCAGGTGCTGCAGCCCAAGGTCCTGGACGTCACCGACGTCATCGTCGGGCTGACGCCCATGCTGGACCGGCTCATCGGGGAGCACATCGAGCTCGCGGTGACTCCCGCGGCGACCGGGTGCGTGCGGGCCGATCCCACGCAGATCGAGCAGGTGATCACGAACCTCGCCATCAACGCGCGGGACGCGATGCCCGAGGGCGGGCGGCTGAGGATCGAGACCGCCGACGTGGATCTCGACGCGGCCTTCGCGGCCGCCCACCCGGGCGCTCGCCCGGGCCGCCACGTGATGCTGGCCGTGAGCGACACCGGGCAGGGGATGGATGCCGACACCCAGACGAAGGTGTTCGAGCCGTTCTTCACGACGAAGGAGGCTGGGAAGGGGACCGGGCTGGGCCTGTCCACCGTCTACGGGATCGTGAAGCAGCACGAGGGCTACATCGCGGTCGAGAGCGAGCTCGGACGGGGCAGCACGTTCCGCATCTTCTTCCCGCAGGTCGCGGGCGCGCCCGATCCCGCGGAGCCGCCGGCGGCTCCCGATCCGTCGCGGCGGACCGGGGAGCGGGTGCTCCTCGTCGAGGACGAGGCCCCCGTCCGTGACGTGGCGCGGGAGATCCTGACCGGCAAGGGCTACACCGTGCTCGCGGCCCGGGACGTCGACGACGCGCTCCGGATCGCCCGCGAGGACGCGGGGCGGCTCGATCTGCTCCTGACCGACGTGGTGATGCCCACGATGAGCGGCCGCACCCTCGCCGCGCACGTCCGGCGCGCCCATCCGGAGACGCGGGTGCTCTACATGTCGGGCTACGCCGACGAGGCGAGGGCGCAGCCCGGCCCGGCGGATCCGGACATGACCTTCCTGCAGAAGCCCTTCACGCCCCCCGAGCTGCTCCGGGCGGTGCGGGCGATCCTGGACGCGGAGCCGCGGTGAGCCGCCACTCGCCGGCGCCGAGCAGCTCGAGCAGCGTGTGATGGTACTCGGCCAGGCTCAGGCGATCGCCCACGCTCACCACGCCGATCCCCGCTGACGCGAGACGCGCGTAGAGCGCTTCCGCCTGGTCGGCATCCAGCGCGTTGGTGGCCTCGTCGAGGAACGCGTAGGCGGGCCGATTGAACAGCAGGCGGGCGAAGGCGATCTGCTGCTGCTCGCCCAGCGTGAGCAGGTCCTCCCACTTCACCTCCGTGTCCAGGCCGCCGATGCGCGCGGGCAGGCCCTCGAGGTCCACCAGCTTCAGCAGGGCGAGCACCTGCTCGTCGGGGGCATCGCCCTCGCGCGGGTAGCACAGCTGGTCCCGGAGCGAGCCTAAGACCATGTAGGGCCGCTGCGGCACGAACATCAGGTCGGAGAGCGGCGGGCGGTGGATGCGGCCGCCGCCCGACCGCCAGAGCCCGGCGATGGCCCGCAGCACCGAGGTCTTGCCGACCCCGCTCTCGCCCACGATGCGCAGGCCCGCGCCGTTCGGGATCTCGAGCGAGAGGTCCCGGACCAGGGTCCTGCGGTGGTCGGGGGTGGTGACGGTGAGCCGCTCCAACGCGAGGCGGCGGGACTCCACCGTCTCGATCCGGTGATCGGCCGGCGGCCGGGCGTTCCGGGAGGCCTCCTGGTACACTCCGAGCCGCTCCACGACCGCGGCGAAGCTGCTCAGAGACGCGAACTGATCGATGATCAGGGACAGCGAGCTGCGGAGGATGATGAACGCGGCGCTCGCCTGGGTGATCTTGCCGAACTCGACGGCGCCCGCGAAGAACGACGGCGCGAGCACGATGAAGGGAACGAGCGGAAGCAGGAGATCGTACCCGTAGGTGAAGAAGGCGAGGTTCCGCTGCGCCACCAGCAGGCGGTGGACGGTCCGCACCGCCGCGTACAGCCGCTCCAGCAGCGCACGGTGCTCGCGGCGCTCCCCGCCGTAGAGCGCGATCGCCTCCGCGTTGTCGCGCACGCCCACCAGGGCGTAGCGGAAATCCGCCTCGCGCCGTCGCTGCTCGAAGTTGATCGGGATCAACGGGCGACCGATGACGACGGTCAGCACCGACCCGGCGCCCACGCACGCGATCAGCACCGCCACCAGCACCGGCGAGATGAACCACAGGACGAGGATGAACGCGATCCCGGTGGCGAGGCCCTGGAGCACCTGCATCACGAACGACACCGCGAAGGTGGTGAAGGCGCCCAGATCCTCGCTCACCCGCTGGTCGGGGTTGTCGATGGTCGCGTCGTGGCTGATGTGGTAGAAGGCGCGGTCGTGGAAGCTCTGCTCGAGGAACCGCTCGGTGAGCCACTGCCGCCACCTGAGCATGAGCTGGCCCGTGACGTATCCGGCGATGGCGGCGACCGGCGCGGCGGCCACGTTGTAGGCGACCAGCAGCAGCATCTTGTGGAAGAAGGTGGGCGCGTCGCGGTCGGCCAGGGCCGTCATCATGTCGCGGTTGACGTAGCTGAAGACGACGCTGGCGACCTGGAGCGCGCCGTTCAGCAGCACGATGCCCGTGAACAGGCCGAGCGCCACGAACCGCTGATCCGAGGCGCAATAGGGGCGGGCGAGGGTCCCGATCCGCGTCCAGAACAGCCGGTCGAACGTGCTCATGCCATGCGGAAGGATGCGAGGAGCATCCGGCATGCCATCCGCGATCGCGCGTAAGTCCTCGTGGATACGGGCCGTGTCGATGCGCAGGGCTGGTCCGGGTGAGGCGGACGCGCCTCAGCCGGGGCGCCCCGGGCCTGCCGCCGGCCGTCCTCAGCGGGCCCGGGACGGCCTGGCCGGCGCCTCCGCGTTCGGGGGCCCGGCCGGGGCGCCGCGCGTCGCCTCCGCCCGGGGCGCGGCCGGAGCATCGGAGCGGAAGAACCAGGGCGAGAGCCAGATGGTCAGCGCGAAGGCCACGGCCAGCACGGCCAGCACGAGCAGCTTGATCATGAACGTTTCCACGGGCGCTCCTCCGCGTTGGTTCGCGGTCCAGGGCACGGGCACGCCGCCCCCTCTCGGGGGATCGACGGCGCGCCGATCAGGACGACGAGGCGGGTGAGCGAAGCGGAGGAGCGCGGGGAGCGTCGGGGGCGCGTGGCCTCGAGGGGGCCGAGGCGGCGCCGGGGTCCCATCCGAACCGGCCGGTCACCCCGGCGGCCAGGCGCAGCCAGGCCAGCGAGCTGCCGAGCGGGTCGGCCACCAGGGCGGGATACGCGCACAGCGCGAGATCGCAGGCGAGGAGCCCCCACGGCGCCTCGATGGTGAGCGGAGCGTCGAAGTTGTGGTGGGCGTCCGCGGCGCCCCGCTGGAGCTGGAGCCCGAGGACCAGCACCACCAGGAACAGCGCCAGGACGCGTGCCGGTCGGCTCGGGGCGGCCTTCACGTCCCGGACTCTAGTCCTCCGCCGTGGACGGCGTCAAGGCAGGGGTGGCCGCGGCCGCTTGGCGCCGGCTCGCGACCAGGAGCAGCGCCAGCGCGAGCACCGTCCCGCAGACTGCGGCGAGCATGTCGTGCTGGGCGTCCCAGGGATCGCCCTGGGAGCCGAGGAAGGCCGCCCCGAGCTCGGGATGCGTGAGCTGGGCCACCGCCGCCTCGATGATCTCCCAGGCCCCCGCGAGCCCGAGCTGGGTCATGAAGGTCAGGTAGAGGAGGAGCGGCCGCCGCGCCCCGGTGAGGCGCTGGAAGGCCTCGAAGAGCGGGTAGGTCAGGAGCAGGCCGAAGGCGAAGTGCGTGATCCGGTCGAAGTGGTTCCGCTGGAGCCCGAGAGCGCCCTGGAGCCAGTGACCGATCGGCACCTGCGCATAGGTGTAGTGGGCGCCGACGGTGTGGAGCGTCAGGAAGCCGGTGAGGAGCGCGCAGGAGGCGGTGGACAGTGGCAGCCGGCGGCGCGCGAAGATGAGCGCCCCGACGAAGGTCAGGGGAAGGATGCTCGAGAGCACCCAGTTCTCCGGGTCGAGCGGGGCCAGCCCCATGGCCCCCCAGAAGACGAGATAGCCGGTCAGCAGCACCGATTGGATCATGCTCGATTCTACCGGCGCCCGGCTGGGGCCCGCAACCGATCGCCCCGGCGCCCGCGCCACCGGTGGATGGCTGCGGTGACGACGGTGGCCACGACCGCCCCGAGGGCGGCCAGCACCATGTCCTTCTGAGCGTCCCACGGGTCGCCCTGCGCCCCCACGTAGGCGATCCCGAGGTCGCCGCCGAAGACCATCGCGGCGGTCCACTCCATCAGCTCGTAGGTGGCCGAGCTCGACATCGTGAGATCCATGGGCAGGAAGTAGCCCCAGAACCCACGGAGCCCGGTCGCCCGGACGAGCACCTCGCGGACCGGATAGGCGAGCAGCAGCCCGTAGCCGCAGTGCACGAAGCGGTCGAAGTTGTTCCGCCGCCAGCCCAGCGCCGCGTCCAGGCTCCGGCCAGTGAGGGTCGTGATCCACGCGTCGTACGGCACCTCGGAGTACGTGTAGTGCGCGCCCACCACGTGGACCGACAGGAAGAGGAAGATCAGCGTGTACGAGGCGCGGGACAGGGGGAAGCGCCGGTGCGTGAGGGCGAGGGCCAGCACCGCGAGCACGACCAGCACGTTCTCGAGGGCCCAGTCCGCGCGATAGCGCGGCGCGATCGCGAGCCCGAGCCAGATGGCGGCGAAGGCCGCGCCGAGGCCGAGGACGTAGCGGTCCATGACCGTGCAAGGGTACCCCGGGTTGGGGTGGACGCGACCCAGCCGGGGCGAGGTTGCCACGGAAAGGCCGGCGTCTGGACCGCTAACCTGTTGATGTAATTGCCGTTTGCGTCGGGCACCGCCCATGCACCATTCCGATCCGATGAGGAACTACGAGGTGGCCCGCCAGTTCGAGCTGATGGCGGACGTCCTGGAGCTGAAGGGGGAGAACCCCTTCCGGATCCGGGCCTATCGCCGGGCCGCGCAGAGCCTCGAGTCCCTGAGCGAGGACATCGAGACGGTGGCCCGGGAGGAGCGCCTCGAGGACATCCCGGGGATCGGCGCCGACCTCGCGGGCAAGGTCCAGGAGTATCTGCGCAGCGGCAAGATCAAGGAGATCGCGGCGGCCAGCAAGGGGATCCCCCGCGGCGTGGTCGAGCTGATGAACATTCCCGGGATCGGGCCCCGGACGGCCCGGCTGCTCCACGAGCGCGAGCACATCACCGGCATCGACCAGCTCGAGAAGCGGGCCCGCAAGGGCGGCCTGCGCGGTCTGCCCGGCATCCAGGCCAAGACCGAGCAGAACATCCTCAGGGGAATCCAGCTCGTGCGCGGGGGCCAGGAGCGGATGCCGCTCGGCCACGCGCTGCGCCTGGGGCGGGAGCTCGTGCGCGGGCTCGAGCGGCAGGCCGCGGTCGAGCAGGTCGGCCTCGCCGGCTCCATCCGCCGCATGAAGGAGACCGTGGGCGACATCGACATCCTGGTGACGTCGGCTCGGCCCGCCGCGGTCATGCAGGCCTTCGTGCACCTGCCCCAGGTGGGGGAGGTGCTCGAGCGCGGGAGCACCAAGGCCTCGATCCGCCACCGGGAGGGGATCCAGGTCGACCTGCGGGTCGTCGATCCCGCGTGCTTCGGGGCCGCGCTCGTGTACTTCACCGGGTCCAAGCAGCACAACATCCACGTCCGCGACATCGGGGTGAAGAAGGGGCTGAAGATCTCCGAGTACGGGGTGTTCCGGGTCTCCACCGGCCGGCGCCTCGCGAGCGCGACCGAGGCGGACGTCTACGCCGCGGTCGGGCTGCCGTGGATCCCGCCCGAGCTCCGGGAGGACGCGGGGGAGGTCGAGGCGGCGATCGGGCGCAAGCTGCCCGACCTCGTCGAGCTCGCCGGGATCCGCGGCGATCTCCACTGCCACACCGACGCGACGGACGGGCACCACAGCATCGAGGCGCTGGTGACCGCGGCCGAGCGCCGCGGCTACACGTACGTGGCGATCACGGATCACAGCGTGTCCACGCGCGTGACCGGCGGGCTCACCGTCGAGGAGCTCGCGGCGCACGTCAAGCGCATCCGGGCGGTCCAGGCCCGGCACCCGCGCATCACCGTGCTCGCCGGGAGCGAGTGTGACATCCTGCCCGACGGCACGCTCGACTATCCCGACCGCGTGCTCGCCGAGCTGGACGTGGTCGTCGGATCGGTGCACACCGCCTTCAAGCAGTCGCGGGCCGAGATGACGCGCCGGATCTGCCGCGCGCTCGCGCATCCGCACATGCACGTCCTCGGCCACCCCACCGGCCGGCTGATCGGCGAGCGCGAGCCCTTCGCGGTGGACATCGACGAGGTGCTGCGGACCGCGCGGCGGCACGACAAGGCGGTGGAGATCAACTGCCAGGCCGACCGGCTGGACCTCAACGACATCCACGCGCGCCGGGCGCACGCCCTCGAGGTGCGGGTGGCGATCTCCACCGACACGCACCTGCTGGATCAGCTCGACTGGATGGAGCTGGGCGTGGCCACCGCCCGGAGGGGTTGGACCGAGACGCGTCAGGTCGTGAACACGTGGCCACCCCAGAAGCTCCTGGCGTGGCTGCGCGCCGGGCGGGCTCCCGCCGCGCGCCGGGCGCACGCTCGATGACCGCACCGGTGCGCGATGATGATCGCGGGGCGGCCGGCCGCCGGGCGGCCCACCTGCGCACCGAGATCGCGCGCCACGACCGTCTGTACTACGAGCGGGCGCGGCCGGAGATCTCGGACGCCGAGTACGACGCCCTGGTGCGCGAGCTCCGCCGCCTGGAAGCGCCGTTTCCGGGCCTGGTCGAGCCGGGCAGCCCGACCCAGCGCCCGGGAGGCGCGCCGGCCGGCCCCTTCGCGCGCGTCACGCACCGGGTCGCGATGCTCTCGCTCGACAGCGTCACCGAGGCGGACGAGGTGCGGGCCTTCGAGGCCCGCGTGCGGCGGGCCCTGCAGGGCCCGGCCCCGACCTGGGTGGCCGAACCGAAGGTCGACGGCCTCGGCGTCGCGCTGCTCTATCGCCGCGGCCGCCTCGTCCGGGGCGCCACCCGGGGGGACGGGCGGGTCGGCGAGGACGTCACCGGCAACCTGCGGACGGTCGCGAGCATTCCGGGTCGGCTGCGCGGTCCCCTCGGCGCGCTCGACGAGCTCGAGGTGCGCGGCGAGGTCTTCATGCCGCGCGCGGCCTTCGCGAAGCTCAACCGGGCGCTGGCCGAGCGCGGCGTGGCCACGTTCGCGAATCCGCGCAATGCGGCGGCCGGGTCGGTGCGCCAGAAGAGCCCCGCGGTCACGGCCCGGCGGCCGCTCGACATGTTCGCGTACCACGTGAGCCATGCCCCCGGCCTCGCGGTGAAGAGCCAGTGGGGCGCGCTCGCCGTGCTGGCCGCGGCCGGCTTCCGCGTGAACCCCCGCAATCGCCGCTTCCGCGACATCGAGGCGGCCCTGGCCTACGCGGGCCGGCTCCAGGCCGGCCGCGACCGGCTCGAGTACGAGGCCGACGGCATCGTGGTCAAGGTCGACGAGCTCGCGCTGCAGGCGCGGCTCGGGGCCACCGGCCATCATCCCCGCTGGGCCATCGCGCTCAAGTTCGCGGCGCGCCAGGCGACCACCGTGATCCGCGCCATCGAGGTCCAGGTGGGCAAGTCGGGGATCCTCACCCCGGTGGCCCGGCTCGCGCCGGTGGAGGTGGGGGGGGTGGTGATCCGCAACGTGAGCCTGCACAACGAGGACGAGATCCGCCGCAAGGACATCCGGGCCGGCGACACCGTGCTGATCGAGCGGGCGGGCGACGTCATCCCGTACGTGGTGCAGGTGGTCCCCGCGCGCCGTCCGAGGGGCAGCCGGCCGTTCCGGTTCCCCCGCCGCTGCCCGGCCTGCGGGGGGACGACCCTGCGGCCGCCGGGGGAGGCGTACTGGCGCTGCCTCGGCAGCGCGTGTCCCGCCCAGCTCCGGGAGCGCCTGCGGCACTTCGCCTCCCGTCAGGCCATGAACATCGAGCACCTCGGGGCGGCGACGATCGCCGAGCTGGTCGAGCGTGGGCTCGTGCGGGACTTCGCCGACCTCTACCGGCTCACCGACCGGCAGGTGGAGGGTCTCGCGGGGTTCGCACGCCGGTCGGCCGACAATCTCCTCCGGACCATCGACGGCTCCCGGGAGCGCGGCCTCGCACGGGTGCTGAACGGGCTGGGCATCCGGCTGGTCGGCGAGCACGTGGCGCGCGTGCTGGCCGCGCACCACGGCAGCCTGGAGCGGCTCGCCGCCGCGCCCCGCGCGCGGCTGGCCGCGATCCGCGGGGTGGGGCCGGCGATCGCGGAGTCCGTGGCGCGGTTCTTCGCCGATCCCGGCAACCGTCGCATGCTCCGGCGCCTGGCCGCGGCCGGGGTGCGCCTGAGCGAGCCGCGGAGCGCGCCCGCCGGCCGCCGGCTCGCCGGCAAGGAGTTCGTGCTGACCGGGACCCTGACCGGCGTCACCCGCGAGGAGGCCGCCCGGCTGCTCGAGCGTCTGGGCGCGCGGGTCGCGGGGTCCGTCTCGCGCAAGACGGACTACTTGGTGGTCGGCGAGCGGCCGGGCGCCAAGCTCGCGGCGGCGCGCCGCCTCGGGGTGCCCACGCTCGACGAGCGCGCGTTCCTCGCGCTGGTGAGGACCCGGGCGGCATGACGAGGGTCCCGACGTGAAGCGCCCCTCTGAAGGCCGGCTGGGGGAAGCTGGTGGAAGTGCTCGACCGGGGACACTACGTGCGCTACGATTTCTCGACCGCCACGAAGCTCCTGGAGGTCTGCCAGGCGCTGCTCGAGCGGAGACCACTGCGCGGATCTTCCTTCGGGATCTGTCGACGCGGAGGAAGGGACAGGAGGAGCCATGGCGGAGCACAGCACGAACCCCGGCGTGATGGAGACGCAGCTGCGCGCGTGGGGCGCCGAGCTCGACCGGCTCAAGGCGAAGGTGGAGAAGGACATCGCCGAGGCCCGGAAGGACTACTACGAGCACATCGAGGAGCTGCGGGACGACATCGCGGCCCAGCTCAAGAAGTGGGCCCGGGAGGTCGAGGCGCTCGATCCCTCCGCGGGGGCGCGGACGGTGCTCCAGGATCTCCGCACCAAGATCGAGGCCGAGCTGACGCGCTGGGAGCCGGAGATCGAGACGCTCAAGCGCAAGGCCGGCCAGGCCGAGGCGGAGGCCCGGCGGCTGGGCGACGAGCTGAAGGCCCGGCGCCGGGTCATGAAGGAGAAGCTGGCCGAGCTCAAGCACGCCTCGGGGGCGGTCTGGGAGGACGTGAAGGCGGGCACCAGCAAGGCCTGGGAGGAGCTCAGACCGGCCCTCCAGAGCGCCATCTCGAAGTTCAAATAGCGAAAAGGAGAGGTTCCATGTACAAGCGGGCTCTGGTTGCCCTCGACGGCTCTCCGGTGGCGGAGACCATCATGCCGTTCATCCTGGAGATCGCCGGCCCGCTGGACATGGAGGTGATCCTCCTCCGCGTGATCCAGCCGCTCACCCCGGTGGTGATCGAGGGCTCGCGGCACATCGAGGTGGAGGACATCGAAGCGCGGCGGGTCGACGCCGAGGAGTACCTCGCCCCGCTCGCGGTCGAGCTGCGCGGCAAGGCGGTGCGGGTGAGCACCCAGGTACGGCGCGGTGTCCCCGCGGAGGAGATCGTGGCCGCGGCCAAGGAGGCGGGGGCGGACCTCATCGCCATGTCCACCCACGGGCGCGGCGGCCTCGGACGGATCCTCTTCGGATCGGTGGCCCAGGCGGTGCTCCAGCAGGCGCAGGTGCCGGTGTTCCTGCTGCGGGCTACCGAGGCGGACGTGGCCAAGCGCGCGAAGCGCCCCGGAGCGCCATAGGGCCATGAGCGCCGAGCCCGCGCGCACCCGCGCCTTCGTCCAGCAGGTCTGGGACCGCGACATCGTCCCGGCCCTTACCGAGTACATCCGGATCCCGGCCAAGTCCCCCATGTACGACGCCGGCTGGGCGGAACACGGCCACATCGAGCGGGCGGTGGGCCTGATCACCGAGTGGGCGCGGAAGCGGAAGATCGAGGGCCTCGGCCTCGAGGTCGTCCGCCTCGAGGGCCGCACCCCGGTCATCCTCATGGAGGTGCCGGGCACGGGCGGTGAGACCGTGCTGCTCTACGGCCATTGCGACAAGCAGCCGGAGATGGTCGGCTGGGCGGCCGACGGCGGGCCGTGGACGCCGGTGCGCCGGGGGGACCGGCTCTTCGGCCGCGGGGCGGGGGACGACGGCTACGCCGCGTTCGCGGCGCTCACCGCGATCGAGGCGCTCCAGGCCCAGGGCGTCCCGCACGCCCGCTGCGTCGTGCTGATCGAGGCCTCCGAGGAGAGCGGCAGCCCCGACCTGCCCGCCTACGTGGAGAGGCTCGCGGACCGGCTCCGCCCCGATCTGGTGGTGTGCCTCGACTCCGGCTGCGGCGACTACGATCACCTGTGGGCCACCACGTCGCTGCGCGGCGTCCTGAGCGGCACCCTCACCGTGCAGGTGCTGAGCGAGGGGGTGCACTCGGGGGCGGCCAGCGGCATCGTGCCCTCGAGCTTCCGCATCCTGCGCCAGGTCCTGGACCGGCTGGAGGACAGCCGCACCGGCAAGATCCTGGTGTCGGAGTGCCACGTCGAGATCCCCCCCGGCCGGCTCGCGGAGGTACGCGCGGTCGCGGGTGTCCTGGGCGACGAGATCTGGCGGCGCTTTCCGTTCCTGCCGGGCATGAGCGCGGTGACGCGCGATCCGGTCGAGGCGCTGTTGAACAACACCTGGCGGCCCGCCCTCGCGGTCACGGGCGTGGACGGCATCCCCGCCCTGGCCGACGCCGGCAACGTGCTGCGGCCGCAGACGTCGGTCAAGCTCTCGCTGCGCCTGCCGCCCACCGCCGACGCGGACCTGGTCGGCCGGCGCGTGAAGGAGGTGCTGGAGGCCGAGCCGCCCTACGGAGCGCGGGTGACCTACACGGGGGGCGACCGGCCCGGCACCGGCTGGGACGCGCCGGTGATGGCGGGCTGGCTGCGCGAGTCGGTCGAGCGCGCCTCCACCGCGCAGTTCGGCGCCCCCGCGATGTTCGACGGCCTCGGCGGCTCGATCCCCTTCATGAGCATGCTCGGGGAGCGCTTCCCGCGCGCCCAGTTCCTGGTCACCGGCGTGATGGGGCCCGGCTCGAACGCCCACGGGCCGAACGAGTTCATCGACCTGCCCACCGGCGTGAAGGTGACGGCCTGCGTCGCACAGGTGCTGGCCGACCACGCGGCGGCCCGCTGACGCCGTGGCACCGGGCGCGCTCGAGGGGCGGGTGGCGGTGGTGACCGGGGCGGGCCGGCTGCGCGGCATCGGCCGCGCCAGCGCGGTGGCGCTGGCCGGGCTGGGGGCGGACGTGGTCGTCACCGGCAGCGGGCGCGACCCCGCCACGTACCCCGCGGACGAGAAGAAGGCGGGCTGGCGCGACGTGGAGAGCACCGCCGAGCAGGTCCGCGCGGCCGGCCGCCGGGCGCTCACCTGGACCGGGGACGTGAGCCAGGCCGCCGCGGTCGATCGCCTGGTGGAGCAGGTGATGACCACCTTCGGGCGGCTCGACGTGCTCGTGAACAACGCGGCCTACCCGCGCGGCAACGACCGGGTGCCGCTGCCCGAGCTGGACGAGGCGGTTTGGCGGAGGGTCCTCGAGATCAAGCTGACCGGCGCCTTTCTCCTCTGCAAGCGCGTGGTCCCGATCATGATCGGGCAGAAGTGGGGGCGCATCATCAACCTGTCGTCGATCGCGGGCAAGCGCGGCGCTCCCAACACCGCGGCCTACAACGCGGCCAACTTCGGCATCCAGGGGCTCACCCAGTCGCTGGCCATGGAGGTAGCCCGTCACGGGATCACCGTCAACGCGGTCTGCCCCGGCACCATCGAGACTTCGAGAATGGATGTTCTGGGGCGTGGAGAGGGCTGGCAGCGGCAGCTCGACCGCATCCCGATGGGTCGCGCCGCCTCCGACGAGGAGGTCGCCGGGCTCATCGCCTTCCTCTGCTCGCCTGCCGCCGCGTTCATGACCGGCCAGTCCGTCAACATCGACGGCGGCGTGGTCATGTGGTGAGAGGCCCCCACCGGGAGCGACGGCGGTGAGGGTACGGTGGTTCCTGCTCGCGGTGGTCAGCGTGACCCTGGTGCCGCTGGCCCTGGTCGCGGGGCTGGCGATCTGGCTGGCTCACCGGGATCAGCGTGAGGACCTGAACCAGGCGCTGCTCGATCACTCCCGCGCGCTGGCCGTCGCGGTGGACCGCGAGATCGAGACCTCCGTCGCCGCGCTCGAGGCTCTGGGGACGTCGGGCGATCTCGAGTCCGGCGACCTCCGGCGCTTCTACGAGCAGGCCCGCCGGGCCAGGGACGCCCATCGGCGCTGGCTCACCGTCGCCCTGATCGACCCGGCCGGCCGCCCGCTCCTGAACCTGCTCCGGCCGATGGGGAGCGCCCTGCCCAGCGTCTCGGACAGCGAGCTGTTCCAGCGGACCGCCCGGACCCTCGAGCCGGAGGTCTCGAACCTCTTCGTCGGGGCCACATCGCGGCGCTGGACGGTGGCGGTGAACGTACCCTTGCTGCGCGACGGCAAGCTGCGCTACGTCCTGAGCGCGGTCCTGACGCCCGACGGCTTCTCCTCGGTCCTCGCCGCGGCGCAGATCCCCGCGGGGTCGGTGGCCTCGATCGTCGACCGCCGGGGCATCCTCGTCGCGAGCACCCGGGACCAGGAAGGCCGGGTCGGCCGCCCGGTCCTCTCGAGCGAGATCGCCCTCGCCCGCGACCAGAACGAGGCGGTGTTCCCGGGGCGCACGCTCGAGGGAGAGGACGCCTACACCGCGGTGAGCCGCGCGCCCCGGTCGCAGTTCGCGGTGGCCATCACGGTCCCGGCCGCCCAGCTCGAGGCGCCTCTCCGGCGCTCCCTGTGGCTGATCTCGGCGACCGCGATCGCCGGCTTCGCGGTGGCCCTCGGCCTTGCCTTCCTGGCCGGGCGGCTGGTGGGCCGGCGCATGGCCGGCCTCTCGGGGGTGCTCACCGCCTTCGGGCGGGGCGAGACGGTACCGGCGCCGCCCCGGTTCCGGATGGTGGAGTTCCAGCACATGGCCGACGCGGTCGCCGCCGCGATGGCCCTCCTGCGGACCCGGACGGAGGCCCTGCAGGAGTCGGAGCGCCGCTATCGCACCACCTTCGAGCGGAACCCCGCGGGCATGTGCCTGACTCTCGAGGAGGGCGGGATCGTCGACTGCAACGAGGCCTGCGCCCGCATCCTCGGGGCGGGCAGCCCGGGTGAGCTCGCGGGCGCGAGCATGCTGGACTTCTACGTCGATCCGAAGGACCGCGAGCAGCTGCGGGAGCGGGTCCGGACCGAGGGCACCGCGGTCAACGCGGAGGTACAGTTCCGCCGGCGCGACGGGCGGCTCATCTGGGTGCTCCTGAACATCGTGCGCGCCGCCGCTCCTGCCCGGGCGGACTACGAGACCACGCTCATCGACATCACCGAGCACCGGGCCGCGGAGGAGCTGCGCAGCATCGCCCGGCTCGCCAACACGATGGCCCACGAGGTCAACAACCCGCTGACCACGATCATCGGCCGGCTCGCGATGCTGCGGGACGATCGGGGCCTCGGGGCCCTGGCGCAGGAGCGCGTCGCGCAGGCGCTGGCCGCGGCCGAGCGCATCAGGCAGCTCGTCGCGGACATGCACCAGCTCACGCGCATCGAGCGGTTCGAGCACACCTCGAGCGGGCTGCCCGAGATGATCGACATCCGGCGCTCGGCCGGCCCGGCGCGCCCCGAGCAACCATGACCCGGACCTCGCGGCCGGTCGCCCAGGTCGTGATCCCCGAGCCGGTGGTCGAGGGCGCCGGCGTCCACCTGCGCCGCAGCATCGGCACCCGGCGGCTCGATCACCTCGACCCGTTCCTGCTCCTCGATCACTTCGAGTCGACCCGGCCCGAGGACTACGAGGCGGGGTTCCCGTACCACCCGCACCGCGGGATCGAGACGGTGACGTTCGTCCGCACCGGCGGGATCCAGCACCGCGACTCGCTCGGCCACCACGGCCGGATCGGGGCCGGGGACATCCAGTGGATGACCGCGGGCAGCGGCATCCTGCACGAGGAGATGCCCGAGGTGCGGCCGGAGGGGATCGGGGGCCTGCAGCTCTGGCTGAACCTGCCGGCGCGGGAGAAGATGACCCGGCCGAGGTACCGCGACCTCTCGTCGAGCCGGCTCGCGGAGACCGGGCTCGAGGGAGGCGCGCGGGTGCGGGTCATCGCGGGCACCGCCGCGGAGGGCCGGCTGATCGGGCCGGTCGAGGGGCTGGCGGTGGCCCCGCAGTTCATCGACGTGACCTTGCCGGCGGGCGCCCGCTTCCGCGAGGCGGTGCCGCGCGGCCACACCGCGTTCGCCTACGTGGACCAGGGCGAGGCGCGCTTCGGCCCCGAGCCGCGCGCCGCGCGCGCGCCGGCCCTAGTCGTCTTCGGCGACGGCGACCTCGTCGAGGCGTCGGCCGGCCCCGGCGGCGGCCGCTTCCTGCTCGCGGCGGCGCGGCCGCTGGGCGAGCCGATCGCCCGCCACGGCCCCTTCGTGATGAACACCCGCGCCGAGATCGAGCAGGCGCTGCGCGATCTCCGGAACGGCACCTTCATCCGCGACGACCCGGCCGACGCTACTTGAGCCGGAGGTCCTCGGCGGGCCCGACGTACGGGTAGCCCTGGATCAGGCCGGCCGCCGGCTCGGCCACCCGCCCGCCCACGCCCCAGAGGAAGGCCTGCTGGAAGATGGGGGCGGCCAGCACCTGCTCGGCGACGATCTTCTGGATCTGGTGCAGGAGCGCCTCGCGCTGGTGACGGTCCTTCTCGTTGGCCTGACGCTGGAAGAGATCGTCGATGTCCGGCCGGGTGCCGTAGGCGTAGATGCCGTTCTTGGTGAAGAACGGCTCCAGGCGCGCGGCCGCGTTGCCCGCCGCGCCGGTGGCTCCGATCAGCAGCCCCCGCACCTTCTTCTCGCGCCAGGTGGTCATGAAGGTTGCGCGCTCCATGGTGCGCACCGACGTGCGGATGCCGACCGCCTGCAGGAACCCGCCCACCGCCTCGCCCAGCGAGGTGTAGGGGGGCAGCGGGGTGAGGTCGCCCGCGTCGAAGCCGTTCGGGAAACCCGCCTCGACGAGGAGCTGCTTGGCCCGCCTGGGGTCGAACGCGGGCGGCTCGATCTTGAGCGCGAAGTCGAACTCGGGCGGCACGAAGGCGCCGGCCGGGCGGCCGAGGCCGAGCATCTCCGCCTCGTTGATCGCCTTGCGATCGATGGCCAGGCTCGCGGCCTGCCGCACCCGCCGGTCGTGCCACGGCGACTTCGGGTCCCACTGGTCCAGGAAGTCGAGCCAGTAGACACCGTAGAGCAGCGGCGCGACCACCCGGACCCCGGGGGTCCGCTTGAGGTCGGAGGCGATGGCCCCGCCGAAGAGGTAGGCGAGGTCCACCTCGCCGGTCTTCACCGCGGCGGCCCGGGTCGCCTCGTCCGGGATGGAGCGCATCACGATCCGCTTCACCTGCGGGGCCTTGCGCCAGTAGTCGGGGAAGGCGTCCAGGGTCAGCTCGACTCCCGGAGTGAAGGCGGCGAGCTTGTACGGGCCCGCGCCCACCGGCGCCTTCTTGAAGCCGTCCTCGCCCACGCGCTCGATGTACTTCTTGGGCACGATCCAGCCCGCGCCGGTGGCCGAGGTGCCGTAGAAGGCCATGAAGTCGGGCCACGCCTCCTTCAGCACGAAGCGCACCCGGTTGGGGGCGGGGGTCTGGATCTCCCTGACCTTGTCCTTGAGGAGCTTGGCCCCGCTGCCCTTGTAGCGCTCGAACGAGAACTTGACGTCCTCCGCGGTGACCGGATCGCCGTTGTGGAACCGGGCGTTCTTGCGGATGACGAAGTCGTAGCTCAGCCCGTCCTTGGCCATCGCCCAGGACTCGGCCAGGCTCGGCGCGTTGATGTTGCCCGGCATGGGCTTCACGAGGGCGTCGTGCAGGGCGTAGAGCACCATGAACGGGGTGATGAGCGCCTCGGTCTCGCCGGGGTCGAGCCAGCGCGAGACGAGCGTCACGTGGACGCCGATGGCGAGGGTCCCGTCGGGCGGAGCGGCCGCGGTCGTGGGCGCTCCCTGGAGCAGGGTGAGCAGAAGGGTCAGCGTCAGGACGCGGGTCAGGATCGAGCGGAGAGCGGGCATCGGTCACCTCCGGCTGAGATCGGACGCGCCGAAGGTATCATAGGTCGAGATCGGTTGGCCGGTGGCGCGGCGGCGCGCTATACTCGGGGCCCAACCCGCTCGAACAGGAGGCCTCCCCCATGGCGAAGATCAAGCACATCGCGCTCTCGACCCAGGACGTGGACAAGACCGCGAAGTTCTACATCGACGTGTTCGGGATGAAGGAGATCGCCCGCATCGACAGCCCCGGGGCCCGCGGCTACTACCTGAGTGACGGCGACCTCAACCTGGCCATCCTCAACTTCAAGAGCGACGCGGTGGCGGGGGTCGAGCGCGGCAAGGAGTGGAGCGGCATCCACCACATCGGCTTCCAGGTCGAGAGCCTGGAGGCGATCGCCGAGCGGCTGGCCGCGGCGGGCTCCGAGCCGCGCCACGACGTCAACGAGGCGCTCGGGGTCGGCTACGGCCGGCGCGAGCACGGCAACGTCGAGGTCAAGTACAGCGGTCCCGACGGGGTCATGGTGGACGTCTCGGAGACCGGCTGGGTCGGCACTTCCGGCTTCACGGTCTAGCCGCTCCCGGAGGCGCGGCTCGCGACATGGGCCCGGGTGGGGCGCCGGTCCTGGTCCGGGATCGGGTGACGGTCCTCACGTCCGTCGCCCTCCTCCTGGTGGCGGCGGCGGCCTGGGCGTCGGTCGTCCGGTCGAGCCTTCAGGACGACATGATGATGACGATGCCCATGCCGGCCACGATCGCCGACGGCCTGGCATTCGTGGTCGGCTGGGGGGTCATGATGACCGCGATGATGCTGCCGAGCGCGCTCCCGATGATCGCGCTCTACGGCGCCATCCGCGGGGGTGCCCCCGGAGCGGCGGGCGGCGGGGTGCCGGTCGCGATGTTCGCCCTCGTCTACCTCGTGGTGTGGGCCGCGACCGGAGTACCGGTGTACCTCGCCCACACGCTCCTCATGGCGCTGGCCGAGCCCGCGTTCGCCTACGTCATCGCGGTGATCCTGCTCGCGGCGGGGGCGTTCCAGCTCTCGCCCCTCAAGCAGGCGTGCCTGCGCGCGTGCCGGAGCCCTCTCGGCTTTCTCCTCGGCCACTGGCGAGCGGGGCGGCGGGGCAGCCTGGCGCTCGGGTGGGCGCATGCGGTGTACTGTCTGGGATGCTGCTGGGCGCTCATGCTGGTCCTCGTCGCCGCCGGCGCCATGGGCCTCGCCTGGGTGCTCCTGATCACGGCCCTGGTGGCGGCCGAGAAGCTGCTCCCGGCCGGTGAATGGGTCGCGCGGGCAGCCGGCGGAGCGCTCGTGCTGCTCGGCGTCGCGGTGGCCCTGCATCCCGATCTCGTGCTGGTGCTGCGCGGCGGGCACGCGATGTGATCGCGCGCATCACCGACGGAGGCTGACCATGGCGAACCCGCAGTGGGCGATCAGCGGCGACTACTTCGAGGCCTGCAGCTGTGACTCGGTCTGCCCGTGCCCGACCTCGGGCCTGGCCGCGCAGCCGACCAGGGGCAGCTGCGATGCCGGCCTCGTCTTCCACGTCGAGCGCGGTTCGTACGGGGCGACCCGGCTCGACGGGCTCAGCTTTGCGGTGCTCCTGCACACCCCGGGGCCGATGGTCGCGGGCAACTGGACGGTGGGCGTGGTCGTCGACGACCGGGCCAGCGCCGAGCAGCGCGACGCCCTCGTCGCGATCGGCAGCGGGCAGGGTGGCGGCCCCATGGCGGCGGTCGGGCCGCTCGTCGGCAGGTTCGCGGGCGTGGAGAGCAAGCCGATCAGGATCGAGCGCGGCGCGATGCGCCGGTCAGTGTCGATTCCCGGCATCCTCGACATCGCGGTCGAGGGCATTCCCGGCGCCAGCCCGACCGAGCCGATCTACCTCGACAACGTCGGCCATCCTGCCGCGAGCCGGCTCGCCCTCGCCAAGGCTTCCCGGGGCCACATGCACGGCTTCGGCATCGACTGGGACGACACCTCGGGCAAGAACAACGGCCACTTCGCGCCGTTTTCCTGGAGCTCGAGCTAGCCACTCCGGCGGGACCACGCGGGCCGCGGAAACGATCGAGCGCCTCGCGGCGCCGCGCGCGCAGGCCGCGTACGAGACGCTCGAGCGGCTGCGCGGTCAGGCGGGACGGAAGAGCCGTGTCGGCCGGCGCGCGCTGATCCGCGCGCCGGCCAGCCCCCGCGCGCGTAACTAATTAGAACGTCAGCGGGTCGGTCAGGCGCACCCAGCGCCCCCCCTTGACTATCGCCAGGAACGAGGAGTTGGCGCCCTGGTGCTTGTCGGCCGCGAAGTTGACCTCCGGGCCGTGGAAGATGTCCCGGTACCCGCGGATGGACTCGAGGGCGCGGACGAAGTTGTCGGTGGTCAGCTCGGGGCCCGTCTTCATGAGCCCGGTCACGGTCAGGTCCGCCGCCACGTGGCCGTAGATGGCCCCGATGTTCGGATCCACCTTGTAGCGCTCCTTGTAGCGATCGAACCACTTCTGGGCCTCGGGGCCGAGGGTGTCGCGGTAGGGCATGGCGGTGAGCCCCATGGCGTAGAAGCCCTCGGTGACGCCGCCCTGGGCGGCCGCCACGAAGAGGTCGTAGGAGGCCGCGGAGCCCAGGAAATCGACGTCGGTCCACCCCATCTTGCGCGCGGTGGCGTACGGCACGATCGAGTCGCGCACGATCGTGCCGAGGACCACCAGGTCGCAGTTGGCCGCCTTCAGCTTGGTCACCTGGGCGGTGAAGTCCTGATCGGTCGGCTTGTGGGTCACCGTCTCGACGATCTTGAGCTTCATCTTCTCGGCCTGGGCCTGGACGCCGTCCAGCACCTCCTTGCCGAAGTCGGTGTCCTGGTACATCGCGCAGAGGGCCTTCTTGCCCTTCTGGGTCACGAAGTAGTTGATGCCCGCGCGCACCTGGTCGACGTAGCTGGCCGCCCCGTAGAACTTCAGCTTGTGGAAGGGCTCGTACATCGACCGGGCCGCGGAGAGCGGGAACAGGTTGGGCACCCCGGCGTCGAACTGGTCCTTGAACAGCGCGTTGTTCATCGGGGTGCCGAGCCCGGCCACCATCGCGAAGATCCGGTCGCGCTGGATGAGCTTGGCCCCCGCCTGGACCGCCCGCGGGACCTGGTACTGGGTGTCCTCGACGACGAGCCGGATCTTGCGGCCGTGGATGCCGCCTGCCTCGTTGACCTCGTCGAAGCGCATCTTGACCGCGTTCGAGGAGGACACCCCGTAGGTGGCGGCGGGCCCGGAGAGGTCGGTGTGCATGCCCAGCACGATCTCGGTCTTGCTGACGCCCCGCGTCTCCTTCTGGGCCGCCGCGACGCCCGCGAAGGCGACCGCGGCCCCCAGCACGCCGACTGCCAGTAGCTTCTTCATCCGTTTCTCCTTTCGTACATGGTGTCGATCAGGTCCTTGTACTTCACGTTGACGAGGGCGCGCTTGAGCTTCATGGTCGGGGTCAGCTCCTCGTCCTCGGCGGTGAGGGGCTGCTCGATCAGGCGGAACGTCTTGACCGTCTCCACGCGCGCGAGGTCGCGATTGACCCGCTCGATCTCGCTCCGGATGAGCTCCTGCACCTCGGGGGCCCGGCAGAGGGAGGCGAAGTTGCCGAACGGCACGTTCCGCTCCTGGGCGAACTGGGCCACCGTCTCGTGATCGATCATGACGAGGCAGGAGAGGAACGGGCGGCGGTCGCCGATCACCACCGCGTCGGAGATGTAGGGCGAGAACTTGAGCTGGTTCTCGATCTCGGACGGGGTGATGTTCTTGCCGCCCGCGGTGATGATGATGTCCTTCATGCGGTCGGTGATGCGGACGAATCCGTCGGCGTCGATGGCGCCCACGTCGCCGGTGTGCAGCCAGCCGTCCACGATGGTCTCCGCGGTCTTCTCCGGCTTGCCGTAGTAGCCCATGAACACGTGGGGGCCCTTCAGCAGGATCTCCCCCTCCGGGGAGAGCCGGACCTCGGTCTCGGGCCGGGCCACCCCCACCGTGCCGAGCTTGATGCGGTCGGCGGGCATCGCGGTGGCGAGCCCGGTGTTCTCGGTCTGGCCGTAGACCTCCCTCATGTCGAGCCCAAGGGCCAGGTACCAGCGGATCAGGTCGGGGGCGATGGGAGCGGCCCCGGTGGCCACCCCGCGGGCGCGGTGCAGCCCGATCGAGCGCTTCACGTTGTCGAGCACCAGGAAGTCCGCGACCCGGAAGGCGGCGCGCAGCAGCCACGAGGGCCGCCG
>DATIFV010000121.1:0-31939 GCA_035455085.1 Candidatus Methylomirabilota bacterium | reverse complement strand
TCAGCGGGCCCGGCTTGAGGAGGATGGCGTCGGAGATGCCGATCTTGCCGATGTCGTGGAGGAGGACCCCGCGCCCGAGCGCGTCGAGCTCCGCTCCGGCCAGCCCGTGGGCGCGGGCCAGGGCCAGCGAGTAGGCGTGCACGCGCCGGGAGTGCCGCTCGGTGCCGACTTCACGGGTGGCCAGGGCCGAGCCCAGGGCCTCGAGGGTGGCGCGGTAGGTCTCACGCAGCTCGCCCAGGGCCGCGGCCAGGTTGCGGGTGGCCTCGGCCACCCGCTGCTCGAGCAGGGCCTGGTGCTCGCGCCGCTCGATCAGGAGCTGGCGGCGCTCGAGGGCGCGCTCCGCGGAGAGCAGGACCTGGTCGAGGTTCACCGGCTTCAAGATGAAGTCGCTCGCCCCCTGCTTCAGGCTCTCCACCGCGACGCGCACGTCGGCGGCGCCGGTGAGCATGATGACCGCGGCGTCCACGTCGCGGGCCCGCACATGCTGGAGGAGCTGCAGGCCGTCCATGCCCGGCATCTTGAGGTCGGTGATGGTGAGCGGGCAGCGCTCGCTCTCGAAGAGCCGCGCGGCCTCGTGGCCGTCGCCCGCCACGCGGCACTCGTAGCCGGCGGACCCGAAGACCGCGTGCAGCGTGGTGCGGATCTCGCGCTCGTCGTCCACGATCAGGACGCGGCGGGTGGAGGTTGGCGGGGTCACCCGGCTCAGACCCCCGGCCGGCCGCCGGGAGCGGCCGCGACGTCCTCGTGCACCGAGACGCGGTTCTTTCCGGCGCGCTTGGCGGCGTAGAGCGCCTCGTCGGCGGCACGGATCAGCTCGTCGGCGGCGGGGGCCACGTCCTCGGGCAGGGAGGCGATCCCGAAGGAGGCGGTGATCCGGCGGCCGTGGGCGAAGGTCCAGGTCGAGAGCACGTACCGGATGCGGTCGGCGTAGAGCCGGGCCCCGCTCTTGGACGTCTCCACCAGAAGCACCGCGAACTCGTCGCCACCGTAGCGGCAGATGACGTTGATGCCGCGCGATTGCTTGAGCAGGATCTCGGCCATCGCCCGCAGGGTCTCGTCCCCGGCCGCGTGCCCGAGCTCGTCGTTGACCGCCTTGAAGCCGTCGAGGTCGAGCAGCACCACCGAGACCGGATGGTTGAAGCGACGGTAGCGCGACACCTCTTCCTCGAGGCGGATCGAGAAGAAGCGGCGGTTGTACAGCCCGGTCACCTCGTCCTTGAACGAGAACTCCTTCAGCTGGGCGCTGGTGGACTCGAGCTCCTTGTAGGCGGTGTCGAGCCGGCGGGCGTACTCGTTGACGTCGGCGGCCTGCTGCTCGATGGTGACCAGCATCCGCGAGAAGGACTGCATGAGCGAGTCCACCTCGTCGCTCTGCTGCACGTACTGCTGCACCGCGGTGGTCTCCGGGCTCGCGGTGGGCCGGGCCGTCCCCGGCGGGGCCGCGACCCGGCGCGGGGTGTCGGCCGGCTCGGCGTGCCGGACTATCGAGGTGGCCAGGTCCCAGAGCATGAAGCTACCCGCCGCCATCAGCAGCCCGGTGCCGCCGAGCATGACGAGCATCCACGGCAGGTTGCGGGCCTGCGCTTCCGGGTCCAGCAGGGGCAGCGCGTAGTTGTACAGGAGATAGGCCACCACCAGCATCGGCAGGAAGGCGGTCAGGGTGATCGCGACCAGGACCTTCCGCTTGATCCGTCGCGCGGCGGGCGTCTGGGCGGCTCGGGTGCGCATGGCTCGCTCTCCAGGATAAGCGGCGACGGGCCGGCGCGGGGGCGAGATTTTCGCGGGCCCGCCGTTCCTTGACGGGCCGCCGAGGGCTGAGGTACCGTAGCGGGGCATGGCCCAGAGGGTGGAAGTCGTCAATCCTGACAGGCAGATTGACTGCACGGGGCTGTTCTGTCCGATGCCCATCGTGAAGACCCGCGAGGCGATGGCGGACTTGAGCGTGGGCCAGGTGCTGGCGATGCTCTCCGACGATCCGGCCTCGGACCCCGACATGCGGAGCTGGGTCCAGAACACGGGTCACGAGCTGCTCGAGGTAGGGCGGAGCGGGGCGGTGTACCGCTTCGTGATCCGGAAGAGCCGGTAGGCGGGGTTGAAGGCCGCCGGTCTCGAGTCCGGGCGCGCCTATCTCGACTACGCGGGCTTCGCTCCGGTGGACCCCCGCGTGCTCGCGGTGACCCGGCCCTTCCTGGAGGCGGGCATCGGCAATCCGTCGGCCCGGCACTCGCTGGGGGCGGAGGCCCGTGAGTCCCTCGACGCGGCCCGCGTGAAGGTCGCGCGGCTGTGCGGGGGAGCCTCCGGGGGGCTCATCTTCACCTCGGGTGCCACCGAGTCCAACAACCTGGCGGTGAAGGGGACCGTCGCGCGCGCCCGCGGCCCGGCGCGGATCGTGCTGTCGGCGATCGAGCACATCTCGGTGATCAACGCCTGCCGGGACCTCGAGAAGGCGGGTGCGACCCTGTGCTACCTGCCGGTGGATCGCGACGGGACCGTCGACCCGGCCGTGCTGCGCGGGGCGCTGACCGCGGATACCGCGCTGGTCTCGGTCGCCGCCGCCAACCCCGAGATCGGCACGGTGCAGCCCCTCAAGGAGATCGGCCGGGTCACCCGCGCCGCCGCGGTGCCCCTGCACGTGGACGCGGTCGGGGCCCTCGGGCGGGTGCCGCTCAACGTGGAGGAGATGGGCATCGATCTGCTCACCGTGTCCGGGAACGATCTCTACGGCCCGCCGGGCAGCGGCGCCCTGTGGGTGCGCCCGGGCCTCCGGCTCCACCCGCAGATGCTGGGCGGAGGTCAGGAGGGCGGCTACCGGTCGGGGACCGAGAACCTGCCCGGGGCGGTCGGTCTGGGAGTCGCCGCGGAGCTGATGCGGGTGGAAGGCCTGCACCACGAGGCGGGGCGGCTCATCGAGCTGCGCGACCGGCTGATCCGGGGCCTGCTCGAGACGATCCCGGACTGTCGACTCACCGGCCCGCCGCGCGCCCGGCTGCCGCACCACGCGAGCCTGGTGGTCCGCGGGGTGAAGGCCGACGGGGTCCTCCTCGACCTCGACCTCGCCGGGGTCGCGGCCTCCTCGGGGTCGGCCTGCAGCTCGCTCACCCAGACGACCTCGCACGTGCTGCGGGCCATCGGCTGCACCCCCGAGGAAGCGGAGGGCTCGCTCTGCTTCACGCTCGGGCGGTGGAGCGTGGCCGCCGACGTGGACGCGGTGCTCGACCGGCTGCCGCCGATCGTGGCCCGCCTGCGCGCGCTCGCCCCGCCGCTCCACACGTAAGCTCCCGGCGCCGGTCGCCCCCGTGAAGCTCGTCCTGTTCGACGTCGACGGTACCCTGATCACGTCGCGCGGGGCCGGACGCCGCGCGATGCGCTCCGCGCTCGAGCGCGTGTTCGGCGACGCCGGCGGCATCGACCACTACGACCTGCGCGGGCGGACCGACACCCGCATCGTGCACGACGTCATGGGAGCCCTCGGCTGGGAGCCGCCCCGGATCCGGGAGCGGCTGGACGACTTCTTCGAGGCGTACCTGGCCGGGCTGGCCGCCGAGATCGGGGATGGCCGCCACGTGGTCACCCTGCCCGGGGTCAGCGCGGTGGTCGAGCGGCTCGCCCGATCCCCGGCGGTGGTGGGGCTGGTGACCGGCAACATCGAGGAGGGAGCCCGGATCAAGCTCGAGCCCACCGGCCTCCTGCCGCACTTCCGGGTCGGCGCCTACGGCTCGGACGACATGGACCGGCGGCGGCTCCCCTCGCTGGCGGCCCGCCGTGCCCACGCCCTCGTCGGGCACGTGTTCGCCCCGCAGCACGTGGTGGTGATCGGCGACACTCCGCACGACATCGACTGCGCACGCGCCTTCGGCGCGGTCGCGGTCGCGGTCACCACCGGCCAGTACAGCCGCGACGAGCTCCTCGCCGAGCGCCCCGACCACCTGTTCGACGACCTGAGCGACGTCGAGCGGGTGCTGGCGGCGCTGCTGGGGAGGTGAGCGCCTCGAGCACGGAGACGATGTAGGAGGTGAGCCCGGGAACGGAGACGGTGACGGGGGCGTCGGCGATGGCGGGTCCTCTCAGGGCAGCCCCGTGATCTTGATCCCGGAGTTCTTGAGCTTGTACCGACGGTTGATGGTGGCGAGGACCGCGGTGATCCCCTCCAGGGGCCCCGCGTTGCTGAGCGCGCCCACGTCCACCGCCCGGAGGCCCATGGACGCTCCCAGCTCGCCCACGAGCTTCTTGGCGTCGGCGTCGCCACCGCAGAGCAGCAGGTCGCACTCGATCGCGTGGTCGCCCGCGGCCAGCTCGTGCGCCGCGATGTGGTGAAACGACGCGATCACCCGCGCCTCGGGGCCGAGGATCTCCTGGGCCTCCTCGGCGGCCGAGCCCTGCGGGGGCGGCGTGAAGAGGCGGCCCCCGCCGAAGGTGAGCGGCACCACCGTGCTGACCACGACCTTGCCGCGGCAGACATCTCGCAGCTCGGGCAGGGTGGCGGCCAGCCCGGTCGCGGGCACCGTCAGCACCACGATCTCGCCGGCGGTCGCCGCCTCCCGGTTCGACCGGCCCTCGACGCGGCCCCCCGTCACCGAGGCGGCGAGCTCGGCGGCCTTCGTCCGCGCCCGCTCGGGATCGCGCGAGCCGATGATGACCTCGTGGCCGGCCTGGGCCCACCGGAGCCCGAGCCCCACTCCTTCCTTGCCGGTACCGCCGACGATGCCGATGCGCATGCCGCCTCCTCGCTCTGGGTTATCGGAACAGGTCGCGGCCCGGGTCGCGAAGCAGGACGCGGCTTCCGCCCTCGCCGCGCTCCCAGGCGAGCCCGCGGATGATCGCCGCCGGGATGCGATCGAGCTTGCCCATCACCGGCTCGGCCGCCGCGGCCAGCTCGTCGGCCAGGGCCAGGATGGTCGCCTGCAGGACGTAGCCGGCGGGGTCCAGCTCGCCCAGATAGCTACGGATCGGATCCAGGCCGGCCACCCCGACCGCGACGTTGACGAGTCCCTCGCGCCAGGGCCGGCCGAAGGTGTCCGCGACGACCACCCCCACCTCGTGGCCGGTGAGGGCGCGCACCTGGTCGCGGATCGAGCGGGCCGAGCGGTCGCCGTCCTCGGGGAGCAGGCACGCGGTGTCGGCGTCCACGTTGGACTGATCCACTCCCGCGTTGGCGCAGACGAAGCCATGGTGCGTCTCGACGATCAGCACGCCCTTGGCCTGGCGGACGACCCGCCGGCTCTCGCGCAGGATGACCTCGACCAGCCGGGGATCCCGGCCGATCTCGTCCGCCACCGCCCGCGCCCGGGCCGACGGGGTGACCTCGGAGAGGCGCACCAGGCGCCCCTCGGCCTTCGAGACGATCTTCTGGCTGACCACGAGCAGGTCCCGGGGCTCGAGCGCGGTGCCTTGCCGGCGGGCCGCGTCGACGATCAGGCCGGCGACGTCGTCGCCAGGCCGGAACTCGGGCAGGCCCTCGACCCCGATGACCTCGTACCGGGGGGGCATGGGGCTAGCCCACGCCGCTGGACTGAAGCGCGCGCAGGAGTCGCCCGCTGCGGGTCGCCGCGCCGTTCGCCAGCAGCACCGGGAGATCCTCGGGGCCGTCCACGTCGAGGCCGATGCCCGGCAGCTCCAGCACGCGCGGGGCGAGGCCGGCCGCGCGCGCCGTCCTCAAGTGATTCTCGAATGAGGGCTCTCCAAACGTGAGCGGAATGAGGCCAGGCGGCGCGAGCAGCACGGCATTGGTGCCGCGGCCCGACCTGGACGGGACGAAGACCACGCCGGGAGCCGCCTCGAGGGCTCCGCAGACGGTGAGGATCTCCTGAGCGGTGACGCAGGGCACGTCGCCGGGGAGCGTGAGGAAGCGGGCGGCGCCACGGGTCACCGCCTCGTCCTGCGCGAAGGCCACCGCGGCCGTGTGGCCGCGGTTGGCGCTCTCCGGCAGGGTGTGGGCCCCCGCGGTCCGGGCCAGGGCCTGGACGGCGGGATCGGTCGTGACCACGACCACCTCTCCCACGCGGGCCGCCACCGCCGCCTCGAGCACGTCCGCGAGCATGGCCCGCGCGAGCTCGCGCCGCTCCGCGGGTGACAGCGCAGGCACCAGCCGCTGCTTGGCGTTCACGAGGTCCTTCACCGGAATGGCCAGCAGGAGGCTCACGCGATCGCCTCCAGGACGTGGCGGGCGAGGGCGACCTCGGCCTCGCGGCTCGACATCATGGTCGGGGCCGGTACCGCGCCCACCCCGAGCGCCTCGATCTCGGTCGCGAGCGGGCGGTCCCGCTCGTCGAACACGAGGCGGTCGAGCCAGCCTGCGTAGGCACGGGCCACGCCGGAGGCCGAGACGGGCAGGCCGGCCGAGGCCATCAGCCGGCCGGCCGGCCCTGAGACCGCCTCGCCGCCCACGATCGGGCTCACCGCGAGCACGGTCGCGGCGGTGGCGCGCAGGGCCTCGCGGAGGCCGGGCACCGCCAGGATCGGCCCGATCGAGGTGATGGGATTGGACGGGCAGACCAGGACCGCGGTCGAACCGGCGATGGCCTCGAGCACCCCCGGCGCAGGCCGGGCGTGGACGGCACCCGCATACTCGACGGCGCGCACCTCGGTCTGCGCCTTCTCGCGCACGAAGTACTCCTGGAAGGTGAGCCAGCCCTCCGGACCCAGGATCCGGGTGCGCACCGGCTGGTCGGACATGGGCAGCACGGACGCGGCCACGCCCAGGGCCCGGGCGATCGTGCGGGTGACCTCGCTCAGGGTGCGGCCCTCCCGCAGGAGCCGGGTGCGGTGCAGATGGGTGGCCAGGTCCCGGTCGCCGAGGTTGAACCACACCGGCTCGCCGAAGCGGGCGATCTGATCGAGGGCGTGGAAGGTCTCACCGGCCAGCCCCCAGCCCTTCTGCTCGTCGATGACTCCGGCGAGGGTGTAGGAGACCGTGTCGAGGTCAGGGGAGACGTGAAGCCCCCAGATCTCCGCGTCGTCGCCAGTGTTGACGACCACCGTGAGCTCCCGGGGGTCGATGAGCCGCTGCAGGCCGCGGAGCAGCTTCGCGGCGCCGGTGCCACCCGCGAGCGCGGTGAGCTTCATGGGCCGCCGAGGGCGCGGTCAGTGCTCGCCGCGGGCGAGCGCGGAGCGGGCGCCGCCCCGACCTGCGCTGCTCCACAGGGCGGTGCCGCCCCGCCAGCCGAACAGCCCGAGCCCCGGGCGCCCGGAGAGCTCCCGGGGCAGCTCCGCCTCCGGGATCGGGATGAAGCCGAGCCGGACCCACAGGCGGTCCAGGCTCTGGGGACGCGCGAAGACGGTCTCGATGCCGGCCGGAGCCGCCGCGCCCAGCGCCTGCGCGACCAGCTCCGCCGCGACGCCGAGCACGTCCTCCGCGGCCATCCCGGGCGGCGCCACGACCACCGGGCCGTGCAGCATCGCGGCGGAGCCCGCGCGCTCCATCAGGAGCGCCCCCGCCAGGTGCGCGCCGTCCCAGGCACCCCAGCCGGCGCTCACATCGGCCGGCGGGGGAGCCCACGCTCCCGCGAACCGGAACAGCTCGAGCGCCGGTGCCCAGGGCGCCTCGAGCGGTCGGTACGCGAGCGCGCCGGTCGTGCTACTTCTTGCCAAGCACCGAGTCCTTGAGGGACTTGGCGAGCCGGAACTTCACCACCCGCTTGGCCGGGATCTTGATGGGCTCGCCGGTCTGCGGGTTGCGGCCCATCCGGGCCTTGCGGTTCGCCAGCACGAGCCGGCCGAAGTTCGGCACCACGAAGACGTTCTTGGCTTCCTTGACCGCGAGGGAGAGGAGCTGATCCATCACGTCGGTGATCTGCTTCTTGCTGAGCGACGTCTTCTGGGACAGGTGAGCGATGATGGCGGACTTCGTCATCGATTTTGCCATGTGCTGCCCTCCGTGTTTGAGTGTGAGAGTGAACGGCCGAGCGGTTGAGGGCCCAATTCTACTCAAGGCGCCCCGTGCGCTCAACCGCCGAATGCGCGCCGACGCGGCTCCTCAGCCGCCGGTCCCGCGCGCGGGATGCAGGAAGCGGAACTTCCCGGACGCGGCCAGGAGGCGGTACGAGCCGAACCGGGCCTCCGCATCGTCCACGTGGTCGAGCGGGGAATCGTCGCCCGGGTCGTCCCCCTCGTAGACGCGGAGCAGCTCGTAGGTGGTGGAGCGCTGGGCCGGGACGCGCCCGGCGTCGCGAATGAGCCGGCGCAGCTCGGCGGGCGGCACCAGCTGGCCGTAGGAGGCCCCGGCGGACGTGGAGATCGACTCGTTGATCAGGGTCCCGCCCACGTCATTGGCTCCCGCGGCGAGGAGGACCTGGGCGAGCTTGGGCCCTTCCTTGACCCAGGAGCACTGGATGTTGCGGAAGAGGGGGCCCAGGAACAGCCGGGCCAGCGCGTGCATCTTCACGACCTCGAGACCGGTGGCGCCCTGCCGGACACCCGGCACGAGGCCGCGGCGGTACATCGGCGCCTCCTGGTGGATCAGCGAGAGGGGAACGAACTCGGTGAAGCCGCCCGTATCCTTCTGGATGCGGCGGAGCAGGTCCATGTGGCGGACCCAGTGCTCCGGCCGCTCCACGTGGCCGTACATGATGGTGGAGGTGGTCCGGATGCCCTGGGCGTGGGCCGACGTGATCACCTCGATCCACTGCGCCACCGTGATGCGGCCGCGGGCGATGACGTCCCGGAGGTCCTGGTCCAGGACCTCCGCCGAGGTGCCGGGCAGGGTCCCGAGGCCGGCCTTCTTGAGCTCGGCCAGGTACTCCGCAATGGGCAGCCCCGAGCGCGTCGAGCCGTAGAGGATCTCCTCGGGCGAGAAGGCATGCAGGTGCATGTCGGGAAGGGCCGCCTTGATGGCCCGGCAGAGGTCCACGTAGTAGCTGCCGTCGAGCTTGGGGGGAAGACCCGCCTGGATGCAGACCTCGGTGGCGCCCATCTCCCACGCCTCGATGGCCCGCCGCACGACCTCGTCCATCGGCAGGAAGTAGCCTTCCTCCTCCCGGTGGTCGCGACTGAACGCACAGAACGTGCAGTGCTTGATGCACACGTTGGTGAAGTTGATGTTGCGGTTGACGACGTAGGTGACCACCTCGCCGGCCTGCCGCCGGCGCATCTCGTCGGCGACCAGGGTCAGGGCCTGGAGATCGCGCCCCTGGCTCTCGGTGAGGCGAATGCCGTCGGCCACCGACAGCTCACCGCCGTCGAGGAGCGCGCCCAGGATGCGGCGGATGTCGGGAGAAGCCCAGTCGAGGGAGATCACGGTCTCAGGCGTTGCCATCGGTTCGCTCCGATTCTCTGTATTCGCTTGACCCGATCGAGTGTACTCGCTCGGCTTGCCTTCGGCTTCACCTCGCGCTACCACTTGCGCCAGACTTCGAGGTCGGGGCGGACGAAGCCCTCGGCGTCGACGAGCCGCGCCACGCGGGGGCGGAGCCGCTCGCCGAGGAACGCTTCGCGCGTAGCGTACTCCGGATAGACGGCCAGCCGCTCCCGCAGCTCGTGGCCGGCCTCCTCGGTGCGGCGCCGGAGCTCGGCCAGGCCGGGCCAGGGGCGCTCCGGATTGATGTGGTCCGGGGTCAGGGGAGACACGCCCCCCCAGTCGTTGAGGCCCGCCGCGGGGAGCTGCTCGTAGCCGTCCGCCGAGAGGTTGGGGGGCGCCTGGAGGTTCATGTCCGGCCCCAGGAGCAGGCGGGCCACCGCGACGGTCCGGAGGAGGTCCAGGACGTCGGGCTCCGGCCAGCCGCGCATCGGGATGGTTGCCTTGGCGCGGAAGTTCTGGACGATGACCTCCTGGATGTGCCCGTGCCGCTCGTGCAGGTCCCGGATCGCCAGCAGCGACTGCACGCGCTCGGCGTGCGTCTCGCCGATGCCGATGAGGATCCCGGTGGTGAAGGGGATGCCCAGGGCCCCGGCGCGGGCGATCGTCCGCAGACGCCGCGCCGGAACCTTGTCGGGGGCCCGGTCGTGCGCGGCGCCGGGCGCGAGGAGCCGCTCGGAGGTGCTCTCGAGCATGATGCCCATGCTCACGTTGACCTCTCGGAGCGCGGCCAGATCACGCTCCGTCATCAGCCCGGGGTTGGCGTGCGGCAGCAGGCCGGTTTCCTCGAGGACGCGGCCGCTGACTTCCCGCAGGTAGCCGAGCGTGGTGCGGTGGCCCACCGAACGCAGGAAGGCGCGGTGCTCGGGGAAGAGGGCCTCGGGCTTGTCCCCCAGCGAGAAGAGCGCCTCCTTCGCCCCGAGGCGCGCCCCCGCCCGGGCGAGGGCGAGGACCTGGTCCGGGGTCATCGTGAACGCGCCCGGCTCGCCCGGATCCTTCCGGAAGGTGCAGTAGCGGCAGTAGTCGCGGCACAGGGTGGTGAGCGGGATGAAGACCTTGGCCGAGAAGGTGATCCGGCGTCCGCGTCCGCGATCGCGCAGCGCGGAGGCCGCAGCCAAGAGCGCGCCGAGGCGGTCGCGGGGGGTGCCGAGGAGCGCGGTCGCCTCCGCGGGGTCGGGCGTCCGGCCCGCCGCGACCCGTTCCAGCGCCCGCTCGACCGTGGTCAGCTCGAGTACTGCCATGCGGAGACCCGGCTCGGGGTCACCCGGATCATCAAGCCGCTCTCGCGGGGTAGCCCGAGGCTCCGGTACTGGGGGTACTTGGCGGTGAGCAGATCGATGCCGTGGGCGAACTGGGGCCCCTCGGTGAGCAGGTCGGCCCGACCCTGGATGATGACGTAGCGCAGGCGCGTCCAGTCCTCCTCGTACTGGTCGATCACGATTGAGACGCGTGGGTTCTCCCGGAGGTTGCGAATCCGCTTGAGACCCTCCGGACGGGTCTGCTTGGGCTTGGCGTCCACCGCGGAGTAGAGAGCCCGGCCGTCGAACGCGTAGCAGATCGGCACCACCATCGGCTGACCGCCCGCGTCAGCGGTGGCGAGCCTTCCCACGCGGGCGCCGGTGATGAAGCCCACGACGGGCGCGGGAATCAGGCCGTCCGGACTCGCGAGCATGGCCGCCTCAGCGGGGCGCCCGGAGGACCTTCGGGCGGACCTCCTCGGCGAACCGCTCCATCATGGTGAGCTGGCCCTTGAGATCGGCCGCTCCCAGGTCGAACACGAAGTGGGACACGCCGAGCGCCTGGTAGCTCCGGATATGGCGGATGACCGCGTCGGCGCTCCCCCGGAAGCCGGGCTGGTCGCTGACCGCCGCCTTGCCCCGCCGTGGGGCCAGCTCCAGCGGTACGCGGAGCGACAGCCCGATGCTCCGGGGATCCCGGCCGGCCTTGGCGGCCCAGGCACGGATGATCCGCACCTTGTCCGCGTACTCCTCCGGCAGGAGCATGGCCGGAGGCCGCATGCCGATGGGATGCCAGGCGTCGGCCAGCTCGCCGGTCCGCCGGAGGGCCGCGTCGGTGTGCCCGCCGATCCAGATCGGGATGCCCTGCTTCTGCCGCGGCTTGGGCAGGGCGCTCACCGACGACAGGCGATAGTGCGCGCCCCTGAACTCCACCGGCTCCCGCGTCCACATCTCTCGCATGAGCCGGAGGTACTCGTCGGTGACCTTGCCGCGCTCCGCGAAGGGCGGCGCCTGCACCGCCTCGAATTCCTCCTTCATCCAGCCCACGCCCGCCCCTAGGATGATCCGGCCGCCCGACATCACGTCCAAGGTCGCCAGGATCTTGGCGGTCACCACCGGGTTGCGATACGGCACCACGAGCACGCTCGTCCCGATTCTGACGCGCGAGGTCAGCCCGACCAGGACCCCCATCATCGCCAGCGGCTCCAGGTAGCCGTTCGTCCAGTCGGTCGCGAAGCGGCCGGTGGTCGAGTACGGATAGGTCGAGTCCAGCGAGGTGGGGATGACCACGTGGTCCGTCACGAACACCGAGGCGTAGCGGAGGGCGTCCGCCTTCTCGGCGAGCTTCGTGAGGGCCTCCGGCGTCGCGAGCGGACCACGGCCCGGCAGGGCGAAGCCGAAAAGCATGCCCCGCATATTGCTCGCCGGTCCCAGGCCTGTCAATGGGTTGGCAGGACGCCCCGGGTGTCAGCCCGGTGACGGGAAAAAATCGGCCTATGCTAGGCTCGTAATTGCCATGTCGGTCGGGAGAGCCTCGTGAAGCCGCGTGTCCTGGTGGTCGACGACGAGACGGTGATCGCCGAGAATCTCCGCCTGACCCTCGAGCGCGAGGGGTACGAGGTGGAGACGGCGGCCAACACCGTCGGGGCCATGCTGCGCATGGAGACCCGGGAGTTCGCCCTAGGTATCGTCGACCTCATCCTGCCGGATGGCGACGGCTTGCATCTCCTCCGGCTGCTCAAGGCCAAGGACCCCGCGATCGAAGTGATCATCATGACCGGTCACGGGTCCATCTCCAAGGCGGTCGAGGCCACCAAGCAGGGCGCCTTCTACTTCGTGGCGAAGCCCTTCGACGCCGACGAGATGCTGATGCTGGTGGGCAAGGCCCTCGAGCGGCGGCGGCTGCTCGCCGAGACGTCGGACCTGCGGCGCAAGCTGGCCGAGCAGGCCGCCTACGGAGAGATGCTCGGCTCCTCGCCGGCCATCAAGCGGGTCTTCGAGATGCTCGAGTCGGTGGCCGCCTCCGATGCCAACGTTCTGATCGTGGGCGAGAGCGGCACCGGCAAGGAACTGGCCGCCAATGCGGTGCACGCCAAGAGCCCGCGTGCCGACGGGCCGCTGGTCAAGATCAACTGCGCGGCCCTGCCCAAGGACCTGATCGAGTCCGAGCTGTTCGGGCATGTCAAGGGCGCCTTCACCGGGGCCTCCACCGACAAGCCCGGGCTCCTCGAGGAGGCGCACCGCGGCTCGCTGCTGCTGGACGAGATCACCGAGATGCCGCTCGACCTGCAGGCCAAGCTGCTCCGAGTGCTCGAGGATCGCACGGTGCGCCGGTTGGGCGGGGCCAAGACCGTCCCGGTCGACTTCCGGCTGATCTGCTCCACGAACCGGGAGCCCGAGGCGGCCCTGCGCGACGGGCGGCTGCGGCAGGACCTCTACTTCCGGATCAACACCGTGACGGTGGCGCTGCCCTCGCTGCGCGATCGCTCGGGCGACATCCCGCTGCTCGCGAAGTCGTTCCTCGAGCGCTTCCGAACCAAGCACGGACGAGACGTGGAGACCATCGATCCCGAGGCCTTCCGCCGCCTGCTCTCCTACTCGTGGCCGGGCAACGTTCGCGAGCTGGAGCACGCGCTCGAGCGGGCGGTGCTGGTGGCGCGGGGCCAGGAGATCACCCTGGCCGACCTGCCGGAGCCCCTGCAGGTCGATCCCTCCCCCGGCGGCTCGGCGCCGCCCCCCGGGTCGCTCGAGGAGATCGAGCGGGTGTCCATCGTACGGGCGCTCGAGTCGACTGGCTGGAACAAGCAGGCTGCGGCCCAGGTCCTGGGGCTGCGGCGGCCGACGCTTTACTCCAAGATGCGGCGGCACGGGATCCCGCAGCGTCGGGCCTGACCGTCGCCACCGGGACAGCCTGTTCGGCCCGAATCGTCAGGCTCCTGCCGTCCCACCTCAAGAGCGAGCAGCCAACTCGCTGAAATACTTGAGCTGCTGATTTGGCAGCGCTCTTGCGTGATGCGCCGCCAACGGAGGTGGCACCATGCCCCGCATACTGATCGTCGACGACGACCCCGCCTGGCGGAACCTCTACCGGATGGCCCTGGAGAGCCAGTTCGAGCTGTTCGAGGCGACCGACGGCTACCAGGCCCTGTCGGTCCTGGGCGCGGTGAGGCCCGACGTGATCATCCTGGACGTCCGGATGCCAAGGATGGACGGGATGGACTTCATCCAGCGTCTGAGCCGGCGGAGCCCGCGGCCCAAGGTGGTCGTGTGCTCGGGGGCCTTCACCGAGGCGGAGCGACCCGACATCCCGGGGGTTCACCTCGCGGCGAAGACTCCGGACCTCAAGGAGCTGTGGGCCGCGCTCCGGAGCGCCGTCCCGATGGCGCCCGAGCTGGTGACCACGGCCAAACAGGCCGTGCCCGTGGAGGACGGAGTCTGGCGGGACTGACGCGGTAGCGCTGGTCGGCCCGCGGGGGGATGCCCAGCCGGGAGGCAGTTCCCGGCGCCCTGCCTAATTAGTGATCACACGCCTCTCGGCTCCCGAGGGGCGCTTCCTCGTAACTCCTCGTTTTGTCGATACTCGGGGTTTGTCTGCCTGCGGCATGGCGAGTGCAGTGCAGCCGCGCGGGAGGCGCACATGAAAAAGATCGAAGCCATCATCAAGCCGTTCAAGCTCGACGACGTGAAGGAAGCCCTGACCGGGATCGGGGTCATCGGCATGACGGTCTCGGAGGTCAGAGGCTTCGGGCGGCAAAAGGGCCACACCGAGCTGTACCGCGGCGGCGAGTACACGGTCGACTTCCTCCCCAAGATCAAGGTCGAGGTGGTGGTCCCGGACAACCTCGTCGACAAGGTCGTGGGCGTCCTCGCCGGAGCGGCCAAGACCGGCAACATCGGTGACGGCAAGATCTTCATCCAGCCGGTGGACACCGCTGTCCGGATCCGGACCGGCGAGCGGGACGAGAGCGCCCTGTGATGCGCCATCAAGGAGGACATGCGGTGACTGCACGGATACCGGCGATCTTGATCCTGTTGTGCGTCCTGGCCCTCACGCTGGCACCAGCCGGTCTGGCCCTCGCCCAGTCGGCGGCGCCCGCGCCCGGGGCCCCCGCGCCTCCGAAGATCGACAGCGGCGACACCGCGTGGGTGCTGGTGTCCTCCGCACTCGTCCTGCTGATGACCGCGCCCGGCCTCGCTCTCTTCTATGGCGGGATGGTGCGGCAGAAGAACGCGCTCGGTACCCTCATGCAGAGCTTCATCATCCTCGCCCTGATCTCGGTGCAGTGGGTCCTCTGGGGCTACTCGCTGGCGTTCGGTCCCGACAAGGGGGGCATCATCGGCGGGCTCGAATGGGTGGGGCTGAGGGGGGTGGGGGCCGAGCCGAACGCGGACTACGCGGGGACCATCCCGCACACCGCGTTCATGCTGTTCCAGATGATGTTCGCGGTCATCACCCCGGCCCTGATCACCGGGGCGTTCGCCGAGCGCAAGAAGTTCTCCACGTTCTTGGTGTTCATCCTCCTCTGGGCAACCTTCGTCTACGACCCGCTCGCCCACTGGGTCTGGGGTATCGGGGGCTGGCTCAAGAACCTCGGCGCCCTGGACTTCGCAGGTGGCACCGTCGTGCACATCTCCTCCGGCATCTCTGCCCTCGCCGCCGCGATCGTGATCGGCAAGCGCAAGGGCTACGGCCACCAGCCGATGCCGCCGCACAACCTGCCGTTCACCGTGATGGGCGCGAGCCTGCTGTGGTTCGGCTGGTTCGGCTTCAACGCGGGCAGCGCCCTGGCCGCCAACGGTCTCGCCGCCCACGCGTTCATGACCACCAACACCGCCACCGCGGCGGCGGCGCTGGGCTGGATGTTCACGGAGTGGTCGTCCCGCGGTAAGCCCACCGTCCTGGGGGCGGCGTCGGGCGCGGTGGCCGGCCTGGTGGCGATCACCCCGGCGGCCGGATTCGTCACTCCGATGGCCTCGATCGTGATCGGAGCGGTGGCCGGGTTGATCTGCTACACCGCCTGCAACCTGAAGGCGAAGATGGGCTACGACGACTCGCTCGACGTGGTGGGCGTGCACGGGGTGGGTGGAACGTGGGGAGCGCTCGCCACCGGGATCTTCGCCACCAAGCTCGTCAACGACGCGGGCGGCGACGGCCTGCTGTACGGCAACCCGAAGCAGCTCGGGATCCAGCTCGTGGCGGTGCTGGTCACCTGGATCCTCGGCTTCGTGATGACGTTCATCATCCTGAAGGTGCTCGACGTCATCATGGGGCTCCGGGTGAGCGACGAGGACGAGATGGCCGGGCTCGATCTCTCGCAGCACTCGGAGACCGCGTACATGCTGGGCGGCTCGGCGGCGTACGGCGAATACTCGATGGGAGGCGGCGCATTCGAGAGCATGCGGCCGGCGGAGGCCAAGGCCCGGTCGAGCCATTGACGCAGCGGGGGTCCGCTTGACGGGCTCCCGGCAAACACTTATGGTTGGTGGCCGGTGGGGCCAAGGGAGGCTCCGCCGGCCCGCAGTCTTCCCCACCCAGCGCAAGGAGGCAGGAGAATGACCCCGAAGGACGTGTTGAAGATGGCGAAGGAGAAGGGCGTCAAGATCGTGGATCTGCGCTTCATCGATCTGCCCGGTCTCTGGCAGCATTTCTCCATCCCGGTGTCCGAGCTCAAGGAAGACATCTTCGAGGACGGGCTCGGCTTCGACGGCTCCTCGATCCGCGGGTTCCAGACCATCGACGAGTCGGACATGCTGCTCATGCCCGATCCTACGACCGCGCAGATGGATCCGTTCACCGCCGTGCCCACGATGGTCCTGATCTGCACGGTCAAGGACCCGATCAGCGGCAAGGCGTACACGCGCGATCCGCGCTACGTGGCCCAGAAGGCGGAGGCCTACGTCAAGAAGAGCGGGGTGGGGGACACCGTCTACATCGGCCCCGAGCTCGAGTTCTTCTTCTTCGACTCGATCCGCTTCGATCAGAGCTACAACTACGGCTTCTACTTCATCGACTCGGAGGCGGGCGCCTGGAACACCGGTCAGGAGGGCACGCCCGACCGGCCGAACCTGGGCTACAAGCCCCGCTACAAGCAGGGCTACTTCCCGGTCCCGCCGATGGACAAGTTCCAGGACATCCGGTCCGACATGGTGCTGGCCCTCGAGTCGGTCGGGGTCCGCGTCGAGGTCCATCACCACGAGGTGGCGAGCGGCGGGCAGACCGAGATCGACATGCGGTTCGACACCCTGACCAAGATGGCCGACAAGGTGTGCTGGTACAAGTACTGCGCCAAGCAGACCGCGAAGAAGTGGGGCAAGACCGCCACGTTCATGCCCAAGCCGCTCTTCCAGGACAACGGCTCCGGCATGCACACGCACCAGTCCATCTGGAAGAATGGCAAGAACCTCTTCTACGAGCGCGGCGGCTACGCCGACATCTCGAAGACCTGCCTCTACTACATCGGCGGCATCCTGAAGCACGCCCCCGCGCTGCTCGCGTTCATCGCCCCCTCCACCAACAGCTACAAGCGGCTGGTGCCGGGCTACGAGGCGCCGATCAACCTGGTGTACAGCCAGCGCAACCGGTCGGCGGCCATCCGGATCCCGATGTACTCGAAGGCGGAAGGGGCGAAGCGGATCGAGTTCCGGACGCCGGACCCCACCTGCAATCCGTACCTGTCGTTCGCGGCGTGCGTGATGGCGGGCCTCGACGGGGTCGCGAACAAGATCGACCCGGGCAAGCCCATCGACAAGGACCTCTACGAGCTGCCGCCGGCGGAGCAGAAGAAGATCAAGCAGCTGCCTGGCGCCCTCGACATCGTGCTGGACAACCTCGAGAAGGATCACGACTTCCTGCTCAAGGGTGACGTGTTCACGCCGGACCTCATCGAGACCTGGATCGACTACAAGCGCAAGAACGAGGTGGACCCGGTCCGGCTGCGGCCGCATCCGTACGAGTTCTCCCTGTACTTCGACATCTAGACCTGCGTCATCGAGCGGCCCGGCGTCGGGGCCTGCGGGCCCGGCGCGGGCCGCTCGTCTTTCGGTAAGGCCCCGATCTGACCGCCTTGTAGGCAGGGTGCCCGCTCGATGGGCAAGTGGCCGTCGGCCGGCCGCCGGCGCGGCGGGCAAGGGCCCATCAAGGGGCCGATTGGGCTGGCATCGAACTCGCATCGTCACGCGTGCGCGGCGATCGCGCTTGCGGTGGAGCGCTGGCTGGGTAGGAGTTCGCGGGGCTTCCGCATCCTCGCTCCCACATCCTCGAGGAGGTCGTGACGATGAGAATGACGCGAGGCTGGCTGGCCGCGGTCCTGGTGGCGATGCTGGGAAGCGCCGTGACCGCGTGGGCCCAGACGCCGGCTCCGGATGCCAAGAAGGAGGAGGAGAAGCCGAAGACCTACTGGGAGGAGCACAAGCTCTTCGCCTACATCGAGAACAGCTACACATTCAACCTGAGCGGCTCGGGTCGGCACGGGGTGAACGAGCTGCGCCTGTACGACTACGACGAGGGTTACACCTTCAACGTGGCCGAGTTCAGCATCAAGAAGGACCCGTCCGAGAAGTACCCCTTCGGCTACGGGCTGGTGATCACGACGGGCCTCGACTCCCAGAAGAACCATTCCTTCGGGATCTTCCGGGACGAGGACGACACGTTCCCCTTCCGGAACACCGAGAAGTTCGACCTGGAGGAGGCCTACGTCTCGGGGCTGGTGCCGGTCGGCAGCGGGCTGACTCTCAAAGCGGGCAAGTTCGTCACCCTGCTCGGCTACGAGGTGATCGAGTCGCCCAACAACCTCAACTTCTCCCGCGGCTACCTGTTCGGGCTCGCGATCCCGCTCACCCACACCGGGGGGCTGGCCTCCTACACCTTCACCGACTGGTTCAACATGACGGCGGGGGTGGTGCTCGGCTGGGACGATTCCAAGAACGTGAACGACGCGGTGAGCTACACGGGGCAGTTCGCCTTCACGCCGCTCAAGGACCTCACCGCCAACCTGAACTGGATCGTCGGGCCCGAGCAGATCGATCCCCGGCGCATCAACGGCGACGTGGAACGAGCCTCGCGCGGCTACGTCAACAGCCACCTGCGCTACGTGCTCGACTTCGTGTTCAACTACACGGGGTTCAAGAACGTCACCCTCGGGCTCAACATCGACTACGGGCACGAGCAGGCCGACCCGGGGGCGCGTGCCACCCGCCAGGACGGCGGCGTGACGTGGTGGGGCTGGGCCGGCTACGCCGCCTACGACTGGACGGAGAAGCTGCGGACCTCGGTCCGGCAGGAGTTCTTCCGGGACGCCCAGGGGGCCCGGATCGGATCGGCCGATGCCACCGATCTCTGGTCCACCACCGCGACGGTCCAGTACAAGATCTGGAAGGGGCTGGTGGCGCGGGCCGAGTACCGCCACGATCAGGCGGACGAGAAGGTCTACCGGGTGCGCTACTCGCGGCCCGACATCACCTCGCAGGGCCTGATTGCACGCGGCAAGAGCATGGACACCATCTCGATCAGCCTGTACTACTCGTTCTTCTAGCCCGGCGCTGCTCAGGCGGGGGGCGCCCTGACCGCCGCCTGAGCAGCCCGCGGGAAGCCGCGCCTTCCAACTTTGCGGTTTCACGCACTGCGTGCGTGGCATCGCGCTTGCTACTTCTCCTCGGCATGAAACCACATTGCGAGTCCTCATCGTCGACGATCACGCTCCGTCTCGCGCCGCGGTGGCGGAGGCCGTCCGGGCGCAGGGCGGGCAGGTGGTGGGCAACGGCAGTCGGGCCGAGGACGTGCTGCAGCTCGTGGACAAGCACCGGCCGGACGTGCTCGTGCTGGCGGTGGGCCTGCCGGACGGGGACGGGGTCCAGGCCGCGCGCGAGGTCATGACGGTCGCGCCGTGCGCGGTGGTGCTCGTGACCAGCCATACCGACGGCCCGGTGGTGTCGCGGGCGGTGGATGCCGGCGTCCTGGGCTTCCTCGCGAAGCCGGTGCGCGCCGAGGAGCTGGCCCCCACCCTGGAGGTGGCAGTCCACCGCTTCCGTGAGCTCGAGGCGGTGCGCAAGGAGAACGACGTGCTCAAGCGCAAGCTCGAATCTCGCAAGTTGGTGGAGCGCGCCAAGGGCATCCTCATGACGCGCCTCGGGCTGAGCGAGCCCGAAGCCTTCCGTCGCATCCAGAAGACCGCCATGGACACCCGCCGCCCGATGGCGGACGTGGCCCAGGCGCTCCTGCTCACCGAAGAGGTCGGGCACGCCCGCCCCGCCAGGCTCTAGGCCTGCCGCTTTCGCGAGCAGCCGGACCGGACTGCCCAAGCACTGGGCAGTCCTTTTGGTCTCAGTGGGGAAGGGTTGGGTGCAACTCGTTGATAAGACACAGGACCGGCCGGGGCATGCGGCTTGCTCAAGGTCCAATCGGCGCGCCGAGACAGCGGGGTCAGAGGACGAGCGCCGATATCGTCCAGGGGCGGCGACCCAATGACGGGTCGAACACTTCACTGCTCGGAGCGAAAGGAGAGCGGCATGGCGGCAGTCTCACGCAGGGACTTTCTGAAGGCGGCGGGCATGGTGGGGGCGGGGGCGGCCGCGGGCATCGGCTTCCCGGCGGTGCTGCGGGCGCAGGGCGGGGGGACGGTGAAGGTCGGGGTGCTCCACTCGCTGTCCGGCACCATGGCGATCAGCGAGGTGTCGCTCCGGGACGTCTGCATGATGGCGTTCGAGGAGATCAACGCCAAGGGTGGGGTCATGGGCAGGAAGATCGAGCCGGTGGTGGTCGACCCGGCCTCGAACTGGGACCTCTTCGCCGAGAAGGCGAAGCAGCTCCTGCTGCAGGACAAGGTCGCCGTCGTGTTCGGCTGCTGGACGTCGGTCTCCCGCAAGTCGGTCCTGCCGGTCTTCGAGAACAACAACGGCCTGCTCTTCTACCCGGTGCAGTACGAGGGCGAGGAGTGCTCCAAGAACGTCTTCTACACCGGCGCCACCCCGAACCAGCAGCTCATCCCGGCCGCCGAGTACCTGATGTCGAGGGAGGGGGGCGGTTACAAGAAGTTCTACCTGCTCGGCACCGACTACGTGTTCCCGCGCACCGCGAACAAGATCCTGCGCGCCTTCCTGCTCGCCAAGGGGATCCCGGCCGACTCGATCGCGGAGGAGTACACCCCGTTCAACCATCAGGACTACCAGACGATCGTCGGCAAGATCAAGCGCTTCTCCTCGGGCGGTAACGCGGCGGTGCTCTCGACGATCAACGGCGACTCGAACGTGCCCTTCTACAAGGAGTTCGCGAACCAGGGCCTTCGCTCGGAGCAGTGTCCGATCATGGCCTTCAGCGTGGCGGAGGACGAGCTGCGCGGCATGGACACCTCGGCGCTGGTCGGCCACCTCGCCGCGTGGAACTACTACCAGTCGGTGGACACCCCGCAGAACAAGAAGTTCGTCCAGGCGTTCAAGGCCTACGCGAAGAAGGCCAACCTGCCCGGCGGCGACAAGCGGGTCACCGACGATCCGATGGAGGCGGCCTACTTCGGCGTCCACATCTGGAAGCAGGCGGCGGAGAAGGCCAAGTCGTTCGAGGTCGACGCGGTCCGCAAGGCGGTCTACGGGCAGACCTTCCTGGCCCCGGGCGGGCAGATCAAGATGGACGAGGCCAACCACCACACCTACAAGCCGGTGCTCATCGGCGAGATCCTGAAGGACGGCCAGTTCAAGGTCGTCTCGCGCTCCAAGGGCCTGGTGAAGGCCGAGCCGTGGAGCCAGTACACGAGCGCCGACAAGGGCTGCGACTGGATCAAGCATCAGGGCACCTACCAGAAGAAGGCGTAACCACGTCGTGCGGAAGCTGATCCTCCTCGCGCTCGCGCTGCTGCCGGGGCTCGCCGCCCCGGCAGTGGCGCAGGGCGGGGGGCCCTCCCCGGCCGGTCCCTCGCCCGAGATCGCCAAGCACATCGTGGACGTGGCCTCGGCGGACGCGGCGGTGCAGGAGGCCGCCGCGGTCGCCCTCGGCAAGACCGGCGACCGCAAGATCCTGCCCTTGCTCGAGGCGCTGCGGGAGGGCAGCGTCTACGTGCGCCCGCGGCCGGGGGGCGGGAAGGAGACGATCATCGTCGGCGACAAGGTGAACGAGGGTGACCGGACCCTGGTGCCGCTCTTCACTGCGTACGGGCGCGAGCCCATCGCCGGCCCCGACGGCAAGCCGCTGCTGGCCGAGCTCGGCACGCTCGCCGAGGTCGGCACCGGGCGGAGCCTCCGCATCGCGATCCGGCCCCTGATCGACGCCTTCTCGGGCCAGAACGACCTGGTGAGCCCCGATCCGGCCACCCGCCGCGCCGCGGCGACCAAGATGGGCTACACCGGCGACGCCTCCACTCGGGCGCGGCTGGAGGAGGCGCTGGCGAAGGAGCCCGATCACTGGGTCCGGTTCGCGCTCGAGGAAGGGGCGGCCCGGATCCGGCTCCGCACCGGCGACCCGGCCGAGCGGGTGGCCGCCGCCGAGATCCTCGGCCGGCTGCGCAGCGCCAACGCGATGGAGCAGCTCGGCCAGCTGGCTGCGGATCCGCAGACCGCGGCGCCGCTCGCGGGGGCGGCGCGCGTGGCCATCAAGCGGATCGAGCGCTGGGCTCTCTTCACGCAGGCGGTCGAGATCGCCTTCCAGGGCCTGTCCCTGTCCTCGATCCTGCTCCTCATGGCCCTCGGCCTCGCCATCGTCTTCGGGCTCATGGGCGTGATCAACATGGCCCACGGCGAGCTGATGGCCCTCGGAGCGTACGCGACCTTCCTCGTGCAGGGGTGGTTCTCCGCCTATCTCCCGGCCCGCTTCGACTACTACTTCCTGGTCGCGCTGCCCTTCTCGTTCCTGGTCTCGGCGGCCGCCGGGCTGGCGCTGGAGCGCGGGGTGATCCGGTTCCTGTACGGTCGGCCGCTCGAGACCCTGCTGCTCACGTGGGGGGTGAGCCTGATCATCCAGCAGGGGCTGCGCCTGTGGTTCGGGGCGGCCAACGTGGACGTGACCGCTCCGCGATGGCTCTCCGGCGGGATCCCGGTGATGATCGGGGTGCAGCTGCCCTACAACCGCCTCTTCATCATCGGGCTCGCCGTGCTGTGCGTGGGCGGGATGTACCTGCTGCTGTTCCGGAGCGACGCGGGGCTCCGCATCCGGGCGGTGACCCAGAACCGTGGCATGGCCGCCTGCCTGGGCGTGCGGGCGCGGTGGGTGGACGCGGGCACCTTCGCGCTCGGCGCCGGCCTCGCGGGCCTCGCCGGCTGCGCGATCACCCAGATCGGCAACGTGGGGCCCGAGCTGGGCCAGAACTACATCGTGGACTCCTTCATGGTGGTGGTCACCGGCGGGGTCGGCAAGCTCGCGGGCAGCATCCTCGCCGCGCTCGGCATCGGCGGCCTCAACAAGATCATCGAACCAGGACTGGGTGCGGTGTTCGGCAAGGTGCTGATCCTGGCCCTGGTGATCCTGTTCATCCAGCGGCGGCCGTCGGGCCTCTTCGCCACGAAGGGACGGTATGCGGAGTCCTGAGCGCTGGGGGCTCCTGGCCGGCGCGCTGCTCCTGGTGGTGGTGCTGCCGGTCCTGAACGCCCTGCCGGCCGGCGCGCCGCTGCGGGTGTCGGACTTCACCCTCAACCTCTTCGGCAAGTTCCTCGCCTACGCCATCCTGGCGCTCGGCATCGACCTGATCTGGGGGTACACGGGGGTGCTGTCGCTCGGCCACGGGGTCTTCTTCGGCCTCGGCGCCTACGCGATGGGGATGCATCTGATGCTGGAGATCGGGACGCGCAGCGTGTACGGCAACGTGCTGCCCGACTTCATGGTGTGGAACCGGGTGACCGAGCTGCCCCTGTTCTGGAAGCCCTTCTACAGCATCCCGTTCACCCTGCTCGCGGTGGTGGTGGTGCCGGCGACCTTCGCCTTCCTCTTCGGCTACCTCACGTTCCGCAGCCGCATCCGGGGCGTGTACTTCTCGATCATCACGCAGGCCCTGGCCCTGTCGGTCTGGCTTCTCTTCAACCGCAACGCCATGAACCTGGGCGGGACGAACGGCCTGAGCGGCTTCAAGAGCATCTTCGGCTTCACGCTCAACAGCGCGGCGACCCAGCGGGGCCTGTACGTGGCCACCGCGCTCGCGCTCTGCGGGGCGTACCTCCTCTGCCGGTGGATCACCCGCTCGCCGGCGGGCCGGGTGCTGATCGCGATCCGCGACAGCGAGACCCGCGTGCTCTTCTCCGGGTACTCGCCGGCCGCGTTCAAGCTCTTCGTGTTCGTGGTGTCGGCGGCGCTGGCCGGGGTGGCGGGCGCCCTCTACGTGCCCCAGGTCGGCATCATCACCCCGGCCAAGATCGGCGTGCTCCCCTCGATCGAGATGATCATCTGGGTCGCGGTGGGCGGGCGGGGGACCCTGCTGGGGCCGGTGGTCGGGGCGCTCGGCGTGAACTGGCTGCAGAGCGTGCTCACCACGCACTATCCGGACCTCTGGCTGCTCGTGCTGGGCGGGCTCTTCGTGGCGGTGGTGCTCTTCGTCCCGGACGGGGTGGTGGGCACCGCGCGGAAGCTGGTGGGCCAGCTACGGCCACCGCGCGCGGTGGAAGGACGGTCGCCGGGGCGCCCCGATGAGGGCCGGAGGCCCGAAGAGGTTCAAACGCCAGCCGAAGTCCAACACATTCAGGCGCGCTGAATGGACTCGATCGTGTACCTGGAGAACGTCACCGTCGACTTCGACGGGTTCAAGGCGCTGCACGATCTGAACTTCTTCATGGACCACCGGGAGCTGCGGGTGGTCATCGGGCCCAACGGGGCCGGCAAGACGACGCTCCTCGACGTGATCTCGGGCAAGGTGCAGCCGGCGGCGGGCCGCGTGATCTTCGGCAAGCACACCGACCTGGTCGGACGCCGCGAGAACGAGATCGCGCGCCTCGGCATCGGACGCAAGTTCCAGACCCCGTCCATCTTCGCCAACCTCACCGTGCGGGAGAACCTGGAGCTGTCGCTCGCGCGCCCGAGCAAGGGGGTGGTGGCCACCCTCCGGGCCCGGCTGACTCCCGAGCAGGGCGGGCGGATCGACGAGACCCTCGAGACCATCGGGCTGGACGGGCGGGGCGCGGAGCGGGCGGGCGGGCTCTCGCACGGCGAGAAGCAGTGGCTGGAGATCGGCATGGTGATCGTGCAGCAGGCCGAGCTCCTCCTGGTGGACGAGCCGGTGGCGGGGATGACCGACGAGGAGACCGCGCGCACCGCGGAGCTGCTGCGGTCCGTCGCCCGCGATCGGGCGGTCCTCGTGATCGAGCACGACATGGAGTTCGTGCGGAGCCTGGCCCGCAAGGTGACGGTCCTGCACGAGGGCCGCGTGCTCTGCGAGGGCTCGGTGGACCAGGTGCAGCAGGACGAGCGGGTCCGCGAGGTGTATCTCGGGCGGAGCCGCGCCCGGGCAGAGGGCGCCCATGCTTGAGGTGCGCGGCCTCAACGTGGCCTACGGGGAGAGCCAGGTGCTGTGGGACGTCTCGCTGGACGTGCCCGCCGGCAGCGTGGTCTGCCTCATGGGCCGCAACGGCGTGGGCAAGACCACCCTGCTCAAATCGATCATGGGCCTGCTGGCGGTGCGCTCCGGCCGCGTGTCGTTCGACGGGACCGATCTGCAGGGCCGGCGACCCGAGGAGCGCGCGGCGTGCGGCATCGGCTACGTGCCGCAGGGCCGGGAGATCTTCCCGGGCCTCACGGTGCACGAGAACCTGCGCATGGGCCTGCTCGGCCGCGGGCGGGCGGACGGTGACGGCCATCGGGAGCCGCTCGAGCCCGTGTTCGAGCTGTTCCCGAAGCTCAAGGCGCTCCTCGGTCGCAAGGGCGGGGTGCTCTCGGGGGGCGAGCAGCAGCAGCTCGCGATCGCCCGGGTCCTGCTGGCGCGCCCGAAGCTCCTCCTGATGGACGAGCCCACCGAGGGCATCCAGCCGTCGGTCATCGACCAGATCGAGGACGCCATCGAGCGGATCAAGGCCCAGGGGATCTCGGTGCTGCTGGTCGAGCAGTACCTCGAGTTCGCCTGGCGGCTGGCCTCCTCCTACGCGATCATGCGCAAGGGGACGATCGTGTCACGGGGCGCCACGGAGGAGCTTCGGGAGGATATGGTCAGGCAGCACCTGACGGTCTAAACTCCTCCCCATGCACCTGACCCCCCGCGAGCAGGACAAGCTGCTCATCTTCACCGCCGCGGAGCTCGCCCGGCGGCGGCGCGGCCGCGGGCTCAAGCTCAACTATCCCGAGGCGCTGGCCCTCATCACCGCCGAGGTCCTCGAGGGCATCCGCGACGGGCGGTCCGTGTCGGACCTCATGGCTTTCGGCATCACGATCCTCAGCCGCGACGACGTGATGGAGGGCGTGCCGGAGATGCTCGAGGAGGTGCAGGTGGAGGGCACCTTTCCGGACGGGACGAAGCTGGTGACGATTCATCATCCGATCCGATGAGGGCTGCGACCGGAGCTTCTCCTTCAACCGGTCTCCTGCCGGCCTCTGGAGGGCGCCATGATTCCAGGTGAGTATCTGCTCGGGGCAGGGGACATCGAGGCCAACGCGGGGCGCCGGACCGTGCAGCTGACGGTGGCCAACACCGGGGACCGGCCGATCCAGGTGGGCTCGCACTTCCACTTCTTCGAGGCGAACCGGGCGCTGCGCTTCGACCGCGGGAAGGCCTTCGGGATGCGGCTCGACATCCCGGCCGGCACCGCGGTGCGGTTCGAGCCCGGCGACGCCAAGACGGTGACCCTGGTGGAGCTGGCGGGGACGCGCGAGGTTCACGGGCTGAACGCGCTCACCGACGGCCCCGCGACCGGGGCGCGCCGGGCCGAGAGCGTCAAGCGGGCGGCGGCCCGGCGGTTTCTCGGGGCCGGCTCGTGAGCCTGCGGCTGCCGCGCCGGCAGTACGCCGATCTCTACGGTCCCACCGTCGGCGACCGGGTGCGCCTCGCCGACACGGATCTGCTGATCGAGGTCGAGCGCGACTTCACCTCCTACGGCGACGAGGTGAAGTTCGGCGGCGGCAAGGTCATCCGAGACGGCATGGGCCAGTCGGCCCGCGCCACCTCCGCCGAGGGCGTGCTCGACCTCGTGATCACCAACGCCCTGATCCTCGACCACTGGGGTATCGTCAAGGCGGACATCGGCATCCGGGCCGGCCGCATCGTGGCGGTGGGCAAGGCGGGCAACCCGGACATCATGGCCGGGGTGACCCCGGGCATGGTGGTTGGCGCGTCCACCGAGGTGATCGCGGGGGAGGGGCGCATCGTCACCGCCGGCGGCATCGACAGCCACATCCACTTCATCTGCCCCCAGCTCGTGGACGAGGCGCTGTCCGCCGGGCTCACCACGCTGATCGGCGGCGGCACCGGGCCCGCCACCGGCACCGCCGCCACCACCTGCGCGCCCGGGGCCTGGAACATCCACCGCATGCTGGAGGCCGCGGAGGCCTTCCCGATCAACCTGGGCTTCCTCGGCAAGGGCAACGCCTCCCGCGAGGCGCCGCTCCGGGAGCAGATCGAGGCCGGGGCGATCGGGCTCAAGCTGCACGAGGACTGGGGGACCACCCCCGCCGCCATCGACGCCGCCCTGTCGGTCGCGGAGGAGATGGACGTGCAGGTCGCCATCCACACCGACACCCTGAACGAGGCCGGCTTCGTGGAGGACTCGATCCGCGCCTTCAAGGGGCGGACCATCCACACGTATCACACCGAGGGCGCGGGCGGCGGCCACGCCCCCGACATCATCCGGGTCGTGGGGGAGCCGAACTGCCTGCCGTCGTCGACCAACCCCACGATGCCGTTCACGGTCAACACCATGGACGAGCATCTCGACATGCTCATGGTGTGTCACCATCTGAACGCGAAGATCCCCGAGGACCTGGCGTTCGCGGAGTCGCGCATCCGGGCCGAGACGATTGCGGCGGAGGACGTGCTGCACGATCTCGGGGCGATCAGCATGCTGTCCTCGGACTCGCAGGCGATGGGCCGCATCGGCGAGGTCATCTCCCGCACCTGGCAGACCGCCCACAAGATGAAGGCCCAGCGGGGGGCCCTGCCCGGCGACGGCCGCCACGACAACGCGCGGGCCAAGCGCTACGTCGCCAAGTACACGATCAACCCCGCCATCGCCCACGGCATCGCCGCCGAGGTGGGCTCGATCGAGCCGGGCAAGCTGGCCGACCTCGTGATCTGGAAGCCCGCCTTCTTCGGGGTCAAGCCGGAGCTGGTGCTCAAGGGCGGGCTCATCGCGGTGGCCGCGATGGGCGACCCGAATGCCTCGATCCCCACGCCCCAGCCGGTGCGGTACCGGCCGATGTTCGGCGCCTTCGGGGCCGCGGTGTCGTCCACCTCGCTGACCTTCCTGTCCCGGGCCGCGGTCGAGGACGGGGTGGCGCTGCGGCTCGGCCTGCGCAAGAGCATCGCCACCGTGCGGGGCTGTCGAGGGCTCACCAAGGCCGCGATGGTGAACAACGCCTACTGTCCCCGGGTCGAGGTGGATCCCGAGACGTACGAGGTGCGGGCCGACGGCCGGGTGCTCACGTGCGAGCCGGCGCGCGTGCTGCCGATGGCCCAGCGCTACTTCCTCTTCTGACGCCCCGTGCGGGTGATCACGGAGGTGGTGGCGGGGGTGCCCCCCGGGGCGTGGCCGGGCAAGGCGCGGGACACCCTGCCGATGACCTGGGAGGAGCGGCAGTGGACGCGTCGCAAGGCGGTGAGCGCCGCGGGGCGGGAGGTGGCCCTGGCCCTGCCCACCGGGACCGTGCTCGAGCCCGGCGACGTCCTGGCGGTGGAGGCCGACTGGTACCTGGTCGTGGAGGCCCGGCCCGAGCCGGTGCTGGTGCTGTTTCCCGAGACCCACGAGGCCGCGCTGCGCATCGCCTTCGACGTCGGCAACCGCCACTTCTCGCTGGCGTGCGACGGCGACACGCTGCTGGTGCCCGACGACACCGCGATGGAGCACCTGGTGACCCGGCTCGGGGTGCGGTGGGAGCGGCGGGAGATGGTCTACTCCCCGCTGCACCCGGGCGGCGATGACTGACCCGCGGCTGCTCTCGCTGCTCCACTTCGCGGACAGCGCCTTCCCCACCGGCGGGTACGCGCACTCGTTCGGGCTCGAGCACTACTGCCAGGCCGGCATCGTCCGCGATCGCGACGGGCTCGAGCGCTTCCTGCTGGCCCAGCTCGAGGGCGCGGGCGGGCCCTGCGACGCCACCGCGGTCGCCGGCACCCTGCGGGCCCTCGGCCGCGACGATCTGGACGCCTGCCGGTCCCTGGACGACTCGCTCGAGGCCATGAAGGTTGTCAAGGCCTTCCGCGAGGGCAGCCGCCAGATGGGGCGCCAGACGCTGCGGGTGGCGGCGGCGCTGATCGGCGAGCCGCGCCTCGCCGGGGACCTCGAGTCGGTCAACGCGCGCCGGGCCCCCGGTCATCACGCGGTTGCCTTCGGCCTGGCCGCGGGCGCCCTGGGGTGGGACGCGGAGGCGGCGGCCACCGCGTTCCTGTACTCGACGACCGCGCTGCTGGTGGGCGCGGCGCTGCGCCTGCTGCCGATGGGGCAGCTCGAGGGGCAGGAGGTGCTGTGGAGTCTGCACCCGGTGATCGCCCGGGTGGCGCGGGAGGCGGCGGCCCGGCCGCCGGCCGATCTCTGGAGCTTCACCCCGGGGCTCGACATCCAGGGCATGCTCCACGAGCGCCTGGACGCGCGGCTGTTCAGGTCATGAGCGGCTCCGGCCCGCTCCCGCGGCCGCTCAAGATCGGCGTCGGCGGGCCGGTGGGCTCGGGGAAGACCGCGCTGGTCGAGACGCTGTCGCGACGGCTGCGCGATCACTTCGACATGGCGGTGATCACCAACGATATCTACACGCAGGAGGATGCGCAGTTCCTGATCCGCCGGGGGGCGCTGCCCGGCGATCGGGTGATCGGGGTGGAGACGGGCGGCTGCCCGCACACCGCGATCCGGGAGGACGCCTCCGTCAACCTCGAGGCGGTGCACGAGCTGGTGGGCCGCTTTCCCGGGCTCGAGCTGCTGTTCGTCGAGAGCGGGGGCGACAACCTCGCGGCCACGTTCAGCCCGGAGCTGGTCGACGCCACGATCTACGTCATCGACGTCGCGCAGGGGGACAAGATCCCCCGCAAGGGCGGGCCGGGGATCATGCGCTCCGACCTGCTGGTGATCAACAAGATCGACCTGGCGCCCCACGTCGGCGCCGACCTGGGTGTGATGGAGCGCGACGCCAAGCGCATGCGAGGAGAGCGGCCCTTTGTCTTCACCAATCTCCGGGAGGGCACCGGCGTCGACGCGGTGGTCTCCTGGATCCGACGGGACCTCCTCTTCGAGCCCTGAGCCCGCCGGCGCGCCCGGGCGCACCGGGCGGGACGGCCGGCTCGAGCTGGCCTTCGAGGCGCGGGGCGGGCGCACGGTGCTCACCGGGCGCCGCTTCACCCTGCCGCTGCAGGCGCTCGAGCCGATGGACCTCGACGGGGACGGGGCGGCCACCCTGCTCCTCCTGAATCCGACCGGGGGGCTGCTGGGGGGCGATCGCCTGGAGACCCGGCTGGCGGTGGGCCCGGGCTGCCGGGTGTGCCTGTCCACACCCTCGGCCACCCGTGTCTACCGGAGCCCCGGGGCCGCGGCGGTGCAGCGGCTCAGCGCTCACGTGGGAGCCGACGCCGTGCTGGAATGGATCCCCGACCACGTGATCCCGTCGCCCGGCGCGAGGCTCCATCAGTCCGCCGAGATCCACCTGGGAGCGGATGCCACGCTGCTCTACGTGGACGCCTGGGCCGCGGGCCGGGTCGCCCGCGCAGAGGAGTGGGGGTTCGACCTGCTCGACACGAGCCTGGCGGTCCACGACGAGGACGGGCTGATGCTCCGGGAGCGGGCGATCCTGGCCGGCAGTCCACGGCGCGACGGGCTCGGCGGCACCGACGGGCTGCCCTATGTGGCGACCTTCGTCGCCCTGCGGCCGGGACGCAGCGAGTGGGATCGGCTCGCGGCCACGCTCCGGGCGGCGCTCGACCCGGGAGCCGCGGGCGGGCGGGCGGGGGTCTCCACCCTCGGGCGCGGGGGCGTGCTGGCGCGGCTGCTCCGCCCGTCGGCACCGGCGCTGGTGGCCTCGGTCGAGGCGCTCTGGGCAGCCTGCCGGCGGCACCTCCTGGGCCTGCCCCCGGCGCGGCTGCGGAAGCTCTAGCCTCCGCCTCGCATGCCCAGCTTTGAGGCTCCATGCTCATGGCGTGAGCAACGCGCCGAGGCGCCGGCTCCGAGGGCGGCGACAAGGGCTTGATTTCCCTTCGCGGCGCCTCGGGCACAGGCCTTGCTGCGCCCATCCTGCATGAGCACCCGACCGGGCACCGATCGCTTCGAGCAGCTCGTCAGCCACGCGCTGCCCTCCCTCGTGAGCGAGGCGCGGGCCGAGGAGGGACGGATCTACCGGAGCGTGATGGCCCGCCTGGAGCTGCCGCTCCTGCGCCATGCCCTGGAGCTGTGCGGGGGCAACCAGCTCAAGGCGGCGAAGCTGCTCGGCATCAACCGGAACACGCTGCGCAAGCGCCTCAGGCTGCTCGGGCTCCTGCCGAGCGTCGGGGCGAACGGCGCGAAGGCGGGCGCGCGGCCGGCCTAGCAGGCTTTACGCCCGCGGCGGGGCCGCGGTAGACTGCGCGGCAGAGTGCGCCCGCCAGCCGTCAAGGCCGCCCCCTTCCTGCTGATCCTGCTCGCCAGCGCCACCGCCGGCACCGAGCCCGTCACGGGGCGCCCCCTGCATCACGTGGAAGGCGGCTTCCGCAATCTCGATCCGGCGTTTGCCCGGCCGTCCGCCTGGACCCGCTGGACCTTCATCACCCGGCGGACCTGGCAGAGCTTGACCGGGCCGCGCTCCTTCGACGCCCCGCGGGTGCCGAACGACGGCGCGGCGCTCCGGGCGGTGCCCCCACCCCGGAGCATCACCTGGATCGGCCACGCGACCGTCCTGGTGCAGATCGACGGGCTCAACGTGCTGACCGATCCCAGCTGGAGTGATCGGGCGGGGCCCACCTCGTGGATCGGCGCGCGCCGGGTCGCGGCGCCGGGGCTGGCCTTCGAGGATCTGCCGCGCATCGACGCGGTGACGATCTCCCACGACCACTACGACCACCTCGACCTGCCGACGGTCAAGCGCCTGGCCGCCACACACGGCCCGCTCTTCCTGGTGCCGCTCGGCATGAAGGCGTGGTTCGAGGACAACGGTATGTCGCGCGTGGAGGAGCTGGACTGGTGGCAGGAGCGGCAGCTCCGGGGCGTGCGCTTCGTGTGTACCCCGGCCCAGCACTTCTCCCAGCGCTCGCTCTGGGACGGCAACCAGCGCCTCTGGGCCTCGTGGGCGGTGCTGGGGCGCGAGCGGCGCTTCTATCACGGGGGCGACACCGGGTACTTCGCCGGCTTCAAG
>DATIFV010000120.1:0-2472 GCA_035455085.1 Candidatus Methylomirabilota bacterium | reverse complement strand
GGGGCCCCGAGGCTGCGCGAGGCGGTCGTGACCCCCGACCAGATCCGCGACTGATCGGCCCGGCGCAGCACCTCGGAGCGAACGCTCGGCTGCAGCACGCTGCCGCGGCTCTCGAAATCCTTGCGGCCCTCGTTCCACCGGCCCTGCTCCACGCAGTAGACCCCGATGCTCCGGGGGCCGCTCCGGGGCGGAAGCAGCAGGTCCTCGCGCAGCACCCGGTTCTGCTTGCCCCCGATCAGGATCTCGCCGGCCAGCAGGAGCACGTAGGCCTTGCCGCGGTTGTCCGCGATCAGCTCGGGCACGCTGGCCTGGGCGTGCTCGGTCACGACCAGGGTGCCCTGGGCGCGGCCCTCGTCGAGGGTGAGGATCTCGATCGGGGGCGTCGCCGCGTCCGCGGCACGCAGCCACAGCACCGAGAGCGCTCCCTGGGTCGCGGCGGGGCCGAGCACGAGTCCGGCCAGCGCCCGCGCGAGATCCGGGCTCTCCTGACCGAGGACACCGGGGGCGAGATCGCCCTCGGGCAGGACGCGGATCCGGTCGGCCAGGGCGGGGGTTGCGGCCGACACGGTGGCCGTGCCGGCGGTTCCGAGCAGCTTGAGGAACGAGCGTCGCGAAGCGTTCATGGTCTCCTCCGAGTCCCGCCCGCGCGGCGGGGTAGTGGTCACCCGCTTAGACCGGACCCGCGGAGGAAAGTTCCGGGTATACTGTCGGGCACATCCGGTGCCGAGCGAACCCCCACGAGGAGGCGCGCAATGAAGCGGACCCCGGCCCTGACCCTCTTGCTGGTGCTGGCCATCCTGCCGGTGCTCTCCGTGACCGACGCCTGGGCTCGCGCCGGGAGCGGCGGGTCGAGCGGCAGCCGCGGCAGCCGCAGCTACTCCGCGCCGGCGCGGCCGTCGCAGAGCCCGGTGGCGCCCAGCCAGCCGTCCTCGCCGGCGATGACGCCGGCCCAGCCGCAGCGGCCGGGGTGGGGCGGCATGTTCGGGGGGCTGCTCGGCGGGCTGCTCCTGGGCGGGCTGCTCGGCGGGCTCCTCTTCGGCGGTGGCTTCGGGAGCGGGATCGGCCTGCTGGAGATCCTGATCATCGCCGGGCTCGGCTGGTTCGCGCTGTCGGCCATGCGGCGCCGCCAGGCCGACGCCCAGCCCGGCTACGCCATGGCCGGCGGCGGGCCCTTCACCCGCGACGAGGCCGCCACCGCGGCCCGCTACGGGGCGGCCGGCCCGGCCTCCACCGCGACCCTGGACCCGCCGGCCGCGCCGTCGGACCTCGCGCGCGGCCTCGAGCACATCCGGCAGATGGACCCGGCCTTCGATGCCCGCGCGCTCGCGGAGACCGCCTCGGACGTCTTCTTCAAGGTGCAGGGCGCGTGGACGGCGCGCGACCTGCGCGGCGTCTCGGCCCAGCTCACCCCCGAGATGCAGGGCCTGCTGCAGCGGGACTGCGACCGGCTGCGGGCCGATGGGAAGGTCAACCGGCTCGAGAACATCGCGGTGCGCGCCGCGGAGGTCACCGAGGCGTGGCAGGAGGGCGGCCAGGACTACGTGACCGTCCACTTCCTGGCGAGCCTGCTCGACTACACCACGGACGAGAGCGGCGCCCGGGTGCTCGAGGGCAGCCGCACCGAGCCGGTGAAGTTCGAGGAGTACTGGACCTTCACCCGCCCCGTCGGCCCCAACCCCTTCCGCCTGAGCGCCATCCAGCAGACCTAGGGCTTCTTCGGCACGTCACCGGGTCACAAGGAGCAGTGTCTCGCGCAGCGAGGAACGATCGAACAAGATCATGACCCCCGCATAGACCAGGACGCCTACTGGAATCATGACTACGAGCGTTGGTCCGATTCCGGACCCGGGCAGCAACCAACGAGTTACGGCTACAGCGGCCGCCATGGCCAGGGTGGCGAGGGCAGGCCACTTCATCGCGCCCAGGAACTCGCGCACCGTCAAGCCCACCGCTTCACCCGAGCGGTAGAGAGTCACGACGCACACGATCGGATATCCAGCCAGCCAAGCGGCGGCCATGCCCACCGGGCCCCACTGTCCGCCGATCAAGCAGGCGCCAGGAATCACGACCGCCGCAATCAGGACGTTCGTGGCGCTGATGCCGGGTTTCGCCAAACCCCACAAGACGGGTGACAGCAGGGAGGTTGCCATCCGAAGGGGCATGACCAGGGCCAGGATCTGAAGGACCGGCGCAGATGCCAGCCACTGGGGTCCCAGCAGCAGGGCCACCGCCTCGGACGAGGTCAAGGCAAGCCCGATGAAGAAGGGGAACGAGAGCACGCTCGTGATGCGGATTGCCTTGAGTAGGTAGAAGCGGACTTCGTCCAGACGATCTTGAAGTCGCGAGAACGCGGGAAGACCGATCGAGCTAATGAGGCCGCCCGTCCGATGCATCGGCATGGTCGCCAGGTCCTGTGCCACGGTGTAGAGCCCGAGCGCTGTCTCGTTCCAGAGTCGACCACCAATCACCTTG
>DATIFV010000119.1:0-3058 GCA_035455085.1 Candidatus Methylomirabilota bacterium | reverse complement strand
CTCCGGCCCCATCCTCGACGTCAAGCAGGTGTACGAGAACGAGCAGATCCGCCATCTAAAGATGGCGGTACCGGTGAAGCACCCGGCCCTCGGCGAGCTGCTGGTGCAGGCCCCCCCGGTCACGCTCTCGCGCACGCCGGGTGCGGTCCGCACTCCCGCTCCCGACACCGGCGAGCACAACGACGAGATCCTGGCCGAGCTGGGCTACTCCCCGGCCGACATCGCCACCCTGCGCCAAGACAAGGTCATCTAACCCGGGGTCAACGGAGAGTCAGGTGAGAAAGAACACGCTGAAGGAGATCTGGGGGCGCGGCGAGGCGGTGGTCAACGGCTGGCTCTCCATCCCGAGCGGCTTCTCGGCCGAGGTGATGGCGCACCAGGGCTTCGACTCGCTGACCATCGACATGCAGCACGGCGTGGTGGACTACCAGGTGGCGGTGAACATGCTGCAGGGCATCTCCACCCTCGGAGTGGTGCCCCTGGCCCGCGTGCCCTGGAACGACCCGGCACGGCTCATGAAGATCCTGGACGCCGGGGCCTACGGGGTCATCTGTCCGATGATCAACACCGCGCAGGAGGCGGAGGCGATGGTGCGCGCCTGCAAGTACCCACCGCGCGGTTACCGGAGCTGGGGCCCGGTGCGCGCGTCCCTCTACGCGGGCGGCGACTACGGCGACCACGCCAACACCGAGACCATCGTGATGCCGATGATCGAGACCGCGGAGGCCCTCAAGAACCTGGACGAGATCCTGAGCGTGGACGGCGTGGACGCGATCTACGTGGGACCCTCCGACCTGAGCCTCGCCATGGGCCTCAAGCCCCGCCTCGACCAGACCGATCCCCCGGTGGTGGAGGCCCAGCGGAAGATCGCGGCCGCCTGCCGGCGCCACAACGTGGTGGCGGGCATCCACAACGCCACCGCGACATACGCCCTCAAGATGATCGCCGAGGGCTACCAGTTCGTGACCCTGGCGAGCGACAGCCGCTTCATGGCCGCCAAGGCCGCGGAGGAGGTGGGCGTCGTCCGCAAGACCGGCACCAGGGCCGGGAAGCTGCCAGCCTACTAGTGGCCCGGCTGGACGGTGCCCTCCTCGCCCGGGCGCGCGCCAACCTGTCCTCCTTCGAGCGCGTGACCCTGCCCGACGACGGACGCCGGCGCGCCGCGGTCGCCCAGGTGCTCCTGCCCGACGATTCCGGCCGCGCCTGCTTCCTGATCACCCGGCGCGCGGCCACCCTCCGCCGCCACACCGGCCAGTGGGCTCTGCCCGGCGGGCGCGTGGACACCGGCGAGACCCCGGAGCAGGCGGCGCTGCGCGAGCTGCACGAGGAGGTCGGGCTCCGCCTCGACGAGGGCACCGTGCTGGGGGTGCTGGACGACTACGGCACCCGCTCCGGCTTCATCATCACGCCGGTGGTGGTATGGGCCGAGCCCACCCACGAGCTGGTGCCGAACCCGGCCGAGGTGGCGAAGATCTTCCGGGTGCCGCTCGACGAGCTCGAGGGTCCCGACGTGCCGCGGCTGATCACCATTCCCGAGAGCGACCGACCGGTCATCCAGCTTCCGCTGCTGGGCACCCTGATCCACGCGCCCACCGCGGCGGTGCTCTACCAGATGCGCGAGGTGGTCGTCCACGGCCGCCCGACGCGCGTCGATCACTTCGAACAGCCCGTGTGGGCCTGGCGCTGAGGCGCCGGGCGTCCGCGGCCGGAGGAAGCGCGATGGGAGTGCTCGACGGACAGGTCGCGATCATGACGGGCGGCGGCACCGGCATCGGCCGCGCGGCCGCGCTCATGCTGGCCGCGGAGGGCGCACAGGTGGTGGTGGCCGGCCGGCGCAAGGGACCGATCGAGGCGGTGGCGGGCGAGATCGCGCGGGCCGGCGGGCGCGCGGTGGCCCGAACCTGCGACGTGGCGAAGCCGGCCGAGGCCCGCGCCCTCGCCGAGTGGACCCTCGCGCAGTACGGCCGGGTAGACGTGCTCGTGAACAACGCGGGTCACTCGAGCAAGGCGCGCAACGTGCGCTGGGTCACGCAGGAGGAGTGGGACGGCGTGCTCGCGGTGAACCTGACCGGGGTCTACGCGCTCACCCAGGCGGTGCTGCCGGACATGATCGCGCGCGGCGGCGGCACCATCGTCACGGTCAGCTCGCTCGCCGCGCTCAAGCCGGGGCTGATCGGCGGCGCCCCCTACGGGGCGGCCAAAGCGGGAGTGCGGAATCTCATGGGTCACGTGCACACCGTGCTGCGGGACAAGGGCATCCGCGCCACCACCATCATGCCCGCCGAGGTGGACACCCCGATCCTCGACAACCGGCCGCTGCCGCCCGACGCGCGGGCCCGCGCCACCATGATGCAGGCCGAGGACGTGGCCCAGGCCATCATGCTCTGCGTGACCCTGCCCGCGCGCACCGTGATCGAGGAGATCGTGATGAGCCCGACCATCCTCCGCGACCAGAGCGCCGACATCCGGACCGCGCGCGACCTCGGCGCGCTGCCGGGCGCACCGTAAGGAACGGTCGAGCCCGCGTCGCTCGCCTCAGGCTCCGCTCGTGCCCGCGCCCAGCGACGCCTGCTGGACGTGGTTGCGGAAGCCGATGGGATCGCGCACCCGGCCGAAGACCTCGCGGGCGCCGCCGGTGCCGGTGACGGTGAGGTCACCGTAGTTGAGCAGACGACCCGCGAGGCCCTGCTGCACTCCGATCGACTCCACGCGGGCCAGCAGCAGCTCGGTGGTGTAGCGCGAGACCAGCCCCACCTTGAAGATGAGCCGGGTGGTGGTGACCGCGAACTCCGAGGTCATCAGCTCGACCCAGTGCACGAGCCCCCAGGCGAGCCCGACCGCGGTGACCGCCGCGCCCAGCATCCATGGCCAGCGGGGATCGGGCACCTCGCGGAGCACGGCCATCAGGACCGCGCCGGCCAGCACCACCAGCGCCGGCTTGATGAAGAGCACCCAGTGCAGGCGCGTCCGGTACAGCACCCGCTCCCCCGGCAGAAGGTGCCGCTCCACATACCCCACCCCACCAGCCTAACGTGGGGTCAGGTGTTGTATTAAGACA
>DATIFV010000118.1:0-2595 GCA_035455085.1 Candidatus Methylomirabilota bacterium | reverse complement strand
AGCCTGCTCCTGGCCGCGCTCGGCGCCGGTCGGCTCGATCTGCTCGAGCTCGCCATGCAGGACCGGCTCCACCAGCCGTATCGCCTCCGGCTCTTCCCCTGGATGGACGCGGTGGCGGCCGCGGGGCGCGGGGCGGGCGCGCTCGGCTGCGTGCTGAGCGGGGCGGGCCCGTCCATGCTCGCGGTGGTGCGTCCCGGCGGCGGCGGGGCGGTGGCGCGGGCGATGGAGGTGGCCCTGCGCGCCGGCGGGATCGCGGGGCGAGCGATCAACCTGCCGGTCGACGTGGGCGGCGCGGCGTGGGAGCGACTCCCCGAGACTTGACTCTCGCTCCGAGCAGGCAGTACGATCCGGACAAGGTGTATCCGTGATCAAGAGTGACCGCTGGATCAGGCGGCAAGCCCTGGAGAAGGGCATGATCAAGCCCTTCGAGGACCGCCAGGTCCGCAAGGGCGGGATTTCCTTCGGGTTGTCCTCCTACGGCTACGACATCCGAATCGCGGACGAGTTCAAGATCTTCACCAACATCAACACCACCATCGTGGACCCGAAGGCGTTCGATCCGCGCTCCTTCGTCGACTACCAGGGCGAGGTGGCGCTGATCCCGCCCAACTCGTTCGCGCTGGGGCGCTCGGTCGAGTACTTCAAGATCCCGCGCAACGTGCTGACGATCTGCGTGGGGAAGTCCACCTACGCGCGGTGCGGCATCATCACGAACGTGACCCCGTTCGAGCCGGAGTGGGAGGGGTACGTGACGCTCGAGATCAGCAACACCACCCCGCTCCCGGCCAAGATCTACGCCAACGAGGGCATCGCGCAGGTCCTCTTCTTTGAATCGGACGAGGCCTGCGAGACGTCGTATGCTGACAGGCAGGGGAAGTATCAGGGCCAGCAGGGGATCGTGCTGCCGACCGTCTAGGCCCTGAGACCGGTCCCGCGAACGCGGGGCCAGGAGGTGACGTCCGATGGCTGAGCAAAAGAAGAAGGAGACGAGGCCGACCAAGCCCAACGAGGGGGGCGAGGACGGTGGCGCGGGGAGCGCCGACCTCTCCAAGAAGGGCAAGAAGATCAAGGAAGAGCTGGACAACCTGCTGGACGAGATTGACGACATCCTCGAGGAGAACGCCGAGGAGTTCGTGAAGAGCTACGTCCAGCGCGGCGGCCAGTAGCCGCGCGTCAGCCCGAGGAGCCGGAGCCGTACCATGCCGATCTACGAATACGGGTGCTTGGCCTGCGGGGCACAGTTCGAGAAGTTCATGCAGGTGGCGACCGCGGTGGCCTGCCCGTCGTGCGCGAGCGACCGGGTCAGCCGGCGTCTCTCGGTGGTCGGGGTGAAGGTGGGCGGACGGATGAGCGATCCGTCGGCCGCCCCCCCCACGGCCGGAGGCGGGGGTTGCTGCGGAGGCGGCTGCGGCTGCCACTGATCGGGATCGCCAGCCGCGCGTGGTCTCGGGGGCCTTCGGGCCCCTTCGTCGTCTCGCCTGCCCGCGGCGCCGCCCTCCCTCGCTAGACAGCGCCTCGCGCCCCTTCTATACTCGCCCCGTGGATCTGCGCCAGCTCGAGATCTTCGCCAAGGTTGCCGAGCTCGGCTCGTTCTCGCGCGCCGCCCAGGCCCTCTTCCTGACCCAGCCCACCGTCTCCGAGCACATCCGGACCCTGGAGGACGAGCTGGGCGTGCGGCTGCTCGACCGGCTCGGCCGCGGCGCCGCGGTCACCAAGGGCGGCGCGCTGCTCCTGGGTTACGCCCAGCGCATGCTCGCACTGTCGCGGGAGGCCCGCCAGGCGATCGAGAGCTTCCAGGGACGGATGAGCGGTGACCTCCTGGTGGGCGCCAGCACCATCCCGGGCGAGTACATCCTCCCGGCGCTGATCGGGCGCTTCAAGGAGAAGTTCCCGGACATCGCGATCACCCTGCTGATCGGCGGCAGCCAGGCGGTCACCGAGTGGGTGCTGGAGGGCCGGGCCGAGATCGGCGTGGTCGGCGCGCGCTCGGGCCATCGCGCGATCGAGTACCGCGAGCTGTGTCCCGACGACATCGTGCTGATCGTGGGCGCGGCCCACCCGTGGCACGGGCGCCAGCGGGTGAGCCTCGAGGAGCTGCGGGGCGAGCCGCTGCTGCTGCGCGAGCAGGGCTCGGGTACGCGGGCCGCGCTGGAGGCGGCCCTGGCGGCCGCCGGCACCGACATCGGCGCGTTCCGGGTGGTGGGCGAGATGGGCTCCACCCAGGCGATCAAGCAGGCGGTGAAGGCCGGCGTCGGCGTGTCGATGGTCTCGCGCCGAGCGGTGGAGGAGGAGTGTCGCGCGGGCAGCGTGTGGTGCCTGCGCGTGCAGGATCTCGCGATCAGCCGCGCCTTCTATCTCGCCACCCACCGGGAGCGCAGCCGTTCCCCGCTCGCCGAGGCTTTCCGCGGCTTCGTCGAGACCGAGGCTGGTTGACGGCCCGTTCCCGGCGGTCCTGCCCGCGATGGCCACTGGCCTGATCGATCCGAAGACCGGCAAGGAGATCCGCCTCACCGCCTACGCGGCCTGCGCGGGGTGAGCCTCCAAGATGGGTCCTGGAGATCTCCAGGACGTGCTGGGCGGGCTCCGGCAGGAGGA
>DATIFV010000117.1:0-2091 GCA_035455085.1 Candidatus Methylomirabilota bacterium | reverse complement strand
ACGAACTCGTGGATCAGCTCGGTGGCCTCGGGGCCCACGATGTGCACCCCGACGATCTCGCCGGTGGCCTTGTCCGCCACCACCTTGACGAACCCCTCGGTGTCGCCCTGCGCGACCGCCTTGCCGCTGGCCGTGAACGGGAACTTGCCCACCGCGATCTCGCGCCCGCCCGCGCGCGCCGCCGCCTCGGTGACGCCGATGGAAGCGACCTGCGGGTGGCAGTAGGTGCACGACGGCACGTTGCCGTAGTCCACCGGCCGCGGCGACTGCCCCGCGATCGCCTCCGCGGCCACGACCCCCTCCGCCATCGCCTTGTGGGCGAGCAGCTGGTGGCCGGCCATGTCGCCGATCGCGTAGATCCCCTTCACCGACGTCTCCATGGTCGGCGACACCGTCACGAATCCCCGCTCGAGGGCCACCCCCGCCGCCTCGAGCCCGACCCCGCGCGTGCGCGCCGCGCGGCCCACCGCCATCAGCACCTGGTCGGCCTGGAGGGTCTCGGTCTTGCCCTCGGCCTCCACCGTCACCGCCACGCCGGCCCCGTCCGGGGTCACGGTCTTGACCTTCACGCCGGTGCGGATCGCGATGTCCCGCCGGGAGAAGAGGCGCGCGATCTGGGTGGAGACCTCCTCGTCCTCGATCGGCAGCACCCGCGGGAGGGCCTCCAGCACCGTCACCCGGACGCCGTAGGCGGCGTAGACGTCGGCGAACTCGATGCCCACCGCCCCCGCCCCGATCACGATCAGCGAGCCGGGGCGGGTCTCGCTGGTGACCGCACCGGTGGAGGAGATGATCCGCTTCTCGTCGATGGTGATCCCGGGCAGCGACTTGGGCTCGGATCCGGTGGCGAGGATGACTGCGCGCCTGGCCTCGAGCGTCTGGCTGCCGTCCTTGCCCGCCACCTCCACCGATCGCGGGCCCTTGAGCGTGCCCCGGCCGGGGAGCAGCGTGATCTTGTTCTTGCGGAACAGGAACTCGACCCCCTTGGCCATGCGGTCGGCCACCCGGCGCGAGCGCTGCACCGCCTGGGCGTAGTCCGCCTTCCACTCCCCGACCGTGATGCCGAACTCCTGCGCCCGCTTGAAGAGGCCGACGACCTCGGCGTTGCGGAGGAGGGCCTTGGTCGGGATGCAGCCCCAGTTGAGGCAGACGCCGCCGGGACGGTCGTCCTCCACCGCGGCGACCGAGAGGCCGAGCTGGGCGCAGCGGATCGCGGCCACGTAGCCGCCGGGGCCGGTGCCCACCACCACGACGTCGAACGCCTGGGCGGCCACGAGGCTAGACCAGCAGGCGCAGGGGCTCTTCCAGCAGGCGCTTGACGTCCTGCAGGAACCGCGCGCCCATCGCGCCGTCCATCACCCGGTGGTCGCAGGAGACCGTCATCTTCATGCGGCGGCCCACCCGCAGCTCACCGTCCTCCGCCACCGGCTTCTGCAGCACCGAGCCCACCGCCAGGATCGCGCCCTCCGGGGGGTTGATGATCGCGGAGAACTCCTCGACGTCGTACATGCCGAGGTTCGAGATGGAAAAGGTGGCCCCGGACATTTCCTGCGCGCGGAGCTTGCCCCCGCGTGAGCGGTCGGCGAGGTCGCGCGCCTCGACCGCGATGCGGGCCAGGGGCTTCGCGTCGCAGTCGCGCAGCACCGGGGTGATCAGGCCCTGGTCCAGTGCCACCGCGATACCGATGTGGGCCCGGTGATGGATGCGGATGCCCTGGCCGCTCAGCTGGGCGTTGACCCCGGGGTTCTTGAGCAGGGCCAGCGCCACCGCCTTGACGACCATGTCGGTGACCGAGATCTTGGGCTGGCCGTCGAGGCGGTTGAGCCGCTCGCGCAGCGCCCACGCCTCGTCCATCGCGACCTCCGAGGTCACGTAGAAGTGGGGCACCGGCGCCTTCGACATCGGCATGCGCTTGGCGATGGCCGCGCGCATCGGCGACATCGGCACGTCCTCGAACTCGGCCTCCGGCCGCGGCGGGACGACGAACGCGGGCCGCACGGGCTGCGGGCGCCCCGGAGCGACCGCCGGCTGCGGGCCGGCCGCCGGTCGCGGCGCCGCCTGGGCCGCCTCGACGTCGCGCCGGATGATGCG
>DATIFV010000116.1:0-8621 GCA_035455085.1 Candidatus Methylomirabilota bacterium | reverse complement strand
CTATCTACCGAGGACCTGGAGGACGACCTGGCGCATGTCGGCGAGGTTGAAGGGCTTCTCGAGGGCGGGCTCGCCGGTGCCGGCGAGGAAGTCGGCGTACTCGGCGATCCCGGCGTTGGCGCTCATGAAGATGACGCGTGGCGGGGGCTGCGCATAGCGCGCGCGCAGCGCCTGGTAGAGGGCGGGGCCCTCGAGCCCGGGCATGCGCAGGTCGGTCACCACCAGATCGTAGCGCCGGGCCTCGGCGCGCCGCAGGCCCTCGGCCCCGTCGGCGGCGGCGTCCACCTCGTGGCCGTCCCGTTTCAGCACCTCCACGAGGACGTCACGGAGGTTGTCCTCGTCGTCCACGACGAGGATACGCGCCATCTCAGCTCCGCGCGTCCAGGATGGCCTGGCCGATCAGCCGCGCGCCCGCGTAGCAGCGCTCGGGGGACTCGAAGCTGAAGGCCAGCCGGATGAAGCGCTCGCCTCCCCCGTTGGGGAAGAACGACGGGCCCGGGGTGTACTGCACGCGCGCCTTCACCGCCCCCTCGAAGAGCTTGCCGGTATCGGTGCCGGTGGGCAGCTTGATCCAGATGAAGAAGCCGCCCTCCGGCCGGCTGATCTCGGTGTCGGTGTCCCCGAGCGTCTCGGTGAGGCCCCGCAGCATCGCGTCGCGCTTGGCCCGGTAGACGTTGACGAGCAGCGCCACGTGCGAGGCCAGATTGTCGCGCAGGAAGTAGGTGGCCACCCGGGAGGCGAAGGGGTTGACGCCGCCGCCGAAGAGAAAGCCCTGAAAGGCGGGGATCATCTCCCGGGGCGCGCAGAGCCAGCCGAGCCGGAATCCGGCCCCCAGGATCTTGGACACGGTGCCGGCCCGGATGACGCGGCCGCCGCCGTCCAGCGCGTACAGGGAGGGCAGGTGCTCTCCCTCGAAGCGCAGCTCGCCGTAGGCGTCGTCCTCGAGGATCAGCGTGTCGTACTCGTGCGCGAGGTCGATCAGCTCCCGCCGCCGGCGCAGGCTGAGGGTCGGCCCTGCGGGGTTCTGGAAGTTCACGATGGTGTAGATCAGCTTGCAGCGGCGGCCCCGACCGCGCAGCGCGGCCAGGTGCTCCCGCGCCACCTCCACCACCATGCCGTCGCCGTCCACCGGCACGTCCAGCACCTGCGGGCCGTGGCGCCGGATGGTCTGCAGCGTGCCCGAGAACGTGGGCGCCTCCGACAGGATGACGTCCCCCGGGTCCACGAAGGCGCTGAAGGCCAGGGCGAGGGCGTGCCCCGACCCGTTGGAGATGATGATGTTCTCGGGCCCGACCTTCAGGCCCTCGAACAGGCCGTACTTGTGGCACACCAGCTCCCGCAGCCCCCGGTAGCCCTGCGGCTCCCCGTAGGTGAGGGCCTCGGCACCCTCCGCCCGGATCATGCGGGCGGTCGCGTCGATGAGCCCGTCGTAGGGAAACGAGGCCGGATCGGGGAACCCGCCGCCGAACTCGTAGAGCGCGCCCGAGACGGGCCGGGCCGCGGGCGGGCTTCCCCAGCCGATGCGCGCACGGGCCGACAGCAGCTCGACGAAGGACTCGGGGGCGGTGGTCATCGCTCGGCTCTCAGCGCTTGGGGGCGGGTGGGGAGTAGGTGGTCAGGACCTTGACGAACGGCTGCGCGCTCGCGGGCACCGGGTGGCAGGCTCTTGGGCCCCGCGGTCACCGCGCCCTTCTTGACCTGGGAGAAGGCCGCTCGGCGAGCTCCCCTGGGGGTGTCGGCCCCCGCCTGGGGCAGCAGGGCGAGCCCGACCCCGCGCACGAGGGGGCGCATCTAGGCGACGATCTTCCGGTCCCGCAGCGCCTTGATCTCGCCCGCGGCCATCCCGAGCTCGGCCAGCACCTGGTCGGTGTGCTCGCCCGAGTGGGGGGCGGCGCTGCGCAGCGTCCCCGGGGTCGCGGAGAGCTTGATCGGCTGGCCGAACTGCTTCACGGTCCCGTGGATCGGGTGGCGCATCTCGACGATCATGTCGCGCGCCTGCACCTGCGGATCGGCCACGACCTCCTCGGGCTCGTAGACCTTTCCCACGCAGACGTCGGCCTTCACCAGGAAGTCGTACCAGTCGTCCCGGGTCCGTGTCCGGATGACCGCCTCCACCTCCCGCCGTGCCCGATCCTCCTCCGCGTTGGCCGCCCGCACGAACTGGTCGGGCTTGCGCGCGAACTTCACGAGGTCCGGCCGGTCGATGGCCCTGCAGAAGTTCTCCCAGAGCCAGGGCTCGGTGCAGCCGATGGTCAGGTACTTGCCGTCCTTGGTCTCGTAGACCGCGTAATAGGGGTAGGAGCCGCCCAGGAAGCCCTCCCCACGCTTCGGGGCCATGCCGTCGCTCCAGTAGAAGCGCATGTTGGGGGTGGCGGCCAGGAGGGCGAGCGAGGTGTCGAGATAGGAGACGTCCACGTGCTGGCCGCGGCCGGTGCGCTCGCGCGCGAACAGGGCGAGCATGATGCCGAGCGCCCCGTGCATGCTGGCCCCGCCGTAGTCGGCGACCAGGTTCAGGGGAAAGACCGGCTTGCGGTCCGGCTCGCCGATCAGGTTGAGCACGCCGGCCAGCGACAGGTAGTTGCCGTCGTGCGCCGGGTAGTCGCGGTAGGGCCCGTTGTGGCCGAAGCCGGAGAGCGAGCAGTAGACCAGGCGCGGGTTCGCGGCCGAGAGGGTCTCGTAGTCGCCGCCGAGGCGCTTCATGACCCCCGGCCGGAAGCCCTCGACGATCACGTCGGCGGTGGCCGCGAGCTTGCGGAAGATGGCCTGCCCCTCCGGAGCCTTCATGTTGAGCGCGAGCGAGCGCTTGTTGCGGTTGACGTAGGCGAAGGCGGCGCGGCGCTGGGTCTCGGTGTCCTCGGGCGGCTCCGGCGGTGTCTCGATCTTCAGCACCTCGGCGCCCATGTCGGCGAGGAACATCCCGGGCAGCTCGGCGGGGGGCACCCGCGCCATCTCCAGCACCTTGATCCCGTCCAGCACTCCCATGGCGGTCTCCGTTCTCCATTCCTCTCACCCTGCCCTTCTCCCCGAGAGGGAGAGGGGTGAGAGGAGCCCCTCGAGACGAGGGGGCTATTTGTACGCGTCCGGGGCCTTGATGACCTTGGCCCAGAACGCGGGGTCGTGGCTCGGGAAGATGCGGCCGCCGGTCAGACGCGCGAGCGTCTTGAGCCGCTTGATGGCGTGCATGGCCCGGGTCGGATCCCACACCACGCCGGGCGGGATCTCCTCGTCGATCGAGCGCTGCCAGTAGCAGGAGTCGCCGGCCAGGATCACCGGGCCGGTCTGGGGGAGCTGCACGAGCAGCGACTGGTGGCCCGGGGTGTGGCCGTCGCTGCGCAGCACGCTCACGCCCGGCACCAGCTCGGCGTCGCCGTCGAGCAGGCGCCATCGGTAGCCGGGCAGGTCGAAGTTCTTCCGGTAGTAGAAGGACGCGAAGAAGGCGGCCGGGTAGTGCGCGTAGGAGTACTCGTCCTTCTGCACCACCAGCTCCGCGGTGTCGAAGAGCGCGGCGCCCCCCGCGTGGTCGAAGTGCAGGTGGCTCAGGACCACCAGGTCCACGTCCTTGGGCTCGATCCCCACCGAGTCGAGTCGGTGCACCAGCAGGTCGGCGTCCTCGAAGCGGCACAGGGGATCGGTGCGCACGAGACCGGGCAGGGCCCGCGGCGAGATGCCGGTGTCGAACAGGATGACCGCATCGTCGGTGCGCACCAGGTAGCAGGTGACCGGGATCGCGACGCGCTCGGGGGAGCGCTCCCCGTAGAACAGACCGGTGCGCTCGAAGCCGAGGAACCCGTTCTGCAGAGCGTAGAGCGCCTTGACCGCCATCTCAGGCGCGCGACTTGGCGGGACGGCGGGCGCGGGCGGGCTTCGGGCGATCGGCCGGCTCCATCGGGTCGTAGATCCAGATCTTGTTGGCGGCGCTGAGCCCCATGGTCACGGTGCGCCCCTCCAGCAGGATCGACACGGTACCCGCGTACGGCGCCATCTCGGTCACCTCGATGCGGCTTCCCGGGCGGATGCCGCTCTCCCAGAGGAAGCGGAGCAGCTGCCGATCGGCCTCCGCCTCCTCGGTGATGCGCTCGATCACGAAGGGATGGCCGGTGGGCGCCTGGCTGAGCGGGATCGGGTGCCGCGCCTCCGGGGCGGGCATGCCGGGGATGGGGTTGCCGTGCGGGCAGGTGCTCGGCATGCCCAAGGTCTCGGCCAGCCGCTCCTCCACCACCGGCGACAGCGCGTGCTCGAGGCGGTGCGCCTCGTCGTGGGCGCGGGACCAGTCGAGCCCGAGCACGTCGGTGAGCCACCGCTCGATGAGCCGATGCCGGCGCGCCAGGGTCTCGGCGATGCCGCGCCCCTTGGTGGTGAGCCGGATCTCCTTGCGCCCGCCGACCCGGATGTAGCCTTCCTTCTGCATGCGGCGGAGCGCCTCGGTGATGGACGGCGCGGAGACGTGCATGTGGCGCGCCAGCCGCGCGCCGATCACCGGCTTGTCGGTGCCGGCCAGGTCGTAGATCGCGCCCAGGTAGTCCTGGATCGCGGGGGTCGTCTCGCTCATGGCCGCCAGCATACCGACCGGGGTGGCGCCGGGCAAGCCCCGGGGCGGCCGTGCTATCCTGGCCCCCGACCAGGAGGCCACCATGGACTTCGCGCTCACGGAATCGCAGGAGCTGATCCGGAAAGAGGTCGGGGCGCTGGCCCGCACCTTCTCGCTCGACTACTGGCTCGACAAGGACGACCGGGCGGAGTACCCGGCCGAGTTCGTGAAGGCCTTCGCGGACAACGGCTGGCTCGGGATCACGATCCCCGAGGCGTATGGAGGCGCGGGCCTCGGGGTCACCGAGGCGGCCCTCATGCTGCACGAGATCTGCGCCTCGGGCGCCGGCACCTCGGGGTGCTCCCCGATCCACTTCTACGTCTTCCCGCCCACCCCGCTCGTCAAGTACGGCACCGAGTCGATGAGGCGGAAGTACCTGCCGCGGATCGTGAGCGGTGAGATCGTGATGGCGTTCGGGGTCACCGAGCCGAACGCGGGCACCGACACCTCCCGCATCCAGACCCGGGCCGAGAAGAAGGGCGACCGCTGGGTGGTGAACGGGCGGAAGGTCTGGACCACCAACGCGCAGCACGCGACCCGGATCCTGCTGCTCGCGCGAACCTCGGAGCGCGATCCCGCTCGTCCCCTCAAGGGGATGACGCTGTTCTTCGCCGACTTCGACCGCCGGGCGATCACGGTCCGCCTGATCCACAAGCTCGGGCGGGCCGCGGTCGACTCCAACGAGATCTTCATCGACAACCTGGAGATCCCCGAGGAGGACGTGGTGGGCACGGTCGGGGAGGGCTTCTACCACCTGCTCGACTCGCTGAACCCGGAGCGCATCGTGATCGGCATCGAGGCGGTCGGGATCGGCCGGGCCGCGCTCGACCGGGCGGTGCAGTACGCCAAGGAGCGGGTGGTGTTCGACCGGCCGATCGGCAAGAACCAGGCGATCGCGCACCCCCTGGCCCACGCGATGGCCCAGCTCGACGCGGCCGAGATGATGTGCCTCAAGGCGGCGTGGCTGTTCGACCACGGCCGGCCCTGCGGGCGCGAGGCCAACGCGGCCAAGATGCTCGCCGCGGAGGCGGGCTTCAACGCCTGCGACGCCGCGCTGCAGACCTTCGGCGGCTTCGGCTACGCCAAGGAGTTCCACGTGGAGCGCCTGTGGCGCGAGATCCGGCTCTACAAGATCGCGCCGGTCTCGCAGCAGATGGCGCTCAACTACCTGGCGGAGCACGTGCTCGGGCTGCCACGCTCCTACTGAGGTGAGGGGTTCTCGAGATGGACCTGCTGCTCAGTACTCACGATACCGGCTACGAGCGGCCCGACGGGCCGACCATCGCCAAGGTCCTCGCCTCGCTCGACGGCGGCCGCAACGTGGTGGCCACCCTCGGCGCCTCCGACTCGACGTATCTCCAGGCGACCGGGAGCGTCCAGGCCGGCTTCGGCCTCGACCTGCAGGAGGGCTCGCTCGACCGGCGGTTCCGCACCACGGACCGGGCCCTGTCCCTCGCGTGGGTGACCGAGGCCTTCCAGCGCTACGCGGCGGGCGATCTCACGTGGCGGGACGCGGTGCAGTGGGAACGGGAGCGGGTCACGGTGCCGAAGCCGTCGTGGACCAGCAGCTGGGCCGTGTTCATCCCGCTCCTGATCGCGGTGGCGGCCGCGATGTGGCTCATCCACGCCTGGTGGATCGCCCCCTAGCTCGCGGCTGAAGCGCTAGGAGAGGACGAGGCGCTCGTGCAGCGCGCTCAGGATCTCCGCGATCCCGGCCTGGGCCCACACGTCGTAGAAGGGAGACTCGAGCAGGGCGCCGATGTCGCGGCCCGCGCGGACCTTGGCCTGCTCCTCGGTCTCGCCGGGCCGCACGGCCCGCAGGTGGGCGAGCAGGCGGTCCTTGCGGTAGACCGCGGGGTACTCGACGTAGCGGTGGATCTCGGCGAGGTCCTTCGTGAAGAAGACCGCGACCGGGACCGACGCCCACCGCTGGCCGTCCTTCTCGTTGGCGTAGGCGAGCACCAGGTCCGCGTTGCCTCCCGCCACGGGGTCGGGCAGGCCCTGGCGCAGCATCCGGTCCCCGTCCCTGGTGAAGATGCGCAGCTCCAGACCGCCCGCCTCGGCCAGGCGCGCGAGGTACGGGACGTCCCGCCGGCAGTCGGAGGACCAGTCCTCCGAGATCACCGCGATCCTCGCGGGCCCGCCCGGCTGCGCGGCCAGCCAGCGGACGGCCGCGACCTGCTCGGCGGTGAGCCGGGCCCGGTCGTAGCGCTCGCGCAGGTAGCGGCTCCAGTCGAGGCGCGGCCGGACGAGGCTGAACCGGCGGATGTCGAAGCCCTCGCGGGCGAGATTGCCGGGCGAACCGGTGAACGTCACGTACTCGTCGAAGGTCATGCCCTGGGCGAAGCGCTCGGGAGTCATGGAAAGAGCCTCCGGCTCGCGATGGCCGCGCCCTCGGTGAGGGCGCCGAGCTTGGCCCACACCACGCTGTGCGCGACCATCTCCGAGCCCGCGAAGGTGCCGAAGCCGCAGTCGGTGGAGGCGAGCACCCGGGTGGGGTCGCCGACCGCTTCCGCGGCGGCCACGATGCGGTCCGCCACCACCTCCGGATGCTCGACGTAGTTGGTGGTGGTGTCGATGACCCCGGGCAGCAGCAGCATGGATCCGGGGAGCGGGTGGCGCCGCAGCACCCGGTACTCGTGCTGGTGACGCGGGTTGCCGAGGGGTAGCGACAGCGCACCCACCCGCGCCCGGTACACGAGCGGCAGCACCGCCTCGAGCGGCACGTCGTGAGTGTGGGGGCCGTCGTAGTTGCCCCAGCAGAGATGCAGGCGGATCCGCTCGGGCGGGATCCCGGCGGTGGCCCGGTTGATCGCCTCCACGTGCAGCTCCACGCTGCGCTGGAAGGCCTCGAGCGGCACGTCCTGGAAGAAGCGCGCCCGCTCCATGGCCAGATCCGGACAGTCCACCTGCAGGAGCAGCCCCCGCGCGTGGATCAGCGCGTACTCCTTGCGCATCTCGCGGGCCAGCGCCATCACGTACTCCTCGTGGGAGCGGTAGTGCGCCGAGAGCAGGATGGTCGCGATCACCCCGGGTGAGGCCGCGGTCATGAAGCGCTCCGCGAAGGCGGGCGACCGGCGGTCGGTGTGCCGGAGGAAGGCGTCGCACTCCTCGGCGGCGGGGCCCAGGTCCGCGTACTCCACCTCCGCGATCGCCTGCGGCGCGTCGGCGATGCGGGCCGCGTCGCGGCGGCGGCGGGCCAGCATGTCCGCGTAGTCGGGGAACTCGATCAGGTCACGGGCGGGCAGGCGCCGGCTCGCCCCTCCGAAGCCGCGCATGCGGCCGGCCACGTAGGTCGAGAAGCCGGCGCGCGGCTGCTCGCCGTTGTTGCCGACGTCGATGCCGGCTTCCAGCTGCTTCGCCACCACGTGGGCTACCGCCGCGTCCGCCTCGCGAGCGAGGGCCACCGCGTCGACCGGCTCGCCCCGGTCCCGGCGCACGAGCAGGTCGCGGAGCGCGGGAGGCCGGGGCAGGCTGCCGACGTGGGTGGTGAGGATGCGTCCCTCGCTGCGCTTCATGCCTGGCTCCGTGACGTGATCTGGAGGAGAGAAGCCGGCTCGGTCTCGATCTGGATGGTGGTGTGGTCGATGCCGAAGCGGGTGTGGAGGATGAGGTGGAGCTCTTCGAGGATCTTGTCGCCGGGCGTCCCCGCCTCCACCACCACGTGGGCGCTCATGGCCTCGCGGCCCGAGGTGAGGGTCCACACGTGGAGGTCGTGGACCCGGCGCACCGCGGGTACCGCGCGCAGCGCGCTCTCGATCTCGGTCACGTCCAGGTGCGGCGGCGCGCCTTCGAGGAGCACGTTGACCGCCTGCCGCAGCAGGGCCCAGGTGCGGGGCAGGATGAACAGCGCGATCAGGGCGCCCGCGACCACGTCCGCCCCGGTCCACCCGGTGAAGAGGATCACCAGGCCCGCCGCGATCACGAGAACGGAGCTGACCGCGTCGCCGAGCACCTCGAGGTAGGCGCTGCGCACGTTCAGGCTCTCGCCGGCGCCGGCGTGCAGGAGCGCGAGCCCGGCCAGGTTCACCGC